>CALSBM010000007.1:0-68636 GCA_943373175.1 Chitinophaga pinensis | reverse complement strand
AACGACGATAATGATGGAATAGGTAGGTTTATCTTTAGGAAAGTAGCCTACAAAAGATACCTGGTGACGATTGGTCCATCTTCCATTGCCATCCGGAAACAAATAGTTGTTGAAGTTGCCATTCCCATCAGCCGGGGCATTGGGAATTTTATCCTTCGGATTATTCCATATTTGAACAGTTCCTGTTTTACCAGCATAGTAGAACTCTAAGGAGTCTCGCCCTTTTGCAGTGCCATTTAATGCTACGCCAACCATAAGTTGGTGCGCCCACTTAAGTGTTTTATCGCTGCAAATTTTCGGATTTACTACTTCAGGCGCAAATCGCTCAACAACGTCGTCGAGGTAGCGAATCTCGCTAACGAGGTATGGCCTCATTTGTCTGCCATTGTTCGCTACCGTATTATAAAAATTCAGAAGTTGAAGTGGAGTAAACTGGAAAAAGTATCCAAAGGATAATTTAATCAGAGAGTAGTTCGGAGTCCACCTTTTATCCTTCTGATTAAAAACCATGGGTGGCTTCTCTCCAAATAAATCAATTCTGGTTTCATTCAGAAGCCCAAAGCTGCTTATGGCATTAAGAAAATCCTGAACATCAGTCCGGCTGTTTCCGAATAGTCTATTGATAGTTTTCGCAACGCCTACATTCGAGGAGCGTTCGAAAACCTGCTGGATAGAAAGATTGCTCTCAGCCTTACCATGGCCGGCATCTCTAACGGTCATATTTCCTACGCGGGCTGTTCCTCCTTCAATATCAACTCGTTCATCGGGTGTAAGCCCTCTTTTCTCCATTGCTGCCATCAACGAAGCCAACTTAAAGGTAGAGCCAGGCTCAAATAGGCTTCTTACCGCGTAATTCTCTAATTCGCTATACGTTCTACTTGTGCTATCGAATCCCAAGTTGGCCATAGCTCGGATTTTTCCGGTAGCAGTTTCCATTACTACTACGGTTCCATATTCAGCCTGATGGGCGGTTAGTGTTTTTCTTAACTCACTGTCAACCATGTCCTGCATATTGACATCGAGCGTTGTAATCACGTCACTGCCATTCTGAGGCATGATGTTGTTTTCATCATCAATTTTCAGATAAGCTTTTCCGCCTACTTTTTTGCGTTTAACTTTTCCAATTACTCCCGCTAAATAGCTATTGTATCGGTATTGAATGCCTGTTTGGTTTTTAAACAAACGTGGATTCTTGTTTTCCTCTTCAGTTGGATTTTTCCCTATCGTTCGAAGTGCAAGATTCGTATAAGGATAAACTGCGCGGTAGTTCTCTTTTAGGACGATGCACGAGCGTTGTCCCTTGGGTGCTTCAAATATTCCCTTTTTCTTAATTTTAGTATAGGTAGCGAAATCAATGTTCTTTTCAATAACCCGATTCTTGTAGCCTTTAGGCTTCGGTCCTTTTGAAATTGCATCTTCATGCCACTTCTTCAGAAGAGCCGAATATTCCTCCTTGTTTCTGGTGCCGAACGTTTTCGCCAGTTCTTCAGCAGTAATGGCCAACTCAGTTTCAAAGATGGTTTTAGCTTCCTTCTTTTTCTCTCCAGGAAAAAGCTTGGAAAGCTTATCAAGAAACTTAGATAGAAAGTTGTTTTTGGAGTTTAATTGTGTCGTATCGAAGTCAATATGATGTTCTTTAAGCTCTTTGATTTTTTCGTTGCTGAACGTAGTGCGAGGCTGATTTAAATAGCCCGCGGTCATGTCAACCGAAAGCGTGTAATAAGGAATTGTAGTAGAGAATATCGCCCCGTTTTCCGATATCACGCTACCTCTAAGCACATTGATAGTAGAATCGTTGTAAAATCTTTCGTTGCGAAGTTTGGTATAGTGCTCCCGCTCTATCACCATCAGTTTCCAAACTCTGAAAATGATAACGGAGAAAATTAGCACCAGGAGCGTGAAATACAGGTTTGCCCCAAATGCCAATGGATTTCTACTTCCACTTGGTTTATGGGGCGCTTTTGACATAGATTTTTCGGGGGGATTGAGTAACAATTTTCAATTGCTGATCTTCCACAACACGAGCTACTTGTGATTCGCGAGTAAGCTTGGTGAGTTCTGCCTTTAGATAGATGTAGTCTCTTCGTGCGTTTTTGATGGAATCTTCCAAAGAGGCAATCCGTTTTAATCTGCTCTCATTCATATTGGCATTGCCGATATAGAGCATCATTAAAAAGAACAGAAAGAAGATAAAGCGTATATGCTTTCTGAGAAAGTCGATTTGAAGGAAGTTGGAAGGGTCGAAAAGGTGTAATGGCAGAGCCTTAGTGCTTCTTTTCTTTCCTGTTGCTTCCTTTTCGGGAGTAGCTGGCTTAGTTCGAGGTGCGTTCATGCGTTCCGTTCTCCTACACGTAAACGAGCACTTCGTGCCCTCGGGTTTAACTGAATTTCCTGCTCATCAGCCTTTCCTGCTTTTGCTGCTAATGGTGTAAACGGCCTGATTAAATTGCCAAAGAAGTCCTTAGTTTCTTCTCCTTCAATGTCACCACTTCTGAGGAAGTTTTTCACCGGGCGATCTTCCAAAGAATGATACGAAAGCACTACTAACCTTCCACCTGGTTTTAGGCAACTGATAGTTTGATGAAGAAAATCTTCCAGCACCTTCATTTCCTGATTTACCTCAATGCGGATAGCTTGAAACACTTTAGCCAGAAATTTTGACTGTAGGTCACGTGGCAATGCAGGTTCTAGGGCTTGTTTTAGGTCGAAGGTGGTTTTTAATGGACTTTTACTTCTGGCTACCATCACAAGCCTCGATAGTTTAGCCGCATTTTGAAGTTCTCCATAGTGCCTGAAAATCCTTGTCAAGGAGCTTTCATCCACTTCATTAAGGTATGTAGCCGCATCGATCCCGCTTTGCCGATCCATGCGCATATCTAACGGAGCATTAAATCGGAAGCTGAATCCGCGCTCCGCCGCGTCAATCTGATGGGAAGAAACGCCTAAGTCGGCCAGTATTCCATCAACAGGCAAGGCTTGATGAAGCCGAAGAAACCTTCGGATGTGGCAGAAATTGGCAGGAACGAACGTAATCCTAGAATCTGAAGGCAAATTTGCGGCGGCATCTTCATCCTGATCAAAGGCGATTAATCGACCATTCTCGCCTAAGTGGCTGATAATCAGACGTGAGTGCCCTCCGCCTCCGAACGTAGCATCTACATAAATGCCATCAGGGCGAATGTTCAACGCTTCAAGGCATGAGGGTGCCAGAACCGGAATATGATATGCCTGATCAGTCACGTTTTTTTAGCTTAGAGACCTGTTCGGCCAATTCCGACATAGTCCCCCCTTTGTTCAAATGCGCATCGTAGGCATCTTCTTTCCAGATTTGAATCCTTCGAATTGAGCCTACAATCACCACTTTATCCTTGTTGGATAGGCTGGCATAACTCATTAATCGGGGGGGGAGATTAATGCGGTTACTATTATCTATGGTGCATCCTACGCCGCCACTTATTCGTCTGCTGAAGTAAAGGCGGTTCACTTCTACATCCTGGTCTAAAGTCTGGATGTCGTCAAGGACTTTCTGCCATTCACTTTGGGTCATTACCTCAAGGCAGGCGTCTAATCCTTTTGCTACAATGAGCTCATCACGCTCATTATCAGGGATTTCCTTAAGTAAATTGACAGGAATAGCCAGACGACCGCGGTCATCCAACTTTCCGTCATATTCACCCATAAAAAATCCCTTAAGCATGTGTCGATACTTTTACAAATACGAAAGTAAACGTTACTACCACATGTTCCCATTTCCTGCCCAAAGAAATTTTTCCACATCCTTTCGGAACGTGGAATCACTAAAGACTTTGTAAATCAGCCATTAAGGGTGTTTATTCGTACTAAGGGGGTTTTAGGTCGAATTTCATTGCTTCAATTTGGACTTTCGTAGTGAATCCGAGGGGTATTTTTGTAATCCTTATCTAAAAGCCATCTTTAACACTTTGTTAATCAACAATTCCGTATTTAATTTAGACCCGAAAAAAATCTGTAACACTGAAATATGAAGAAATTTCTACTTGGCGTTGCGTTGCTCCTAGGAATAGAGACGCAAGCGCAGTTTTTGTCAACTCCGCCCACCATTGATGGAAACATCACTGCAGCGGAATATGGCAACTACACGAACATTGGAACGAATGGTTGGTTTGTGGCATGGGATAACACTTACCTGTATTTGGGCAAAACAGGCGGGTCAGGGAGTGAGCCAGCTATCTTTGCAGCAGATTTAGACCCTATGCAGCCGGTAAGCGGTGGTACTAGCAGTGTTGGCAATCTTTCTAATCAGTTTCACTTTAACCATACTACTCAATCGCCTTTCAGAACTGACATTTCTGTTTATTGGACCAATACCTATATTGAGTATTGGGAACGAAATGGCTCAGGGGGGTGGAGTCAGCAGGTAGCTTCCAGTTCAATTCTGGAGAGGGCTAATAGCGGGACAAACCGGGAGTGCAGAATTCGCTGGTCCGATATCAATGGTTCGGGAGGTGGAAGGCCTACTTCCTTTAACTGGTACGGTTACGCCTTTGCACCAAACAACCCATCAGGCGGTCAGGATTTCTTTTACGATGTATTTCCTAATGGAGTAAATAACCCTGGAGGTGGGCAATCAGGAACTAGTCCTCGTTTCTTCTTTTATCAGTCTGTCCCTTCTACTGCCTCGGGTTCTGCCTCCAACCCTATGGCAGCTTCGCTTAGAAGTTTTGAAACCAGAGCAAACTATAGTTACACTGGAATTGGTACTCATCCTACTACGTTACATGATATGACTATCAATACTGCTTCGACAGATGACCTCGACTTTCAAGTTGGAGTTAGCCTCGGCGGAAGCTTGGTCGCAGGTTCTCCAACTTCAAGGGTGCGTTCCGGATCAGGAATCCAAACTGTAACGTTCACTGGTGCATCGGGTATTTTGAGAAATGCCGGGGGAACATTCTTTGGAGAGTTTGGGGGCAATTCACTGTATTTTACTTTTTCTGGAAATACCTTGTTGGCTGGATCTGCCGATTTCGATTGTCGTTCGTTTACGGTTAGCAATGGTTCTACCTTAGACATGGCTAGCAGAGCGATTAATTGTAACAACAATACAGGAGGAGGTTCTAACGGACAGGCTTTCATCAATGGAACAGTGATTACTGCCGATCCTGATGGGCTTTATGGTTCTACAGTTACGGCTATCAGAAGTACTTTTACCTCTGTAACCCTTGCTTCTACTTCAACGGTAAACTACAACGGAACAGGCCAAACGGTTGATGCGCGTGCTTATGGAAACCTTACTATTTCTGGTAGCGGTACTAAAAACCTAGCTTCCGGAACTACCAGCATTGCCGCCAGCAGAGCGCTAACCATCGCTTCAGGAAATACGTTTAATATGGCAGGTAATGCAATTACCTTTAACGCAGGAGCTACTGCTTCTATAACCGGAACAGTTCAGACCTCCCATGCAAGTGGTCTTTCAGCAGGTAGCTTCGGTGGGTTATCAGCAGGAAGCACTACCCTTAACAGTGGTTCTACTATTGAATATACCTCTGCCACTGCTCAAACTATTTCGCCGTTAACTTACCACAACCTTACGCTTAGTGGTGGAGCTACGGACAATATGGGAGGAAATGTAACCACCAACGGTGCACTTACCCTTACGAGTGGAAGTCTAGCCATTGGCTCAAACGCTCTTACTATCAACGGTGCTTTCAGTGGTAGTGCCACGAATGCCCTTACCGGAAATGGTTCATCTAACCTTACACTTGGTGCTTCTTCAACAGGGAATCCTTTCTTCCTTAGTGGCGCAAACGCAATTAACAACTACACCTCTAACCGTGCAACTACTTTAGGAAATGCCGTTGAGGTAAGAGGCGTAGTAAACCAAGCTTCTGGCGCATTAACAACCGGCGGATTTTTAACCGTCGGAAGTGGTGCTTCTTATCAGGGGAGAATCAATTTCGCTGCTGCGGGTTCGGTAAGCGGAAATGTAACTGCACAGCGTTATATCTCCGGTGTTAATAACCAGTGGCGTGGCTTTTCTGCTCCTGTAGCGGCTACCTATAGCGATATTAGTGGAAGTATCAATGTTGGTGTTCAGGGAGTTAATGGTGCAAACCTTATCGCAATGAGAGATATGCCAGTTTGGATTGGTGCTTCCTGGAAAACTGTTTCGAACTGGAGAATTGCAGCAGATACAGGAATCAATGCAACCAATGCCGGAATTATGACCGCGGGTCGTGGATTTTTGGCTTATGCAGGAACAAGCGATGGGATAGCGAATCTAACCTCTCCGGTTACATTAGACTTAACCGGTTCTCTTAATTCTACTCCAATAACAGCTCCTGGTAGGGTAGGTAGTAATAGTGACTTCAACGGTTGGATGTTAATGGGAAATCCTTATCTCTCTACCTTAGATTGGGAGAACATGTTTGGAACAGGTGATGTAGCGAACCTCAGTTCAACCATCTACTTGTTTAATTCTACTTATGGATCTTGGGATAGCTACAATGCTGTTAGCAATACAAAAACTGGAAGTGGTTCTAACTTTATTGCGCCATTCCAATCTTTCTTAGTAAAGGCTTCTTCCGCGACTGTACCAACCTTTACGTTTAGAACAAGCCAAACAAGCGACTCTTCTTCTACTTATAACCTGCGCACTCAGAATGTTTTTCCAATTGTGCGCCTTAAGCTGGCTCAGAATGGACAGCCTTTAGCAACAGCCTTGTCTTTAATTGCAAGCCAGGCAACGGATGGGCTTGACCAGGATTACGACTCACAATTCCCAGGCAGTTTTAATGGACATAGCCTTTATAGCATCACTAATGTTAATTTTAAACTCATGCAAAACAGCCGTCCAATGACAGCAAACGGCATTAGTGAAGAGTACTTCTACGAGTATAACGGCACAGGAAATTATGCTATTGAGCCTAATCTTGAGAACATTGATCCAATTTGGACTGTAATGCTTGAAGATAGAATTACTGGAACATTTCATAACCTTCGTACAGGTGCTTATCCTTTTAATCACGTTTCAACTAATCGTAAGGATCGTTTTGTGCTACACATTAATGCCATCACTACTTCTATCCCGAATCTTACTTTCGTAAAACCTGAGATTTTTGTTTCTAACTCCAACCTCATTGTAAATTTCGGACGTCAGCAAGAAGCTACGAACATTGACATTGTTGATTTGAACGGCAGAGTAGTGAAGTCTGCTTCCAAAGTTTTAGAAGGCAATTTCACTATGGATTTATCAGATTTGGCCAATGCTGCTTATTTGGTTCGTTTCAGTTCAGCGACAGGCATTCATACTGAAAAGGTTGTACTGAACAAATAAGCTTTACTTAAAACTCAAAGAATTCTTACAACTTTGAAGGCCTCTTAGGAGGCCTTCTTTTTTGATTATGCTAACTCAAGACCCTAATCTCATACTGGTTTCAACTCTTACTGAGGAAGAGCTTAATAAAAGCTACAAAACCCAACTGCTGAATCACACAGCTACATCCGTTCTTGCATACCTGATATGTTTAGCGGTGAACAGCTTCTATACTTGGTTTGCATGTTATCTCAATGATATGAATCCTACATATTACTTGCTTTCTATTAGCACCATGGCTACAAAGGATGCTTGGAATGTAAGTAATGTAACAGAGATATATCTGTTCTCTCCAGTGCTAAGCCTCTTCTCTGGAGCTATTTTTTATGGACTTTATCGTGTGACTTTACAGAGTTATACTACCTTGAAGCTGCTTTTTTTGTGGTTGGCGTTCTGGTTTTTCATTCGATCACTTGGGGCTCCCTTTGCAGGAGCTATCACCTTTAAAGAAATGGGTTACTATGTCCTATGGAATTTCGGGGCAAGCCCCATTGTTAGAATTGGCATGGTATTCTGCTCATTGTTTGTTTCGTATTTAATTTTCAGACAAATGCTAATGTCGTTCTACGAGAGTGCTCCAGTTTTTGATCTTATCCTTTCAGAAAGTGGAGATCAATCACGGCGAAGAAAGTTTGTTTGGAACGTTATTACATTGCCGTGTTTGATTACGCTCACCGTAGCCGTTCTTGCGTTCGTCCCTGGGCCAACACGTTTCAGATTCTGGTTAAGTTTTACATTCAAACATGAAATCTTTATCATGATTTTCGCATTGTTTAACTGGTTAGTGGTTTTCAGAAGCATCGTTCGATTTGCCTCTAACGACGTAATGCTGTTTAAAAATCACCTCCCCTCAGGAATTTATAAGGCGTCCTTAATTGCAGCTTTTTTAGCTTTTGTGCTTGTACGAGTGTTTCATGAAACCGCATTATTCTGATTTTGATTAAAGAGAAAGAAAAGGCCGTTTTAGTAGGTGTAATTAGTCAGTTACAAACTAAGGAGCAAGCAGAAGAATATTTGGATGAATTGGCCTTTCTAGCAGAAACGGCAGGTGCTGAAACTATTGGCCGGTTTTTACAAAAGCTGGAAAGGCCTGATTCTCGTTCATACATAGGCAAAGGAAAACTGGCAGAAGTCGCCGACTTTGTTAAACATGCCGAAGCGGATTTAGTCGTTTTTGATGATGAGTTAACGCCTACTCAAATCAGAAATCTGGAACAATCGCTAAGCTGTAAAATCCTGGATCGTTCCAATCTTATCCTCGACATCTTTGCTTCCCGCGCTCAAACAGCGCAGGCAAGAACACAGGTGGAATTAGCCCAAAATCAATACCTGCTTCCCCGGTTAACCCGTATGTGGACTCACCTTCAGAAACAAAAGGGAGGTATTGGAATGAAAGGGCCTGGAGAAAAGGAAATCGAAACTGATCGACGGGTAATTCGAACTCGAATAGCCGTTTTAAAGGAAAAACTCCAAACCATCGATCGTCAAAATCAAACCCAACGAAAGGGAAGAGGGACATTAACCAGGGTTGCACTTGTAGGATATACCAACGTAGGCAAATCCAGCTTGATGAATCTACTTTCTAAAGCCGATGTTTTTGCAGAAAACAAACTCTTTGCTACGGTTGACTCTACTGTCAGAAAGGTAGTACTTGACCAAACTGCTTTCCTGATTTCTGATACGGTGGGGTTTATTAGAAAGATTCCTACTCATTTAATAGAGTCTTTTAAATCAACGCTGGATGAAGTAAGAGAAGCTGACATTTTGCTACATGTTGTGGATATCAGCCATCCTAATTTTGAAGAGCAAGTGGTGGTGGTTGAGGAAACTTTACGAGAGTTGAAAGTGCTTGATAAGCCGAACCTGCTTGTTTTCAATAAGATGGATGTGTTTCTTAAACATAACCCCGAAATGACAGTTGAGCACCTCCGAAAAAGTTGGATGGCAAAAGACCGAGATTCAGTGTTTATTTCTGTTATCCAAAAGGAAGGAATTGAGGATTTAAGAAGCCGTTTGAAAATGCTTTTGAATTACGTCGAAAGCCGACGTTAAGCATCGCTATTTAAATCAAATTAGTTCAAAATCTTAATAGTTGATAGAATCTGATTCGATTCTACAAAAGCAAATTGTTCTTCTTGAACGGAACTGAACAGCTAATAGTAAAATAAAAAACCGCCTCAGAATTCTCTAAAAGGCGGTTTTGGTAGCCCGTAGGGGAATCGAACCCCTGCTACAAGAATGAAAATCTTGCGTCCTAACCCCTAGACGAACGGGCCGTTTCGTTAAAGTGGTGCAAATATAGTATATCACTAGGCAAACTGCCAAAAAAAATCTTCGAAAATTACCTGAATGTTAGCTCATTTGAGGTTACCTCCTTGTTTTTCATCACTATATAGGGCTAAACGCCGTTCTTTTTTAGTCTTGGTGGCTTCAATTGGGAATGTACCTGTACTTCATGATGATTTTTTCTGAAGCTCTTCTTCCCAAGCACTTCTTTTCCTGCTTGAGCTAACTATTGGAATCGCGCTACTAATTCTATCAGACCCTCTATATTTGCATAGCAATAACAAACAGTACGATGACAAAAATCAAAATCGCCATTAATGGATTCGGGCGTATTGGTCGCCACGTGTTTAAATACCTTCTCGAGAAGGAAAACGTTGAAATCGTGGCCATCAATGACCTTACGGATACCAAAACGCTCGCACACCTGCTTAAGTATGACTCTGTTCACGGACGTTTTGCCGGTACAGTAGGGCACGATGCGGAAGGAATCATCGTAAATGGCCACAAAATTAAAATTCTTGCCGAACGCGACCCTGCTCAATTGCCTTGGGGAGCACATGGCGTTGATGTTGTTGTAGAATCAACAGGTCGTTTTACCGACCGAGAAAGTGCCGGAAAGCACCTTGCGGCAGGAGCAAGAAAAGTCATCATCTCTGCTCCAGCAACAGGCGATATCAAGACTATCGTTCTTGGAGTTAATGATGAAACATTAGACGGAACAGAAACAATTCTTTCAAATGCCTCTTGCACAACCAATTGCCTCGCACCTATGGTGAAAGTGTTGGATGAAAATTGGGGAGTTGAAAGTGGGTTTATGACTACAATCCACGCATACACTGCTGATCAAAACTTGCAGGATGCGCCGCATAAAGACCTTCGTAGAGCGCGTGCCGCAGCTCATTCCATCGTTCCAACCTCTACTGGCGCTGCTAAAGCTGTTGGTTTGGTGTTGCCACACTTGAAAGGCAAACTCAATGGAAACGCCATGCGTGTGCCTATTCCAGATGGTTCTGTTACCGATTTTACAGCTATTCTGAAGAAGCCTGCAACCGTTGAAGAAATCAATGCTGCATTTAAGGCGGCTTCCGAAAGTACGCTCAATGGCATTTTACAGTATGAAACAGACCTAATCGTTTCAATTGATATCGTTGGCAACCGTCATTCATGTATCCTTGATAGCGATCTTACAATGGTAATCGGACAAACGGTTAAAGTTGTAGGCTGGTACGATAACGAATCCGGTTACTCTGCTCGTCTGGCTGATCTCGCAGTACGCGTAGGCGCCTGATTGTAGAATTTCAATTTCATGCTATGGCAATTTCTATAGACCAGTTTCACTTTGCCGGTGAAAAAGTGTTAATGAGGGTTGATTTTAACGTCCCACTTAACAATCAAACTTTCGAAGTCACCGACGATACCAGAATCAGCGCTGCATTACCTTCTATAAGGAAAGTCCTCGAGGATGGTGGAAGTGTAATTCTGATGTCGCACTTAGGCCGACCTAAAACTGGCCCTGAAGACAAGTATTCGCTCCATCATATTGTAAGCAAGACCAGCGAACTTCTGGGTATTCCGGTTCAGTTTGCTCCCGATTGTATCGGCGAAAAAGCTTCTCATCTCGCTGCTGACCTCAAAGCTGGTGAAGTACTTCTTCTTGAAAATCTTCGCTTTTACAAGGAAGAAGAAAAAGGAGACCTGGAGTTTGCCTCAAAACTCGCTAAACTGGGTACTTTTTACATCAACGATGCATTCGGAACTGCGCATCGTGCTCATGCCTCTACTGCCGTTATCGCTCAGTTTTTTCCCAATCGAAAAGCGGCTGGTTATTTAATGATGGCTGAGCTAGAAAATGCCGATAAAGTAATGAGCCATCCTGAACGCCCTTATACCGCCATTATGGGAGGGGCGAAGGTTTCAGATAAAATTCTCATTATTGAAAACCTGCTCGATAAAGTAGATAACCTGATTATCGGCGGTGGAATGGTTTATACCTTCTTTAAAGCGATGGGTGGAAATATTGGAAAATCCCTTTGTGAAGACGACAAGCTTGAACTCGCCCTTAGCTTAATAGAAAAGGCTAAAGCAAAAGGAGTAAAGTTGTTACTTCCAAATGATTCTGTGATTGCAGATAATTTTTCGAATGACGCAAACACACGTTTGAGTGGAAACATGGAAATTCCTGAAGGCTGGATGGGTTTGGACATCGGCCCGGAAGCTACAATTCAATTTGCTGAGGCAGTCAGAAATTCTAAAACCATTCTTTGGAATGGGCCAATGGGTGTATTTGAGATGACGAACTTCGCCAATGGAACACGAACAATAGCACAGGCTGTTGCTGATGCTACTTCTGAAAATGATGCCTTCTCTTTAATTGGCGGAGGCGATTCTGCCGCAGCGGTGAATCAATTCGGCTTTTCTGACAAGGTGAGCTATGTTTCTACCGGAGGCGGTGCATTGCTCGAACACATGGAGGGCAGAGTACTTCCAGGTGTAGCGGCACTGAAAAGCTAACAACGTAAAACTTGAAAACGGGCTGGTTAGAATCTGATCAGCCCGTTTCTTTTTATATGCGCTGCTAAGGATTAGTCCTCAATGCCTCAATTCGTTACACATATAGCCTTAATTGTTTTTGATTTTTTCCTATTTTATAAAAGGCATTTTTGGCCTAATATTTGAAACACGAAAAATAGTTCAACCTAAACATTTAAACATGAAAAAAATCTTCTTAATGACTGCTGTTTGTCTCGCATTTGGAGCATTCAGCGCATCCGCTCAAAGTAAAATGGGCGTTAGTGTAGGTGCTGAAGTTGGTCTTCCAATGGGGGACGACTTCTCTACTGGTAATGGAATTGGCTTCGGAGGTTCTGCAATGTTTCATTACAATCTAATTGAAGGTACACTTGACTTAACTGGTTCAGTTGGTTACTTGACTTTTGGTGGTAAAACTTCGACTATCAATCTCCCTCCATTTCCTCCATCTGAGATAACAACTCCTTCAATTTCGGCAATTCCTATTCGCATTGGTGCAAATTGGTTTCCTGTTGAGAACTTAGGCTTGTATGCTGGTGTTGATTTAGGATTGAACCTGTTTACACTGGGATCTACTAAACAAACCGTGCTGGGAATTTCTGTTGATGTTCCTGGAAGTTCAAAAACTACGTTCAGTTTTGCTCCACGTATTGGATACTCGTTACCAATCGGAGATAATGCTTTAGACCTTTCAGTACGTTACGATCTTTCTCCAGGCTTTCCAACTACTGAAACTACAGAAGATCCGGTTACTGGTCAGGAAATTGATGTGGCAGGTACTACAACACTTGGATTTATCGGTTTCCGCGCTGCTTACCGTTTCAACTTCGGAAACTAAGTTTAATTATAACCATAAAAAAAGCCACCAGATAAGGTGGCTTTTTTTATGCGTGTTAGTCTTCAATTCGCTTAGAATTATTACCAAAGGGTTGGATTGTGATTTAGCTTGTAATCAACCCTACTTGTTACATTCAATACCCTTCGAAATATTAAAATAGATTAATGAGAAACTGTTTGACGTTCCATATCTCCAGCTTCTCTAAATTTACTTTCCACCTTTTTTAGAACATCTAAAAGCATAGGGTCATTTATTAATTCCTGATTGTTAGGATAAAGATTAACGCCAATTATTGGAAGAGTTCCATTATTAACTTCTTCCTTAATTTTTTGCTGTTCGGATAAAGCATGTTCGATAATTCCTTTTTTTACCCAATCTTCCCAATTCATTTCATTTTCAATAGCTTCTAACCGTAAGAGGATGGCCTCAGCTAAATGAAAAGTCATTGTTTCAAGATAAAAGGAACCTCCTGCTGGATCAACCAGTTGATCGAAGCCACATTCATGCGCAAGTATTAATTGAATGTTTCGGGCCATTCTGTTACTGAATATATTCGAATCTCCCATGCCCAATGCCGAATCATGAGGAAGGACTTCAAGTGCATCTGTTCCACCGATTACCATAGCCATCGAGGCTGTAGTATTCCTCAAAAGATTATTGAATACATCCCGTTTACTTAGATGGCGGTAAGCAGTTTGAGTATAGATGCTTGCTACTGAACTGCAATTATGTTCCGGATTAAATGAACTCATCACTTGTGACCAGCAATAGCGAAATGCGCGTTGGCGGGCTATGCCGATAAAGTATTGAAGTGGGCTGCTGAATCGAAACTGAATATACTTGCCAATTTCATCTGGGCTTATTCCTGCTTTAGTATAATGCTGTAACAGTCTTTTTCCAGATAATAATGCAAAAGCAGCTTCGTCAACCACACTAAGCCCTTGTTCATAAAACGAGGAAGCATCAGTCCAAAGGCATCGGAAATTGGGTAATGCCGCAACGATTTGCGCAAAATGTGGCAGGTCTTGATTGGCAATAGCCAGACTGCCATCTCCAAGTAACCCACCGTGCAAGTGAGAAGGGTTGATGCCTCTTTCTTGCGCGAGGTGAGATAGCCATCGGGCCATCCGGTATTGTTGAGTGCCGCTAAACCAGATGCTGATATATTCTGGGAGGATTCCACTCATAAAGCGTTTGAACGAGTCTTCATTGTCTGGATCACCGCAGATGTGAAGACCTGTGGCACCTTGTTCTAGTGCTAATAGTGCTTGCTTGTTGCAAGAATCGATATTGCTTGCGTCAATAAAAATTCTTTCCGAAATCACCCAGGGCTTTGCTTCCGCATAATATCCATGGGTATATGGCCACTTGCTTTCAGTAGATTTTGGTAGAAAGCGGGCATTTTCTTCTGTTACGAATGCCGGCATTTCGAAGCCTAATGAAGTTTGAAAGTTCAAACTCTCTGAACTTAAACCTTTTAGTTCTTTACTGACTTGATTTTGCCAATCGGAGAGGCTGCTAGAGTTAAATTCTTTGAAATGAGGCATAAACGAAGGGTAGAAAAGTGGCAAAAAAACGTTAGTGAGAAGTGCGATAAGCTTCGCAAACCCAGTCAAAGGTATCGTTCATTGTTCGGAACTTAAAACCGCTTGAGAGGATTCGCTCTGAACTGAAGGAATAGTTGGAAAAAGCCGTTTTCACTTTTTCCGGAGTTAAAGCGGGCTCTTTAGAACTGAATATCCCAAAAATGGAAAGCAAGCGTGCCGCTAACATCGCCATGGAGTAGGAGGGTGTCCAAGTGGGCATTTTGGCGCCTGTTCTGAGGCAAATTGCTTCGAAAAGTTGCCGATAACTCAGGTTTTCGCCCACAAGCACAAAACGTTTAGCGCTGATTTCGCTATTCATTAAAAAAATCAGGCTGTCGGCAACGTCGCGAACATCTACAAAGCCATTAGCTCCCGGACTAATTACCGGAAATCCTTTGGCAATTTGTGCGATTAACCTAGAAGAAGTGGCTGACCAATCACCGGGACCGAGTATGATACCCGGATTGATCATCACAGCGTTCAGGCCTTCTTCAATGCCTCTCCAAACTTCTAATTCGGCTCTGAATTTAGAAATGGCATACTGGCTGTTTCCCGGATCGTCTTTCCAATCGGTTGATTCATCGACGATTCCAGCCGAAGTACTTCTTCCCAAAGCAGCAATTGAGCTTACGTAGGCTAATTTGCTGATTCCTGCGTACAAGCTTGCATTAACTACATTTGCAGTTCCGGCAATATTGGTCTGCCAAAGCTGTCGGCTGTTTTTTTTGTCAAAGGATACAGATGCTGCACAATGATAAACCTGGCTGACTCCTTCCATTGCTTCTTCTAAGCTTTCAACATCCAGGATGTCGCCTTTTACCCACTCGATAGGGAATTTAAGCAGTTTTTGAAGCCAAGGCTTTTGCAAAGCTTGATCAGGATTTCTTGCTAATACACGTATGGTTACGGGTTGTGATTGAAGTTGCTCAAGTAAATGGCTTCCAACTAGGCCAGTACCTCCTGTAACCAGGACTTTTGTCATGCCCGAAAGTTCGGAAAATATGTGTTTTGTTGTGGTGCCATTTGATACTTCTACCTTTGTGCAGTGCAATATAAAAATCCGGTAACCCCGGTACTGATTTTACTCCTCCTCGCCTTGGTTTGGGGAAGCTCATTTATCCTGATGAAAAGAGGATTGGAGGTTTTTTCGCCCTTACAAGTAGCTTCGATGCGGCTTACTTTCGGTGGCCTAGCTTTATTGCCTATCACCCTTAAGCATTTCAGAAAAGAGCCGCTAAGGAAATGGCCGGCATTTCTTATTGTTGGCTTTTTGGGAAATGGAATTCCTGCTTTTCTATTTACCATTGCTCAAACACATTTGAACAGTAGTGTTACCGGAGTGTTGAACGCTTTAACTCCGTTGTTTACTTTAATGATTGGCGTTTGGTTGTTCAAACAAAAGCTAACCATCATGAAAATTGCCGGTGTTGTCACGAGCCTTGCTGGTGCTATGGTATTGATTTTAATGAATGCCAACGGTGGATTTCAGTCGGATTGGCGATATGGATTGTTAGTAGTACTTGCACCTGTTTTTTATGCGATTAGTGTAAATACTGTACGAAATAAGCTCGCCGATACTCCTCCGCTAATAATTTCTGCATTGCCTATTGCTGCGGTTATGGTGCCAAGCATGTTGCTTTTAGCGTTCTCGCATCCCGTTGAAACCTTTCAGCACCACGAATCCGGACAAGCATGGACTTCACTAGCTTGCATAGCCATTCTGGGTTTGGCGGGAACTGCCGGTTCACTTATCCTTTTCAATCGACTTATTCTGGCAACTTCGGCTTTGTATGCTTCTTCGGTAACTTACTTGATTCCCGTAGTTGCCTTGCTTTGGGGTTGGCTCGACAATGAGCCGGTAGGCATATTTCAAGTAATGGGTATGCTCGCAATTTTAACTGGTGTTTACCTTGTAAATTCCCGAAGGGGAGAGACCACTTCAGTATAAACGCTTCTTATCTGTGGAGGCATTATTGAAAAAGCTTAACTATAAGGGTTCAGAACAAGTGCTAGTTCTGGATACACCTGAATCATTTTATAAACAATTAGAGGAATGGAAGCAAACCGGTTTAGTGGTGCAGGAACATATTCCTGACTCTTTAGTGAACTGGGTAATGATTTTTGTTACTGAACAGGAAGCTATTGAACGATGGGTTGAGAGCATAGCCCCTTTATTAGAAGGTGATGCTATCGTTTGGATGGCCTACCCAAAAGGAACTTCTAAACGCTTTAAGTGTGATTTCAACCGAGATACAGGATGGGAATCTTTAGGTAAGGCAGGGCTAGAAGGAGTAAGACAAGTAGCGATTGATGAAGATTGGAGTGCGTTGCGTTTTAGGAAAGCAGAATACATCAAAAGCATGACACGGGATACTTCCCGTGCAATATCTGAAGCTGGTAAGCGAAAATTGCAATAATCGTCACATCAGGTCAAGCCCGATATCGTTACGGAAGCATTTCCCTGTAAATGAAACTTCCTCCACCGCTCGATAGGCAATAGCCCTCGATTCATGAGCATTTGATGCCAATGCTGTAATCGCCAGCACTCTTCCTCCATTCGTTAGCGTTCCTTCAGGGGCAAGTAAAGTTCCTGAATGAAGCCTTATCGAGGTGTCTTTCGTTACATTAGACGCGGTAGAAAATTCTATTTTCCTTCCTTTTTCATAAGCTCCCGGATACCCTTCGCTTACTAACATCACGGTTGTGGCAACATCAGGCTTTACTTCGGCAACTCTGCTTTTTAGTTTACCTGAAACCGTTTCAATACATAAATCAAGAAAGTCTTCATTTAGTCTTGGAAGAATTGCTTCTGTTTCAGGATCTCCTAATCGGGCATTGTACTCAATCACATAAGGTTCTCCATCCTGATTGATGAGTCCAAAAAAGATGAATCCGATATAGGGAATCCCTTCAGCTTTAAGCCCATGGATGGTTGGATGAATGATTTTCTGCAAAACTTTTTCTCGGAATTCTCCTTCGAAAAACGGAACTGGAGAAACAGCTCCCATTCCTCCGGTATTAGGGCCTTTATCACCATCATAGATTCGTTTATAATCTTTGGCTTCTGGTAAAACAATAGCCTCTTTGCCGTCGGTTAAAACGAAAACGGATAGTTCTGTGCCTTTAAGGAAAGACTCTATGACTAAGGTGTTTGACGCTTCACCAAAAGCACCTTCCAACATGAAACGGGTAGTGGTAATCGCAGTCGGAGTGTCTTCACAAATTACTACCCCTTTTCCGGCTGCTAAGCCATCGGCTTTCAAGACAATAGGAAGAGGATGCTGTGCAACGTACTCCAACGCATCTTCGAGTTGGTTGTGTTGAAAACTTCTGTATGATGCAGTGGGGATGGAATGACGTTGCATGAATCGTTTGGAGAAATCCTTGCTTCCTTCGAGTTGAGCACCTGCTTTCCCTGGGCCAATGATTCCAACGTTTTCCAAACCGGGTGTATGCTCAAGATGGTCTCTCAATCCTTTAACTAACGGTTCTTCTGGCCCGCAGACCAGCAAGTCAATAGCATTATCCACTATAAATCCGGCAATTGCCTCAAAATCAATAGGATTCAGGTTGACATTAGTTCCAACTTCTGCAGTGCCTGCATTTCCAGGCGCAATAAAAAGGCGTCCACATAATTTGCTGGACGCCAGTGAAAGGGAAAGTGCGTGCTCGCGCCCGCCCGATCCTAACAACAATATGTTTTTCATTCTTACTTAAGCCTTGGGAAGCTTCAGTTTTTGACCTTTTTTGAGGTTAGCACTTTTTCTAATGCCATTTAGTCTTTTCAATTCGCTTACCTCATGCCCAGTTTTCTGAGCAATAGACCAAAGTGTATCACCATTTCGAACTGTGTAGGTCTTGTATTTATCGCGTTTTGACTCCTGTTTATGCTTTTTCCCCCTGCGGAAGGAAGAAAAGACAGAGCGGTCTTCCTCGGGCTGATTATCAGAATCTCGCAAAGCAGTTTGATTCTCAGGAAGTTGCTTCACGAAAATCTCCAATCCTTGACCAACTCGAATAATGTTGTTCGGAAGGTTATTCCAATCTCTGATTTCTGCTATTGTAACACTGTACTTCTCGGCAATTCTGCGAAGGTTATCGCCTCTTTCAACGGTATATTTCGTTTTATAGAGACCATTCGCAACCTTTTCATCCTGGGAATTGGAAGCGTTATTTGAGTTGGAAGGGTCTTTAACTTCGTTTGAAACTAAGCTAACAGAATTATTATTCGGATTTTCTGTCGATACAAAGCTGTTAGTTTCCGGTTTACGTAATCCAGCAACAATATTTTCTCTCTTACGCTCGAAAACGGAAACCAACTTTGCCGGAAGGCGAAGGTTATAGAAATCGTGACTTTGAGGAATGTAGCGCAACTTAAGCGCGGGGTTGAGAAGGGTTAAAGTTTCTTCTTCAACTTCCAGGTGCTGAGTAATGTCTTTAATATACAACGGACCTTCTACTGCAACCACATCGGTAACGGTAGGCAGGGTAATCAATGGAGTAGGGTAGAGGTTGTGCTCAGCAGCGAAGTTCATCACATAGCTGACGGCAATGAAAGCCGGTACATATCCGCGAGTCTCAACAGGAAGGTAGGGGCGAATTGACCAGAAGTCGCGTTTTCCTCCTGATTTTCGGATTGCTTTGTTAACATTTCCCGGGCCGCAATTGTATGCAGCTAAAACCAACATCCAATCTTTGTAAATAGAATATAAATCCTTGAAGAAGGCTACGGCAGCTTGAGTAGCAGCATAAGGATCGCGGCGCTCATCGTAGTAATAGTTAATCTTAACATTGTACATACGAGCAGTGCCATACATGAACTGCCAGATGCCAGTTGCTCCAGCCGGAGAAATTGCGTTGGGATTTAAAGCTGACTCAACGGCAGCGAGGTACTTAAGACTGTGAGGAAGTCCTGCTTTTTCAAGGGCTTCTTCGAATATGGGAAAGTAATACTGAGATAACCCAAGAATCTTTTCGGTTAAATTTCTTTTTCGAACGGCGTAGAGGTTTATAAAGCCTTTCACATACTCATTATAGGTAAATGGCATGTCGCGCTCAAGAAATGCAATTCTGTAATTGTAAATGGAGTCGTCATAAGTAGGAACATCGTCCGGACGAAAACCATATTTATTAAGACGTTTAACCTGCTGATTGCGTTTTTTAAGATCGAAGTAATGAAGGTTAGTCAGGCTGTCAAGAGTTGACAGAATGGCCTCGCTTTCTTCGTTCATCTCAGGATAAGTAACATCCTGAGCCTGAATAGTTCCGAGGAAGATGGAAAGTCCCAGAACCAGCAGTAAGAGCGTCTTTTTCAGCATGGGCAGTAAGAGGATTACAGGTTTAACTAACTAACGCAGCATCCCGGAATTTGGTGCTTTTATACCCCCCCCCGAAAATGCATTACATGAGCAAGGTTACAAATATACTCACCATATATAAGTAAAGCTTGCTAATTCTTAACTCATTCGTAGTCAGGGTGTTTTTTTAACCCTTTTTAAGTATTTGGGAAGAATACTCATGGGTTTATAAGCGCCCATAATACAATGGTTGAGACTGCCTTGAGGCCCCAATATAAGCCAAGCTCTTTTATGGATTACTAAGCGCCCCTTTTCAGGTAAACTAAGCCTGTGATTGACTATAACCACTGCGCCTTTTTCTAAGGTTAAATTTCCTTTCAGGTCTATCGGTCGGTTTAATTCGAGTGTGTCTCCTTTCTTTATTGAAACGTCCTTGCCCTCTTGAAGTGTACTCCAATCTTGGCGAAGGAATCGTCGTGCTGGAAAGTAAGGGTCATGAAAATTATAATGTATCAAGCTGATTTGGCAAGGAGTCCAGGCATTCATGTAAACATTGTAATCCATCACATTGTTGGAAATCCTTCTGCATTGAGTCTGGGTTGTGTCGATGTTCCAGCAATTGGCGTTATCTGGTGTATCGTCGCAACCATCATTTTGCCAACTATGAGCCAAACCCAGAGTGTGGCCGATTTCGTGATTTAATAAACCAGCCATAAACCAAGCCCCTCTTCCATATTTGGAATAATGATAAAAGCAGGCACCCATTTTAACGAATAAAGGCATTCCAACTCCGCCCCCTTCCTCGGATTCATCAGTATTTTCAAGCATAAAAATATTAAGAACAGATTCCTTCTTTTTGCCATAAAGCTTAAAGACTTTATCATCGAAAACTGAACTAAAGTTTCTTCTTCTTGCAAAAACATACATCGAATCGTTGTGGACAAAGCTGATGCCTTCAGGAGCGCCTGAATCAGCAACTAACACATACTGTAGAAGAGTCGGCAGCACTCTTGGCGGATTTAACTCCGGGAGATTCATGCGCTGGTTGTTTCGAAGCAATTCATTGGCAATTCGAACCAAATCTTTGATATAAGCAATTCCGGAGCTGTCATCGAAGTTTCCGCTGCCATCGGATTTGCGCACTATTGAAAAATGAAGCCTAAGGGTTCGTTCAGGGTGAAACCATGAAGGACCCTGATCTGGTTCGAATAAAGAAAGGGGAGCAGGATATACGGTTTGCCCAATAATAGAAGCTTGGAGTCCTATCAGGAATAATAAAAGAAAAACCCCGGCCAATTGTTGAACGGGGTTTTTCTTTTTCATGGTTGATAACGCATTAGCGTGCTTGAATTCGGGCAATGAACTTATCGGCATTCATTCCTTCATTAGTTTCCTTGTATTCTTCTTTTAAGCGGTTGAAAATTTCAATTGCCTTTTCTTTTTGTCCAAGGTTTTCAGCCAATTCTGCTGCTTTTTGAAGGTAGATAGGAGTTGTGAAACGGTTTTCGCTTACCCCAGCTGCTTTCTCGTACTGCGACAAAGCGTCTTCTTTTTGGCCTATTTCCAGCATTGCATCGCCTTTAGCACCTACTGCAACAGCCGCCAGCATCATATCATCAGCACTAAATTTATCCAACTCATCAATAGCCTCTTGGTATTTGCCTTTACGCAAGTACGCAATACCGAGGTAGTAATGTGCAAGGTTGCCAATTTTCGTCATGCTGTACTCGTCGGCAATGGCTTCAAAACCTGCATACTGGCCTTTTCCTTTGATAGCAAGATCAAGTGAATCGTTTTCGAACCAGCGTTGAGCCATATAAGCTTGTTCCTGAGCTTCGGTTTCTTGTCCTGGCAGATAGACGTGCCAAACATAGTAGTAAACACCGAATACCAAGAGCACAATGCCTAATCCGCCAAGCAGTTTGTTCTTGTTTTTTTCAATGAAAGCCTCCGAACGGGAGATGGTGTCTTCTAACTGATGGTCGAGGGTATCAGCGAAGGTTTCGTCTTGTTGAACAGGCTTCGTTGAACCTGCTTCTTTTTCCTTTTGACTCATGAGTTTTCTTAGTCAGTAATGAACGGGTAATCGCTTTGAACGTAAACGTCTCTAAATAGTGCTGATTCATCAGGCCACGGAGAATTTTCAGCAAATTCTACGGATTCATTGACCACTATTTTAATGCGAGCGTCAATTTCTTCCAATTGGGCTTCTGTAAGGTATTTTTTACTAAGAATGGTAGCTCTCACTTTTTCGATTGGATCTTGAGAGCGATATTCTTCTAATTCCTCTTTTGTTCTGTATTTCGCAGGGTCAGACATAGAATGTCCGCGATAGCGATAGGTTCGGATTTCGAGGAAGGTAGGGCCTTCGCCATTACGAGCACGTTCTACAGCTTCATCCATAGCTTTGTGAACTTCCTCGCAAGTCATTCCATCTACCCATCTTGAAGGCATGTCGTAAGCAAGCCCAAGTTTGTAAATATCGGATACATTAGAAGTTCTTTCCAGAGAAGTTCCCATAGCATAGAAGTTATTCTCGCAAACGAAAATTACCGGAAGTTTCCATAGCATGGCCATGTTGAAAGTCTCATGAACAGCACCTTGGCGTATGGCACCGTCGCCCATATAGCAAACGGTAACCTGGTCTCCACCGCGGTATTGATCAGCGAATGCTAACCCGGCTCCAAGCGGAATTTGCCCGCCTACGATACCATGGCCACCATAAAAATTATGCTCCTTAGAGAACATGTGCATAGACCCACCTTTTCCGCCGGAGCAGCCGGTTGCTTTACCGAAGAGTTCTGCCATTACAGCATTGGCACTAATCCCCGCTGCTAGTGCATGTGCGTGATCGCGATAGGCAGTAATAGCTTTGTCGTCCTTTCGAATGACGGAGTATGTACCGGCTACTATGGCTTCTTGCCCGATATACAAATGGCAGAATCCTTTAATCTTCTGCTGACCATAAAGTTGAGCAGATTTCTCTTCGAATTTGCGCATCAACTGCATGCTTTCGTACCAGTTGATGTAGGTTTCTTTGGTTATCTTTGTTTTGGCCATTCAGGCACGCTTTTTTCGAGGCGCTAAAATAGACAAAAACCCATTAACCTGATTCTTTCATGATGCTGTCGTCGCTGGAAATCAGCAACTTTAAGAATATCGAAAGCGACTCCAGCAGTTTTACTAACTTGAATTTGATCAGTGGGCCTAACGGTTGTGGCAAAACTAACCGCCTTGAAGCCATCTATTACCTCTGTCTGACTCGTGGTTTTTCCGGCCTTCAAGATGCCCAATTGCTACTTCAGGGAAGCGATGTTTTTTATCTGGAAGGCCATTTTTTAGACGATAATGGCACTACTTTACCCATAAGTTGTGGTTGGCAAGCAGGAAAGAAGTTGTTTAGAAGAAATGCTCAACCGGTTGCTAGATTGGCCGATCATGTTGGGCAGATACCAGTAGTTCTTATAGCGCCTACCGATACCTTGCTCGTCACCGAAGGCTCTGAAATTAGGAGACGTTTTTTCGATGGATGGCTATCGCAATGCCATTCAGATTATCTCGACGCATTGCTGAAAGTTAATAAACTGGTTCTTCAAAGAAATGCACTGCTTAAACAAGGCAAGGAACACCACTCTTGGGAAGAAGAGCTAATTGAAGTACTTGATATGCAAAGAATTCCTTTAGAAGCGTTGATACAATCTCGGCGGCAGGAACTCATACAACAGGCATTACCGGTTTTTCGGCTTCATTATCAAACTATGGCCGGAATGAAGGAAGAACCTTCTTTTGTAATAGAGCCGCAACCATTCAAAAGTTTAAGTGAAGAAAAGGAAGCGGGAACTACGTTGAATGGGCCACATCGTGATAAGGTGTTGTATTTACTGAATGGGCAACTCATTCGAAAATTTGCATCTCAAGGTCAACAAAAGACCTTTATCATCGCCTTAAAGCTTGCGCAGCACGATTATATTAAGGAAGTGAAATGCAGGAAGCCAATCCTGCTTTTGGACGATATCTTTGAAAAGCTGGATCAAAGCAGATTGAGTTACCTGATGGCTCTTGTGGCTGGAAATCAGTTTGGTCAAGTGTTTATTACTGATACTGATGCTAGTCGCGTATTGGCACTTTTTCGGCCATTAGGGTTGAGTGTCCATCATATCCCGATTGGGATGAACTAACTAAAACTACCAAGGAAAATAGTCAAGAAGCCAGAAGATGGTGTGTTAATCGCAATGACTTGTTTTCGATAGTTAACACCTGCCTAATGGAAATTAAAACTTCTCTGAAACTGAGTTACTTGAGAAGTAGTGAGAGGGACTTTATCCCCGACGACCACATTTCTCAACTTGGGTTCTTAGTTTTCAGAAAAGCTTTTGCTCTTTCACTGTTCGATAAAGGGCAGTGCCAAGAATAAACACCTTGAAGCTATTCGGCAACAATTAATTGATTATAAGAAGCCTAACTAAAAAGCGATGTAAAGCATTGGGATAATGCCTTCTTAATAAAGTAAGAAGTTAACAAAGAAGGGATTAATCCTGTTTCCGGCTTCTGACAATCAAATAGCCGATGATGGTTCCAAAAACGCCAACGAGTAAAACCGGCAGAAACCATAAGCCAGGGCCATGAGGGTCAACACCTTCGCTGCCATGCGTGGTTACAATTACAGTAGTAAGGCAAGTAATAATGATCGCATTAAGAATACGAATCATTTTTGAAGCTAAAGAGTATTCCCGAATTGCATTTTCAGGAGTGATTTCTATTGGGTAGTTATATAAATACGGTTTTCTGGAAAGCCATTGAAGAAGTGTTGTTAGGCCAATCATCACTACAGGAAGAATAAACAAAGTAGCCTTAGGGCCATAACCGTCTGCCTTTCCAGAAGCATTGAAATGTATAGGAACGATTTCAGGCCAAGATGAATAGAACCTAATCATCCAAAAAAGGCTTAAAAAGCTTCCTGCCCAACATATTGCAGACAATAGTTTTTCTAAAGGAGAAAGCTCAATGTTTACAATCGGCCTTGCTTCATTTCCTAACTTCATCACTAAAAAAAAATTAGAGTATAAAGCGCTTGAACTTACCTTCTGAAACCAAGCTGGGGGTAGTTGATTACCAAAGTATCATATCCCGGGCCCGCATCTACTTCACGAAACTGCGTAGTATTGTCTGCATTGGGGAGAACCGGGTAATTGGGCCTCGACATAAAATCACGCAAATTGGGCGAGGTGGTTCGTGAAGCAAAGATGCCCATTCCGTTTTGGACGTTGGTATAAACCGGGCGAACGTCGTTTACAGCTTGTACAGGTTGATTAATGTTGATGTAATCGGTAAGCGTTGAATTGCCACTTAAAATGATGAATTCAACCCCCTGAAAAATACGACCTATGGTATCGTTTCTAACTAAATTTCCGTTAAGTGCATTAAGAATGGATCTGCCTAATAAGTTTTGTTCAACCCTTTCTCCACCAATGGCATCCCTAAAGTTGCCTTGGTTAACAACTGTCATATCAACCCAACGATTTTTGTAATTCAGCCTAGAGTCAAGACGGTTTCCTTCGAGATAATGCAAGCGAGCAATAATCTGATAGCTTTTTCCGGCAACTGGTGCTGAAAATCCAATTCTGGTTGAACCTGTAGGAAGAAGTGAAACTCGTCCTTGTAATTGAGGCGAGTATATTCTGAACGGCCTAACGATGTTGGTGCTGGCAGTGAGCTCATTCCCAAGCGGAGTTTTCACTTTAAGCCTGTATTCACTTTCTGCATCGAGAATGTGTGAGAAACTGTAGATGTTCTGCTCCGGGAAGGCGAATGTACCAGAGTCTTTCGGGACGTTGGAAGCGGGAGTGCATTGGAACGTTTGAAGGCGATTGCCATTTTTCCAACGCTCAACAGTAACTTCAAGGCTGCTATACTTGATAGAATCACCAATTCGGGCAACTTCCAAAGCGGATCTGCTAGGGTCAAGAAAGCCTTTGGAAATGCGGATGTAGTGGGTTGTATCGTTAGGATCTAAAAGTGCATGAGCGAGTGTAATCTCTTTCCATGTGCTGTTGATGTCTAAATCAGTAGAACATGCTGAAAAAAGGGCTGCAATTGCCAGCCCCCAAATGGCCTTGAGTTTCATGAAGCCCCGAAAATACGTTTACTTGATGGTGCAAGCAAGCCTTTAGCTGTTAAGGCTTGATTCAGCTTGCATTTCTCCTTCTGCTAATCGGTAAATATGAGGCCAGTTTCTGCCGAGTCCGTCGTAGTCGAGTCCAAAGCCAAGGTAGAAATGATTTTCAGCTTCAAATCCAACATATCGAGGTTGAATAGGCTGAACTAAAGCCTTTGGTTTGAATAATAACGTTGCGATTTCCGCAGAAGCTACTTCCATAGCCGCTAACTGACTCAGAATCTGAGCTACAGTATGGCCGGTATCTACTATGTCTTCTACAATAATTACATCCCGGCCTTTTAATGATTCATTGAGGCCAATCAGTTCCTTTATCTTTCCTGTGGTGCTTGTTCCCGAATAACTCGCCAGCTTAACAAACGAGACTTCACAATTTCCCTGATATTGCCGTAACAGCTCGGAAGCAAACATAAATGCTCCGTTGAGTACTACCAAAAAGACAGGATTCCGGCTTCGGTAATGAGCATGAAGTACATTGCCAATTTCTGCACACTTTTGGCTGATCGTATCGTATTTAATATGAGGTACAAAAGGGCGTCCGTGGCACCACAGTGTTTTTTCCATTTCTGAGTGCTTATTCACCAACCTTGATTTCTTCGCCAGCCTTAAGATTGTCGTTGGTCATTTGATTCCACTTACGGATTTGATCAACCTTAACACCGAACTTTCTGGCAACTTTAAACAAAGTATCGCCTTTTTCAACCTTGTATTTTTTAGTGTTACCAGCAGGTATATCATTGTCAGGAGATTTTAACTCTTGAACAGGAGGAACGGCTGCTCTTGCGGTATCCTTTGGTGCAGGTCTTACGGGCTCAGGATTTATAGTTGTTGAGCCGGAAACAGCACTACTGTCTTCAATAGCATCAGGAACGTCTTCTTCCTCAGGTTCAGTACGAGTGCTTCTTTTCGCAGTTTTTGGTTTAGTGCCGGATTTTACCGCTTTTCTGAGTTGATCAATCTCCTTGAGCATATTGTCTCTTGCCAGAGTAAGCGATTCGATTTGCTCATCTTTTTCCTTTATCCTGGCAATTGACTCCTGGCTTACTTTTTCAGCTCTACTATCAATGAGAATGCGAATGGAATCGTCAAAGGCTTTTGAATCAGCCACTTTTCCAGCTTCCTCCTTCAATCTGTATCGGTTTTCAATATCTGAAAGAGGCCGAGTTTTGGGTTTAATTTCCCTCTTCTTGATAAGGAGCAGTACTTCTCCTTCGGCAGGTTCTTCACCTGCTTCAAGGCGGTTTCGGTAACGCAGGCTTTCCAACCTTACACCAAACTGCTGGGCAATGTCATGAAGATTATCTTCGGCTTTAACTTCATAAACATCCGTCGCCGCTTTTTTATTCTTGCGTTCAAGAAACATTCGGTCTCCGGGTTTATAGTGATAATCTTTGCTTAGCTCGTTAAACTCTACTAATCTCCAGGCTTCGATGTTTACACGTTCAGCGAGTTGGAAGATGCTTTCTCCCGGCTGAACGTACGTTGCTTTTAAGCCATTAATTTCTTCAATGAGTGGAGGACGTTTAACCGAAATCTGATCCTTAGTTGAAGGGCTAACTTTTGGTTTGCCATTGAGTGCCTCAAATTCTGCTTTAGTGACCAAATCGTATTGATGTAGCTTGAGCTCATCGATGGTGTTAATCAGCAATTCAGCATATTTGGGATTGGTAGCATAGCCTGCTTCCTTCAGTCCACGAGCCCAGCCTTTGTAGTCGGTTGGGGATAATTGGAAGAGCGGTGCGTAGCGCGGTCTTCCTTTCAAAAAAGTGGCATGGTCTAAAAAAGACTCATAAGCACCCGGGTATTTCCTGAAGCATTCGTTTTTGGCATCATCGTCCATGGTGTAAGTTTCCCCTGTCCAATCCTTGTGGCATTTGATGCCAAAATGATTGTTGGCATTAACAGCCAACATGGAATTGCCAGCACCCGACTCCAGCAGCCCCTGTGATAGGGTGATACTGGCAGGTACGCCGGTGTTGTGCATGTTGAGAATCGCAAAGTTTTTATACGTTTCTACATATTCGGCCTTTGAAAGCTTTTTGGTTGGGCCTTGTGCCCAGCCTCTGACTGTGATAGCCAGAAACAGGATGAGTAGGAAGCGGGGGGACTTCATGGAAGACAAAGATTCACTTTTTCCTGATAAGGGAGAGCCCGTCACGTATTGGCAACATGAAAACCTCTACGGAAGGATCTTTTGTTATCATCAGGTTGAACTCCCGAATCAGGCGGGTGTCGGTATCTTGATGCTCTTCGTACGCTACTTTATGGGCCCAAAGCACATTATCAACCAACATCAATCCTCCTTTTTTCAGCACTTGAAGCCCTTGATGGTAGTATTCGGCGTTCCTTCTTTTATCTGCATCGATGAAAATAAGATCGTACGAATCCTTTAGCTGTGGAAGCACCTCGTTGGCTTCAGCATAATGAACCCGAATACGATGATGTAAGCCAGCGGCTTCAAAAAATTCTTTATGAATGTACTCCAACTCCGCATTGGGTTCGATAGTGTCGAGAAAAACATCCTCACCGGCTTCAAGCATCATGCACAAAGCGGAGTATCCGGTGAAGGTTCCCAGTTCAAGCAACCTTTTGGCGTTGCTTATTTTCACCAACATACCTAATAATTGACCCTGAGCCCAGCCCGATAGCATCCGAGCGTTGAGTGTTTGCAGATGCGTCGTTCTTCTTAGTCTTGCCAAAAGCTCAGGCTCAGCCCGGCTATGGGCTTCAGCATAAGCAAGTATGGCTTCACTCATAAGATTAAGCCCGGCTTTGGAGTTTTAACTCGTTAAGCTGAGCTTGATCTAAGCTCGATGGCGCATCAATCATGACATCTCTGCCGGAATTGTTTTTCGGAAATGCGATGTAATCTCGGATAGAATCGCTGCCCCCAAAAAGTGCGCAAAGCCGGTCGAAGCCGAAGGCAATACCGCCGTGTGGAGGCGCACCGTACGTGAAAGCTTCCATCAGAAAGCCGAATTGCTTGCGTGCTTCTTCATCACTGAATCCGAGGCGTTCAAACATTTTAGCCTGCATTTCCCTGTTGTGAATTCGGATAGAGCCTCCGCCTACTTCCACCCCATTAATAATAAGGTCGTAAGCATTAGCGCGTACACTTCCTGGATTGGTGAATAAGAGATCCGCATCTTCCGGTTTAGGAGAAGTAAATGGATGGTGCATAGCATGCCAGCGTCCGCTTTCTTCGTCTTCTTCTAATAAAGGAAAGTCAACCACCCAGTGAGCCGAGTACTCATTTCGATTGCGAAGCCCAAGTTGTTCGCCAAGCTCAAGGCGTAAATCTGCTGCGGCCTTACGGGTAAGTTTTTCTTCTCCGGCCAGAAAAAAGGTTAAACTGCCGGTGTTTGCGTGGCAGTATTCTGCCATTTGCTGCAAAGTTTCTGGTTCAAAGAATTTATCGAAGGAAGATTTTACACTTCCATCGGCCTCTTTGCGCAACCAAGCTAACCCTTTAAGGCCGATTTGCGGACGTTTAACCCACTCCGTGAGTGCGTCGATTTGTTTACGAGTCCAAGAAGCGGCTTCCGGGATGCTAATAGCAATTACCGTTGAGGCAGCATCAAAAACAACGAAATTGCGGAAGTCAAAAGGAGCTTCCAAAGTTCCGTTTACCTTAAGGTTTCTTAGTTCAAGGCCAAATCGGATGTCAGGCTTGTCGTTTCCAAAACGACGCATAGCCTCGGCGTAGGTCATGCGTTGAAGCTCTTTGGGAAATTCTATGCCTTTTATTTCACGGAAAAGGCTTCGAATAAGTCCTTCGAAAGTTTGAAGCACGTCTTCTTGTTCCACGAAAGCCATTTCACAGTCAATTTGAGTAAACTCAGGTTGGCGGTCTGCTCTCAAATCTTCATCTCGGAAGCATTTTACAATTTGAAAGTATTTGTCAAAGCCACTAACCATCAACAATTGCTTAAAGGTTTGAGGCGACTGTGGCAATGCGTAAAACTCCCCGGCATTCATGCGCGAGGGAACCACAAAGTCTCTTGCACCTTCTGGGGTAGATTTAATGAGTACAGGAGTTTCTACTTCAAGAAATCCTTGCTGATCTAAGTATCTGCGGGTAGCTTGAGCCAGTTTGTGACGAAGAATCAAATTTTCGCGAACCGGATTTCTGCGTAAATCAAGATATCGGAATTTCATGCGCAAGTCATCGCCTCCATCGGTATCGTCTTCAATCAAGAAGGGAGGAAGTTGTGCGGCGTTGAGTAAGGTTAATCGGCTAGGGACAACTTCAACTGCCCCTGTGGGGATTTTCTGAGAAGGAGAATGACGCAAACGCACCATGCCTTCTACTTGAATCACGTATTCTCTGCCGAAACTTCTTGCTTGATCAAAAAGGGATTCGGTCAAATGTTCAGACTCCATAGTAAGCTGAGTTATTCCATAGCGGTCGCGAAGGTCAATCCAGAGTAAGGCTCCTTTATCGCGCAGGGTTTGCACCCAACCTGCCAGTACTACCGATTGCCCGACGTGCTCGGGACGCAATTCTCCGCAATTATGTGTTCGCATCATAGCGCCGCGAAAATACGGCAAACTAGCTTTTTAAGCTCATTGATTTACCGCGATGTAACAAGTAACCGTGAGTTTAGGCTTGGAAACAAAAAAGCCCGACAGTTTGATGTCGGGCTTTTTTGTTTTGTAGATGATGCAGATTATTGCTCTTTTACAAAGATGGGGAGGGTTTTTATTTGACCCTCTGCTTTAATGGTAACAAAGTAATGTCCGCCATTAAGTCCACCGGGAAGGTTCAACTTCAAGGTTTGGCTGCCGGCATCCAGAACTTGTTGGTGCAGTACACTGATTTCTTTACCATTCAAATCCAACAAGCGAACCTCTGTCATACCATTACGAGTCAGGTTGAATGCAAGGTTGACTTCGGTAGTAGAAGGGTTTGGATAAATAGTGACTTTACTGAAAGCTCTCACTTCCTGAACGCTGGTACCAATGGCTTCGCTAACCGTAAGGGTACTTGTTCTGGTAGCCTGACGGCTTTGAGCGAATGCACCGTAGAAGGTAACGCTTCCGGTTCCTGCGGCAGGTGCTGTCCAACCAAAAGACCAAACGGCTGTTCCGGTTTTAGGAGTGGTGTGAGTTATGTATTTTCCAAAAACCTGGCTGCCTGCTGCAGCCTGCAATGAACCTAATTGAGTACCATCTGTTTTTTGGGGAGAAACCTGAAAACCTTTGTTGCCTGAACCGGGAACTGTGACGGTGATGGTGTACGATTGACCGGGAATATAGCCGGTCGCAGGAATGTTACTGGTAATCACGTTTGCCAATGGACTGGGGGCACCAAAATGACAACCACTTGAGGAACAAGTTGCTCCATCGGCTGGCGAGCCTGTTCTTCCGAGAGGTGCTCCAGTGGGATTCGAGATTAGCTGGTAAGACATGCTCAAAACGGTTAGCCCAAAGGCCAAAGCGAGGATAGTTTTCTTCATGTTGGAAATCGTGCCGAAACTAAGGGATATGCTCAGATTAGGAAATTAAAAAAACTTTAACCTCAGGCAAAAATTCGTTATTTAACTTTTCAGCCTTCCAAAGGAAAACCGAAATTCGCAGCATGTTAGAGTCCTTGGTAGATGGCCGTGCTTTCGAAGTATCCGGCATGGCACCGGAACTGAATCTCAATGGTCAGCCGGTAGCAGTTTCTTTTCTTCCAGTTCCCGGTCAGCCGCGGACTTATTCTCTTTTAGTAGGGGAGCAATCTTATACGGTAGAGGTGGTTTCTCAACAAGCAGAAGAGAAAACGATGCTTGTGCGCTTTCGAGGAAGAGAATATTCCCTTCAAGTTCTAACCGAAACGGACCGTTGGCTCAAGAAATTGGGCTTGAATGCAGGAGTAGCCAAAAAACTCAACGAGCTAAAAGCTCCTATGCCCGGCCTTGTGCTGCGACTTTTGGTTCATGAAGGTGACGAGGTAAAGAAGAACGATCCACTCTTGGTTTTGGAATCCATGAAAATGGAGAACGTTATTAAATCGCCGGGGCAAGGTGTTCTGGGTAAAATTCTGGTAGCCCCCGGCCAAACCGTTGAGAAGGGCGACCTCATGCTTCGATTTAATTAACGATAGGATTGTGTTGAATGCAGTAGTAACCGGTGCTGGTAAAGGCATCGGAAAGGCAGTAGTTGAACGCTTAGCCCAGGCCGGATTTTCGGTCATTTTTAATGCGCGGTCTGCATCGGATTTGAAAGAACTTCAAGACAAGTTAGTGCAACGCTATCCTCAACAATCTTTTGCCGGACTTGTGGCCGATATGTCGGTGAAGGATGAAGTAATCAAGTTTGCAGGTGAGGTGCAGCGAAGGTTTAACTCCGTTCACCTATTAGTAAATAATGCAGGGGTTTTTCGACCAGGATCAATTGCTGAGGAGCCGGATGGCGTTTTTGAATTACAGATGAACACCAATGTTGCCTCGGCTTACCACCTCACCCGAGCATTGCTACAGGAATTAAAAAAGTCGGATAAAGCATTGATTGTGAACATGTGCTCCACGGCAAGCATCACTGCTTATGTTAATGGAGGTTCTTATTGCATCAGTAAGTTTGCTTTGTTGGGAATGAGCAAAGTGCTGCGGGAAGAATTGAAGAACACCCAAGTAGCAGTAACCTCTTTGCTTCCGGGAGCTACACTAACCAACTCTTGGGCGGGAACTGAACTGCCCGCTTCCCGTTTTATGCAACCCTCTGATGTGGCGGAAGTCGTTTTTCAGGCTTGGAATTTATCCCCATCTGCGGTGCTGGAAGAAGTATTATTACGACCAATTGCCGGCGATTTTGATTGATGAAAGCAGTAATTTTTGATTTCGGAGGAGTTTTAATCAATATTGATTATCAGGCACCCCGTAAGGCATTTGAAGCGTTAGGCTACCGTGATTTTGGCAACAGTTACAGCCAGGCGGAACAACAGGTAGTTTTTGATTTATTAGAAACAGGCAAAATTTCTGAAAACCAGTTTTATCAAGAAATAAGAAGGCTATCCGGTCTTGCCCTTACAGATGCTCAAATAAGGGAGGCATGGGATAGCATTCTGCTTGATTTACCAGATGAAAGGCTGGCACTTCTTGCTCCATTAAGAGCGAATGATATTCCTTGCTTTCTTTTTTCTAACACCAATGTATTGCACATTCAGACTATTTATCAGGGTTTAGAAAAAAGGGGAATATTCAACTTTCAGGAAATGTTCACTAAAGTTTATCTGAGTTATGAATGTGGAACCAGAAAGCCGGAGGAAGCATTTTTTCAGCTTTTGTTAAACGAACAAAACCTCAATCCAGAAGATTGTCTTTTTATTGAAGATTCGATACAACACCGCGAAGCTGCAAAGCGGTTAAGGATAACTGCTCCTGTCCATCATACCAATCAAAATCCATTGTCTATTCTTCGAGAGTATTTCCCGGAATTGTATAGGTAGTTGGGTAGAATTTGTTGAACCGAAGCCCTCTCGGACGAGGGAGTAACGTGGTGGTTGTGGAGGCTGCATTTTTACCTGGCTAAACAAATAGGTAAATACTTCTTCTTGGGCTAATAGTCAAGATGGACATTGAATTAAGAAGCACACGCATTCACTGAGGTGGGAAAATCGCTGGATAATCCGGAGCTTATAGACCCCTTTAGCACATCCCCGAACCGCTACTTTAGAACCGACAAAGAATTTCCAGAGCTTTATCCTTTGTACCATGTGGCTGCCAACACTATTTAGAAATTAACTCGTAAACTTTTTTTAGGACGAGACATTGTTGCTGAAACAAACCCTCCAGTAGTGATGATAAATTTTCTTCTTTCCATTGTCTTTACATTATTGTTGAAGTTGCAGTAGTTGTCGTTTTAGGAATGGACATAACGTTTTGGAGCTACTTGCAGTTTTTTGCTATGTCAATTTACGCATTTGAGCGCTAACCCGCAAAAAAATGCAAGTAGGTGCTGTTATGTGCAGTTTAACGTCAAGCAGGAAGTCCAAGAGCTACTTTAACTTCAGGAGGAATGAACTGCGGAGGAGTTAAGTTGAGTGCGTTCATAATAATCTCGAATCTTTGGTCGTTGGTCTGCTTATAAAGAAGTGCAAGCGAAATTAGTAATGGAGTTAAAGATTGATATAGTCGTTGTTCTTCAATTAGCACTTTATCGATTGCGTAAAAAAAACCACCAACGAAACTGCTATTTGTCGAGATCTTATGAAGCCAGTTAAAATAGGGCAGTCTAAGTTTTTTATAAGTGATATTAGCTTGTTCTATTTGTATTGCAAGTCTGAATAGGTTTTTAAGAGTTGGCAGTACTTCCGATTGTCTTATATTTTCTTTTGTCAGTTTAATAATAGGTGGTCCCATTGGTACAACTGTTTTCACTTTGGGCTCCGTAGTTTCTAAGTCACTAGCCCATTCAGAAATATCGATGTCTTCTTGAACGTGTATTTCTGCCATGTCACCGCTAGGATGATTTGGAAGAAATTTGACCGTTAAGAATTTTCTGTTCCAGTAATTATACCACATGAAAGAGGTTGAATAAAGCTCAAGGCTACCTTCGTCTTTATTTACAATGCCAATGAAAAGAGGATTGTCTAGATTAAAGAGCCATTCAAGTTCATATTGTTTCCATTTGGTCTTTTGATTTTTACCTGTCTTTGCAACCTCACCAAATTCTATATCGTCCGTGATATTAGATTTTATTTGAACATGAAATTGTTCTTTGATTTCTTCAACGTGTCCGCTAGCGACAGAAATTGCACAATTAAAGTCGATGCCAACGTCTTCTTGTCTTGGAACAAAAACGGTTGTCCCCAAGTAAGAAAGAAGATATTGCGCTAAATATTCAGACCTATTTCCTTGTCTGAAGTCTGGTTGTACAACTCCGCTCATTTGTCTGGATTATAAATTGCACATAACGATTAATATACGCAGTCTTGCGCGATACATGCTCCTGTAGTCGATTTCACGCACTGCGTGTAGTTTGCTTTCATGGGAGGTGAGTACTAAGGTTGAAAACCACATTTTGGGGTAGTGTTTCTTCTTTACCTGTTTCTGTCTCCAAAATAATCAACTTTTTTATATCCTCTCCAAGAAGTCTAAGGGTCTTTTGAGGCTTTTTAGATTTTCGGTGGTATGTTGGCGGTTGGTGTTCTTGCCTGTCGTCGGTTGCAATCATTTACTACGGAGGCTGCTTGTGTCATTTGTTGAGTCCATTTTTGCCGGGCTGTATGTTGGATGTTTTGTTTGTTTCTTCCGGTAGAAAGGGTTTTAAACAGTTTTTCTTTGAGTTCAATTGCATTTGGCAAGTGTAGGCAGTGTTTTGTATGGAAACAGAAGTATGTTTGAATTTGAAACATTGCTTATCTTTGTTCCGTTGAACAGCGAAACTTAAATTGATATGAACATGCAATTGTCGCAAAAGCAAATAGGTCAGAGGCTAACCGAACTTCGTAAAATGAAGGGGTTGTCGCAAGAAGATTTGGCTAAAAGTGTCAAAATTTCCCGACCGTCTTTGGCTCAAATAGAGTTAGGAAATAGAAGCGTCGATATTCTTGAACTGCAAAAACTGGCTATGATTTTGAAATTTTCATTGGATGATTTTATGTCTAAGAATTTCTCGGCAAATCAAGAGGTTGAAGGCAAAGAAGAAAATAAGGCCAAGAAAGTGGAAGAACGTATTTCTGTGCCTACTCTACAAATCGGCAAGTTCAAAAATGTCTTATTGTATATCCTTGAACGCTGTGCAGGTAAGCCTAATGTCGGTGAAACGGTTCTATATAAGTTACTGTATTTTTCGGATTTTAATTATTACGAATTGTATGAGGAGCATTTAACAGGTGCTACATATCGCAAATTACCTTATGGGCCAGTTCCGCAAAATTTTGATATGATTATTGGTCAAATGATTGAAATAGGGCAGTTGCAAAGAGTAAAAACCGAATATCATGGTTATCCTCAAACTCGTTATTTGCCTTTAGAGAAAGCTGATTTAACTGAGTTAAAGGCAAGCGAGAAAGATATTATTGACAGGGTTATGGAACAAATGAGTGATTGGAGTGCGGCTATGCTCAGCAACTATTCGCACGGTGATAAACCTTGGAAGGCATCAAAAGAAGGTGAAGAAATAAATTACGAATTGGCTTTTTACAGAAGACCACCTTATTCAATTAGAGTTTATGAAGATGATGAACAATATTGAATTTTATGAACTTTCAACATTTAAAAAGGATTTGAAGAACCTTTTAAAAAAATACAGAACGCTCAACGATGATTTGGAAGTGGTGAAGTTAGACCTGAATGACGAACCTGGTGAAAGTCCTCCTTTTAGTTTCCGTATTGATAATTTGGGTTTAGAAACGTGTGTCATTAAGGTTAAAAAAATTGCTTGTAAGGCATTAAAAGGAAGAGGAGTAAATTCAGGTCTAAGATTAATTTATGCGTACTTTCCTGACGAACAAAAAATTACATTCATTGAATTGTATCATAAGAACGATAAAGAAAATGAAGACAAATCTAGAATAATAGATAATTTTAAATAAGTAATTAATGGCAATAGATAGAAACTAATACACAGCTCCGACCAAAGATTATTACAGCATAAAAGACAAAGAAAATAGTTAGTTAGTTGCAAAATTTGTAATCATAGCAGATGCTTTAAAAATGTGATAAAGATGGCTAAAATCAGCAATATGAGTTAACTATTTTGGGTAAGGAGGGTAAAATCGAAATGTAAGGCATTACGGAATCGACCCATTTCATCAAAGGAAACTAGAAATTAACCTGTGTCAGCATCGACGAAGATTCTCTAGCTTCACACTCAATACCAAGTACCATCCAACACTACGCAATGCAAAAGTCCCCATCGAGATAGTCGTTTGGGGACTTTTTAGTATTGAGGCTGAGGCTGCTCGGAGGGATATTATCAGAAGTGAATAGTTAGCAGTATATCACCAATTCATTTGGATGAGTATCACAGTGAAAAGCGCTACAAAAATCCACTTGATGGTGTGCCCATTAACTTTATGTGCCATCTTAACACCAAAGGGTGCCGATACGGTGATTCCTAACGCTAAAGGAAGTAATACTGGAAGGTGAATGTAGCCCAATGTGAGAGGCATCTTGGGCACTTCCGTGGCACTGGTTGTCATGTAATACAAACTCATGAAAAATGAAAGTATGACAATGCTCGATAAGGATATAGCACCCGATTTACGCATGCTGAATTTAGCCCAAGAATTTAGCAACGGAATCATGATTACGCCTCCACCTAACCCACTCAAGGCGGAAACAACGCCGGTAAGTAATCCGATTAATAGCAGCCTCCAACGAGGAAAATTGCTGGAACTATTAGTAGAAGTTTCGTTTGAATCTTCACTCTCTTTAGCCCGAAACATTTTTACAATCAAGGGTATCAACAGAATAGAGAAAACAATTCCGAATAGCCGTTTATCGTAAACTTGGGTATGAGAAATAAGATAAGCTGTTGCAACTGAGGTTACAGCACCTCCTAATCCAAGTGCTAAAGTAGGAGCAGGGAAGAAATAGCCTTTTTTCTTTTGGCTGAGTGTTCCACTGATGCCCATAATACACGCTAAAGCAAGCGAGTTAGCTATTACCATAATTACTTCAACGTGGCTATCAACGCCAGTTTTTCCGAGATACCAAGAAAGCACCGGCACAAAGATAATTCCTCCTCCTACGCCTAATAATCCTGCAAGAAATCCGGCAGATAGCCCTGCTACAAGCAGGATTATCAGGTCATAGGTTAAAATCACGGCTGCGTTCTTTTGAGATATTTTTGGTACATGTCTGGTTGACCAAGTACTTCCATCGCTTTCTTAACCTGGACATCGGTGGATAATGAGGCTTCAATCCTTCCTTTTTGAAACAGGTATCGGGAGATAATTTCTTCTCTTAATGCTTGTTCAATTACGGGTCGGTTTTTATCAACGTCCTGACTTTTGTCGTGGTGGTAAGTTGTCGTTAATTTTTCAAATTCGTCCTTAACTGCTTCGTAGTAATGTTCTTTTTTCGCTTTATTCTTAAACTGTTCCAACATTTTTTCGCTTTCAGTTAGGTAATCGAACTTGCGTTCTTTAAGAAATGCCTTGAATTCCTGGAAAAGTCCGTTCGAAATTTGGAAGTCTTTTCCTCCGATTAACGTTGGATTTTGAAGACGATAATTAGTAGCAAAATCAAACAATAGCCGTTTCTCAAAAAGCGCATTCAAGACTAAAGGGCTTTCCAGCTCTTTCACTTCTAAATCAGGTGAAACTCCGCCGCCGTCGTAAACAGTTCGTCCATTTTTGGTTTTGAAGGCAACTTTGAGTGAGTCAGGTCGGGTTGTTTTCCCTTTTTGGGAATAATTGATTGATTGAACGCACCGTCCACTCGGGGTGTAGTATTTGGCGGTTGTTACTTTTAACTGAGTGTTGTAGGTTAATGGTCTAACTGTTTGAACCAATCCTTTACCAAACGATTTTACTCCCATCACAACTGCCCTGTCATAGTCTTGTACAACACCTGATACAATTTCTGATGCGGATGCGGAGCTTTCATTAATCAACACAATCAACGGGATTTGAGTGTCTAATGGAGCCTCCGAAGTTTTGTAGGATTTGTCCCAATCCTTGTATTTGCCTTTAGTATCTACTACTAAGCTGCCTTTTGGGATGAAAAAGCCTGAAATTCGGATGGCTTCATCTAATGAACCACCGGGATTGTCCCGCAAATCCAGAATCAATTTCTTCATTTGCTTGGCTTTCAGTGCTTTGATGGCATCGGCTACTTCTTGTCCACTTTGGCTTTTAAAACCGGTGTATTTAATGTAGCCGGTTTCTTGATTGAGCATTTCGTAATATGGAACACTCTTTACCGAAATTTCTTCTCGGGTTATCGTTAGCTCTTTAGGAGATTCATTTCCACGCCTAATCTTGAGTTTAACGGAAGTCTTCGGTTGACCTTTGAGCAGTTTAGAAATGTCTTCAGTTGATTTTCCTCCAACTTTTTTATCGTCAACTTCTAACAAACAATCACCGGCCATTATTCCGGCCTTTTGTGCCGGAAACCCTTCATAAGGGTCGGTTATAACAATTACACTGTCACGATTAGAAACTAATGCGCCAATTCCTCCATATTGCCCGGTAGTCATAAACCGAAAATCTTCAATTTCTGATTCGCTGATATAATCGGTATAAGGGTCTAAGCTTTTAAGCATAGCGTCAATTCCGGTACGCATGAAACGAGCAGGTTCAATTTCATCGACATAGTAAGTGTTCACTTCCTTGTACATGGAGGCGAAAATTTCCAATTGCTTCGATAACTCGAAGTATTGATCGGTAAAGGCCAGACTACCCGCAACAGCCAATCCGGTTAATGCTTCCTTTATTCGGAGAGAAAAAGCAGCGCGATTCAAGCCGGTTAGCCTTTAGTTTTATGGGTGCCGTCGCAGAAAGGTTGCCCACTACTGGCTTTACATGCGCATAACCATACTTTTTTTGCTTCTTCAAGTTCAAATTTGATAGGGGCCAGTCCAGTCCCTTTGTGAGTGCCATCGCAAAAGGGATGCTTACTACTCTGTCCACAGGCGCAATACCAATACGAACCGGCTTCCAGTGACACTCCAATCGGGGCGTTTCCTGTAGGTTGTGCTTCAATCATTTTCTGAGAATTATATGTCCAAATAACAAAAAAAACGCAGCGATTGCTGCGTTTTAATTATCCGATAAAGGATTATTTTGCAAATGTCCGAAGGTAGTTGATAATGTCCCAACCATCCTTGTCACTGAGCTTGTAAGAAGAAATTTTTAGCATCGCTCCTTTTCCGTTCATTAGTTTCCAATGAACTTCTCCATCAACTTGTTTAGGAAGTTTTACTTTCAGATTGGCCGCTTTAACTGCTTTTCCTGTTGGAGTGTCACCTAAGCCCGATGCTCCATGGCAGCTTACACAGTTTTTAGTGAAATGTGTCTTCCCTCTTGCAATGGAAGCAGCGTCAGCTTTTACAGGGTTTTTGGTACTCTTGGCAGATGCAGGCGCTTTCCATTCGCCTTGTGCCATTGCGGTTAGACTGGCCGCAATCAAAAGTGTAGTCAGAATGCTTTTCATACTATTAGGTTGCAAATCTATGACAATCCAACCCCCTTTGATGTTCATTTTAAAAGAAAAAAAGATTAACAAATAAAAAGATATAAAAGTATAAAATACTAAATTTGCCCCATGGCTGCTTATTCTGATGCTCCCTCTAAAGTTGCTGCTTCGTCCTGCTTCCATTGCGGTAACCAGTTTAGTTATCAACCTATTGTTTCTACCTTATTTAAGGATAAAGTTTTTTGCTGTACCGGCTGCAAGTCGGTTTATGAGTTACTGGAAGAAAAAGGGCTTTGTCAGTACTACGATTTAAACAATAATCAAGGTCAGAGTTTTTCGGAGATGCGCTCCGATTTGCGATTTGGTTTTCTGGATGAACCTGCTATCGCGAAATCCTTGCTTTCTTTTGATTCTGCGGAACAAGCAGTATTAAGCTTTCACTTGCCGCAGATGCATTGTTCGGCTTGCATTTACTTGTTAGAAAACTTTCATCGGTTGGTTGAGGGCGTGTTGGCCGCAAGGGTAGATTTTCCCCGCAGGCAGCTTCGTCTCGACTTTGACCCACGAATTCTCAGTGTTAGAAAAATTGTTGAAACACTAACTGCAATTGGATATGAGCCTCAGCTTAACATGGCTGTCAATCAAAAAAAGGCTGTGGACAAGGAAAGCAGGCACATGTTGTACCGAATTGGTATCGCAGGCTTCTGTTTCGGAAATCTAATGTTACTGGGCTTTCCGGAGTATCTTGCCGAAGATGGTCTGAATAGTCCTATGATTGAAAGGGCTATCAGCATATTGAATGTGTTGTTGATAGTTCCAGTTGTAACCTATGTTTCTAAGGATTACTACATTTCGGCTCTTGCCGGCTTAAAACAAAAGATTCTTAACATCGATGTTCCCATTAGCCTTGGAATATTAGCACTCTTCTTTCAGTCATTGTATGAAACCTTGTCTGCTACAGGTTCGGGATATTACGATTCGCTCGGGGGATTGTTGTTTTTCCTCATGTTAGGGAAATACCTTCAGCGAAAAACCTTTAACAGACTAAGTTTCGAGCACGATTACCGCTCTTTTTTCCCATTAGCGAGCATTAAAATTGTGAATGGCAAGGAAGAAAGCATCAACATTACCCAGTTGGTTCCGGGTGATTATGTTCTGGTAAGAAATGAAGAAATTGTTCCCGCTGATGCTGTGTTGGTTTCCGATAAAACCTTGATGGACTATTCGTTTGTAACAGGAGAAAGCCATCCGGTGGAGAAGTTTCGGGGAGATATTCTTTTTGCAGGAGGAAAGGTAATCGGCGGGGCGGTAGAAGCAGAAGTTTTGAAACCGGCATCTCAAAGCTATTTGACCCAGCTTTGGAACGACGAAGCGTTTAAAAAGTTGGTTGATCAGCCTTATCAGAACATTACGGATCGGATAAGCAAAGTCTTTACCCCATTAGTTCTTGCTTTGGCCATAGGAGGGTTTGCCTTTTGGTCGATTTCTTCGCTTCCATTGGCCATAAGGGTTTTAGTTTCTGTGCTTATTATCGCTTGCCCGTGCGCTTTGGCACTTTCCGCTCCATTCACATACAGTACCATGATGCATCGCTTAGGACTTCAGCATCTTTATCTGAAAAATCCGGATGTCATTGATCGGTTAACCCGTATTGATACGGTTGTACTGGATAAAACTGGGACATTAACTCAAACAGATTTACAGACAATCGATAGCAGCAAGCTGTTTCTATCCGATGAAGATAAAGAATTGGTGAAGTCGGCGTGCAGAAACTCTACTCACCCTTTAAGCAAACTGCTCTACCAATATCTTCCCGGGAATGGAAGCAAAAAAGTTGACCTGTTTGATGAAATTAAGGGACGAGGCATTTTAGCCATTATTGATGGGCAAGAAGTGACTATTGGAAGCCGCACTTTTGTAATGGAAGGACTCCCACAGAGTGGTAATCCAGGCCTTACCGCAGTTTATATTGCCATCAACAATGAAGTAAGGGGGTACGTTAGTTTTACTAATGCATGGAGAAGCGGCTTGGAAGAAGCAGCTTCATTGCTTGCCGCCCGCTACCGCGTTGTGATTCTTTCCGGCGACAACGATTCCGAAGCCCCACGTTTGCGCCAAATGTTTGGTACAAATACCGTAATGTATTTTAATCAAAGCCCCTCCGATAAGCTTCAGAAAATCCAAGAACTACAGGCTCAAGGTAGGCGTGTTTTGATGGTAGGCGATGGATTGAACGATGCCGGCGCATTGAAAAAGGCTGAAGTAGGAATGGCTGTTGCCGAAGACAGTTCACAATTCAGCCCTGCTTCCGATGCCATTCTTGAAGGTGCAAAAGTTCCCTTTTTGCCGGTATTGTTGCAGTATGCTACGAATTCCAGAAAGATCTTAAGAAACAACTTGATGATGTCGCTTGGGTACAATGCAGTGGGATTATCCTTTGCATTATCCGGCTCGTTAAGTCCGTTGGTGTCAGCGATTATGATGCCTTTAAGCACTATTACAGTAGTTAGCTTGGCAGTTGGTCAGGCTCATTATCGTGCTTCTCGTCTCGATGCGAGCATGCTAAAGAGAAAAAAATAAGATATACAGGTAAAAATATATCTAAAGTTGGCTGTTAAGTCCGATTAAAATAGGATATTTGTATCTAAATAATTCTAATCGCAAATGGAGATAATCGCTTTTCTCATGGGAGTGAGCCTGCTGGTAGCAGGGTTTTTCCTTTACGCTTTCATCAAGTCAGTGAAAAGTGGCCAGTATGAGGACGATTACACTCCTTCGGTTAGAATGCTATTCGAAGACCAAGCTGAAGAAACTAACCCCTGAAACTGATAAACTTTTAACCTATGGCCGAACTCAGCGTTTCCTATGACAACCGAATCGTGAAGAACTTCGCGGTCGCTACAATGCTTTGGGGCATTGTAGGCATGTTGGTGGGCGTCGTCATTGCCTTCCAACTTGTGGAACCTTCGCTCAATCTGGGCAATCCGTACACCACCTATGGCCGAATCCGACCGCTGCATACCAATGCAGTGATTTTCGCCTTCGTGGGTAATGCCATTTTTATGGGCATTTACTACTCGCTCCAACGACTTTGCAAAACCAGAATGTTCAGCGATTTGCTCAGCAACATCCATTTCTGGGGTTGGCAGTTAATCATCGTTGCGGCTGCACTTACTTTACCTCTTGGCATCACCACCTCGAAAGAGTATGCTGAGTTAGAATGGCCCATTGACATTGCCATTACCCTGATATGGGTTGTCTTTGGCATCAACATGATAGGAACTATCCTCAAAAGGAACGAAAAGCACATGTATGTGGCTATCTGGTTCTACATCGCCACCTTGGTAACGGTTGCAGTGCTGCATATAGTTAACTCCTTTGAAATACCGGTTAACTTGTTCAAAAGTTACTCCATGTATGCAGGGGTTCAGGATGCGCTCGTACAATGGTGGTACGGCCACAATGCAGTAGCCTTCTTCCTAACCACCCCGTACCTCGGATTGATGTACTATTTTCTGCCGAAGTTGGCAGATCGTCCGGTTTACTCTTACCGCCTTTCTATTATTCACTTCTGGTCACTGATTTTCCTGTATATCTGGGCAGGACCTCACCACTTGCTCTATTCTGCACTTCCCGATTGGGCTCAATCTCTCGGAGTTGTGTTTTCTATCATGTTGATAGCTCCTTCTTGGGGTGGTATGATAAACGGATTGCTTACCCTCAGGGGAGTTTGGGATAAAGTAAGAGAAGATTCAAGGCTGAAGTTCTTGGTCGTAGCCATCACTTCTTATGGTATGGCCACTTTCGAAGGGCCAATGCATTCATTGAAGAATGTAAATGCGTTGTCTCACTTCACAGACTGGATTCCAGCTCACGTTCATGTTGGAACGCTCGGATGGAATGGATTCCTAACCTTTGCTATGCTTTATTATCTTATTCCTAAACTGTTCAATACTAAGCTGTATTCTGAGAAACTGGCCAATTTTCACTTTTGGATAGGTACAATTGGAATTGTTTTCTGGGTAATGGCCATGTATTGGGCTGGTGTAACCCAGGGATTAATGTGGAAGCAGTTTACTCCAGACGGTTACTTGATGTATCCGAACTTCCTTGATACTGTTACTCAGATAATTCCGATGTACATCATTCGTGGAATTGGCGGAGTTCTTTACCTCGTTGGCGCACTTGTAATGGTTTACAACCTCATCATGACTATGGCTGGTAAGAAACTCGTAGCCAATGAGAATGTTATCGTTCAGGTAGCCGAAAAACATGAGGAAAATCCTAAAGTTGGCTATGGCCACCGAGTCCTTGAGCGTAAACCAGTGTTGTTTACAGTGCTTACTACCGTTGCTATATTAATCGGCGGAGCAGTTGAATTCTTCCCTGCCTTCCTGGTGAAATCCAACATCCCCACCATTTCCAGTGTAAAACCCTATTCACCGCTCGAATTAACGGGTCGTGATGTTTACATCAAAGAAGGTTGTAACTCATGTCACTCGCAATTGGTTCGTCCCTTCCGTTCAGAAACCGAACGCTATGGCGAATATTCTAAAGCAGGTGAGTTTGTTTATGATCATCCATTCCTTTGGGGGTCTAAACGTACTGGTCCTGATTTGCATCGGGTAGGTTCTAAATATCCCTCCGGCTCTGGAAGAGCATGGCATTATAAGCACATGGTTGATCCTCGTTCCATGAGTCCGGGTTCACTGATGCCTCCTTATCCTTGGTTAGTAGAAAGCGATGCCAAATGGAGCGTTACTCCTAATAAAATCCGGGTAATGCGCAACCTTGGAGTGCCTTATCCAGAAAACTATGAGCATCAGGCACTTGCAGATATGAAAGTCCAAGCAGATGGAATTGTCGCAGATTTGGCATTATCTGGAATAAAAGCAAAACCTGAATCTGAAATGGTGGCCTTAATTGCTTACCTGCAACGCCTTGGCACCGATATCCAAACCAAAAAAGAAACCGCTCAACGCTAATCAATATGATTCGAAATGTTTTAGAGTCTATACAAGATGTCGATGTATTTCCCATCATCGGACTTAGCTTGTTCCTTGCCGTGTTTATCGCTTTCTCGGTTAAGGCAATAATTACCAAAAAAAGCGATATCGATTATTACCGAAACATCCCATTAGACTGAATTAACAGGAGGACTAACCATGTCAAAGAAAGTAAAAGACGAATTGCTGGATCATGATTATGATGGCATCAAAGAGTTTGACAATGACCTTCCACCGTGGTGGCTGTACCTTTTCTACATCACTATTCTTTTCTCTGTGGTGTACATAGCCCGTTACCACATCATTGGAAGCGGACTCTCGCAAGAAGAAGAGTATCTGGCAGAAATGAAAGAAGGAGAAGCTGTTCGTAAGAAAGCAGAAGCTGCTCAAGGATTGGTTCAACTGGCTTTCAGTTCTGAGGCCGGGGTGCTAGAGAAAGGAAAAGTCATCTTTACTGCTAATTGTGCCGCATGCCACGGTCAGAATGGAGAAGGCTTAGTAGGTCCAAATCTTACCGATGATTATTATCTCCACGGTAATAAGGTAGAGGATTTAGTAAGGGTGATTTCTAAAGGAGTACCTGAAAAAGGCATGATTCCTTGGGAAGCAAGTTTAAAACCAGCTCAGATAGTTGAAGTAGCCAGCTACATCCACAGCTTGCATGGAACTAAACCTGCTAATCCTAAAGAAGCGCAAGGGGAACTCGTTACGAATTAGTTAAGCATATCTCACTAAAGATTATGGAAACAGCAGCATCAGATAAGAAAAACTCATACAGAGATACCATCGCAACGGTAGATGAAGACGGACACCGCATTTGGATTTTCCCCAAAAGAGTTAAAGGTGTTTTTTACAAATACCGCACTTACCTGAGTTGGTTCTTTCTGGCACTGCTGTTTTCTGGTCCTTTCATGAGAGTAAATGGACATCCGTTCATGCTCTTCAATGTGTTGGAGCGTAAGTTTATCATTTTTGGACTTGCATTCTGGCCACAAGACTTCAACGTATTAGTTGTTGGAGTAATTAGTTTTATTGTTTTTATTCTCTTGTTTACAGCAGTATTTGGCAGGCTTTTCTGCGGTTGGGTATGTCCTCAAACCATCTTCATGGAAATGGTATTTAGGAAAATAGAATATTGGATTGAAGGTGATGCTGCTCAACAACGGAAACTTGCTGGAATGCCTTGGAATGCAGAAAAAATTCGCAAAAGAGGGGTGAAATTCATCTTGTTTTTTACGCTTTCTTTTCTGATTGCCAACACATTTCTTGCTTATATTATTGGCACCGACGACTTATTTAAAATCATTACCGACAATCCCCAACAGCATTTAGGCGGACTTTTTACTATCACGTTGTTTACAGGAATTTTCTTCTTTGTTTATTGGTGGTTTAGAGAGCAAGCTTGTATTATCGTTTGCCCTTATGGGCGTTTGCAGGGAGTGTTACTTGACAAGAATTCTATCAACATTACTTACGACTTTGTACGTGGCGAAAGCCGGAATAAAGTAATAAAGAATCGCCCGGCTGATGCCGGCGACTGTATTGATTGCAAGAAATGCGTTGCGGTTTGTCCAACTGGTATAGACATCAGAAACGGTACTCAGTTAGAATGTATCAATTGTACCAATTGCATCGATGCATGCGATGAAATCATGCTGGCTTTGAATAAACCAAAGGGATTAATTCGATATACCTCTTATAACAACATTGTCGAGAAGACCAGCAAGGTGTTTACAACTCGAGTTAAAGCATACTCTGTTGTGCTTACCGTGTTGTTGTCCATATTTTTCTACATGCTGTTTTCCAGGCCGGATACAGAAACAACCTTATTGAGAGCGAAAGGCCAGCTCTACATGGAACAAGGAGCCTATTATGCTAATCTTTATACCTTGAAATCAATCAATAAAACTTTTGAAGCTATTGATGTTCGCTTCGCTGTAAAAGATATGCCAGCCGCCAGAATAAGGATGGTTGGAGCCGATTTGCACTTACAACCTCAGGGTCTGGCGCAAGGCGCCATGTTCGTAGATATTCCGAAAGCACTTTATCGTGCACCAGGAATGAAGCTTCAAGTTGAAGTTTATGTCGGTGATAAGAAAGTAGAAACCTTAACCACCCGTTTTACCGGGCCAAATCAGTAACTCATGAAAATGCACCCCTGGCCACTGGGCATCATCATCGCATTTATCATCTTTTGCTCTTTCATGATAGCATTCGCTATCTACTCGAAATCGCAGCCAGTTGAGTTGGTAGCCAAAGACTATTACCAACAAGAATTGAACTATCAGGATGATATTGATGCTATCAACCGAACGGTTGACGAAGGTCTTACGCCGAAATTAGAAACAGAATCAGGTAAGTTATGGGTAACCCTCCCTCAAGGAGTTCAGCCACAGCAAGGAGATATTCACTTGTACCGTCCTGATGATCCAAGTGCAGACCAACACTATAAGTTGTTGAATCCTGAAACCGGAATTACAACCAAAGGACTTAAAAAAGGTCGTTGGGAAGTTAGAGTTCGTTTTCAGTATCAAAATAAGTGGTATCAGCATCAACAAACATGGGTGAATTAACTTCCTTTAGTGAAGCAATTGTAGCAGGTTTGCTCATAGGAACTGCCGGAAGTTTGCATTGCCTTGGCATGTGTGGGCCATTGGTATTGAGTTTACCTATGCAATCAAATTCTTTATGGAGGTTTTTCTCAGAGCGATTGATTTATCATTTTGGGCGAATTAGCATCTACGCCATTTTAGGCACTATCGGCGGCATTATTGGAGGATTTCTAGCTATTGGAAGATGGCAGCAAACCCTTTCCGTTTTCTGGGGTATTCTGTTAATAGTGGCCGCTTTATATGTCAGTGGAAAACTTAAGCTAACCTTTTTATCAAAGTTAAAGTTGCCCTTTCGCAACGTGATGTTTGAAAAAGCCGGAAGGACACCGGGCATCTTAAGGTTTTGGATAACTGGAATGGCGAATGGGTTATTGCCTTGTGGTTTAGTTTACATTGCGTTGGCAGGAAGCCTTTCTGGAGGAAATGCGCTATGGGGAGCAACCTATATGAGTGCTTTTGGATTGGGTTCAGTTCCGGTTTTGCTGTTGGTCTCGTGGTTAGGCTTAAGGGCCTCCGACCGATTGCGGCCTATGATGAAACGATTAGTGCCTTATGCACTTTTTCTTACTGGAATCCTGCTTACACTGCGAGGAATGGATTTAGGAATTCCAATGTTAAGTCCGGAATTGAAGCAAACCGCTTCTCAAAAAGAACAAGTGATGGAGTGCTGCAAGAAACCTTCACAACCGTGATAGTTCAATCAGATAAAGCTAGAGCCTGAAATTTTCAGGCTTTTTTTATTTTCTATCTATAACAATTGGCAGAAACTGGCCGTGTAATTTGAAAAGAGGCGGCTATATTTGCGGTGATTAAGGAAAACCCCTTTGCACATGCCCAAGAATTTACTCTCAGCGCTCCGCGCACTGGTGCTAACTATGCTGCTGAGCCTTCCGGTTCTCTGGAACAGCGCACAGGCTCAACCTGATGGTGCTGCTATTTACAGCGCCAACTGTGTCGCCTGTCATAAAATTGATGCAGACCTTGTAGGTCCGGCACTTAAAGGCATCTCTGAGCGTCGAGATGAGGCCTGGTTGATTAAATGGATTAAGAATTCACAATCCGTTATTAACTCCGGAGACGCTTACGCTAAAGATCTTTATGCTAAATGGAACAATGTTCAGATGCCTGCATTCGATCTTTCCGATGAGGAAGTGAAAGCAGTTTTAGCTTATGTGAAAGCTGAAGAAGGAAAATTAGCCGCTGCAGCTCCGGCTCAAACCGCTGGTGGAGCTGCTGCCGCTGCAGACCCGGATGCTTTAAGCAGTACTCAGAAGTTTTTCATGGTGTTATTGATGTTCGTTTTGTTGTTTGCAGCATTCCTCTATGCAATCAAATCCATCAGTACCTTCTTTAAAACTAAAGGAATCCGTATCCTCGACTGGGCTGCTATCAACGGTATTTTATTCTTCGTGTTTCTTGTAGTTGGAATGTACTTCGTGTATTACCAGTTTGCAGTTTATGGTAAATACACTTTGCCAGAATCTGCTTCTGAACATGGGGTTATCACGGATCAAATGTTCATGATTACCCTCGTTATCACGATGATTGTTTTCGTGGCTACTCACATCCTCCTCTTTACCTTCCCGTATATATACAGAACAAGGGAAGGGCACAAGGCATACTACTATCCGGATAACCATAGTTTAGAGCGTTTATGGACTATTGTGCCAGCTATTGTACTTACTGCTTTGGTATTGTACGGAACTAAAGTTTGGCGGGATATAACCCAACTACATCCAACAGAAAACGTGAATACTATAGAGCTTTTTGCCTATCAGTTTGGATGGAAGGCGCGCTATACCGGTGCAGATAAAGCCTTGGGCCGCCATGATTATAGATTAATTAGCCAAGACAACAACTTGGGTATTGATAAGAAAGACCCTAAAGCACAAGATGATTTATATCCGATGGAAGTTGTGCTTCCAGTTAATAAAGGAGTCTTGTTCCGGTTACGTGCTAGAGATGTAATTCACTCTGCCTATATGCCTCATTTCCGCGCACAGATGAACGTAGTTCCTGGAATGCCAACTCAGTTTTATATGGTGCCTACCATTACAACTGAGCAGATGCGCAAGAAGCTTAACAACATGGATTTTAACTACGAGCTTGCTTGTAATAAAATCTGTGGAGCTGCACATTTTAATATGAGAATGAAAATAAGAGTTGTGGAAGAGGCTGAATATCAGCAATGGTTGAAGGAACAGAGAACTTACTTCAAGCCAGCCGAAAACCTGACCGCCCAATTGAACGTTAATAATTAAACAATCCATAGGAAATGGCTCACAGCGCTACTGAACACGCTCATGATCACGATCACGATCACCATGAGCATCACGACACTTTCCTGACCAAATACGTTTTTTCTCAGGATCATAAAATGATTGCGAAGCAATTTCTGATTACAGGAATTGTGATGGCAATCGTTGGAATGTTATTGTCACTGGTTTTTCGAATTCAATTGGCATACCCCGACGAGATTTTCCCTTGGATGGAGACCGTTCTTGGTAAATGGGGAAAAGGGGGCAAACTTGATCCCAATTTTTACCTTGGATTAGTGACTATCCACGGTACCATCATGGTATTCTTTGTACTCACTGCTGCATTGAGTGGTACTTTCTCTAACCTTTTAATTCCGTTGCAACTTGGTGCTCGAGACATGGCGTCTCCGTTCATCAATATGCTTTCTTATTGGTTCTTCTTCTCTTCCTCTGTTGTGATGCTGATTTCTCTCTTTGTAGAAACCGGCCCAGCTTCAGGTGGATGGACCGTTTATCCTCCGCTATCTGCCTTGCCAAAGGCGATGCCTGGTTCCGGCCTTGGAATGACCTTGTGGTTAGTATCTATGACCTTGTTTATTGCTTCATCTTTGATGGGTGCACTGAACTACATCGCTACTATCCTCAACCTGCGTACAACAGGAATGAAGATGACCCGCATGCCATTAACCATTTGGGCATTTTTCTGCACAGCTATCCTTGGAGTTTTGTCTTTCCCTGTACTTTTTGCAGCAGCTATTCTATTGATTTTTGACCGCTCTTTCGGTACAGCATTTTACTTGAGTGAAATCTTTATCGGTAACGAAGCACTTTCACAAACTGGTGGAAGTCCAATTCTATTTCAACACTTGTTCTGGTTTCTCGGTCACCCGGAGGTTTATATCATTTTGATGCCTGCATTGGGATTGACCTCTGAAATTATTGCAACTAACTCACGTAAGCCTATTTTCGGCTATCGTGCGATGATTGGTTCACTTTTGGGCATCGCTGTTTTGTCGTTTGTTGTTTGGGGTCACCACATGTTTATAACCGGTATGAATCCTTTCCTTGGAAATGTATTCATGATTCTTACTCTGGTCATTGCGGTTCCTTCAGCAGTAAAAACATTTAACTATCTGGCTACTCTTTGGAGAGGAAATATCCAGTTCACTCCGGGCATGATGTTCGCAATCGGCCTTGTTTCCTTGTTCATTTCTGGAGGACTTACCGGAATTTATCTTGGAAATGCTGCACTCGACATCAACTTGCATGACACTTATTTCGTAGTAGCCCACTTCCACTTAGTAATGGGTTCTGCGGCTATGTTTGGGATGTTTGCCGGAATTTATCATTGGTATCCTAGGATGTTTGGCCGAATGATGAATGAGAAACTTGGATACCTCCACTTTTGGTTGACCTTCGCTGGCGTTTATTGTGTATTCTTCCCGATGCACTTCATGGGTCTTGATGGTGTTCCTCGCCGTTACTACAGCTTTACCGGTTTTGAATACATGACTGAGTGGGTGAATATGAATAAGTTCATCACGTTAGCGGCTATTCTAAGTTCCTTTGCACAGCTTATCTTCCTTTACAATTTTTTCGGAAACATTTTCAAAGGGAAAAGAGCGCCTCAAAACCCATGGAATTCGACTACCCTTGAGTGGACAGCCCCGGTTGAGCACTTGCACGGTAACTGGCCTGGAGAAATTCCTCACGTTCATCGTTGGCCTTACGACTATAGCCTTCCGGAAGCAACTGAGGATTTTATTCCTCAAAATATTCCTAATGAAGGCCTCGAAGAACATCATGGCGGAGGTGCACCCATTGAAACCCCTAATCGTCAGGAACTTCCTTCTGAAAAGAATAGAGCTGATTCAATGTTATTCTCCCGATTATTAGCGTTTTTAAGCCTGAGACGCTCATAATTGAGTTTCTCAAGTAATTCATAAGCTCATTAGAACGACCCCGATGAACAAGAGACTGTTTGCTTTATTCAGCCTCTTGACCATCGGGGTCGTTTTTGCTTTAATACTTATTGGTGGAGTTGTAAGAAGTTCTGGAGCAGGAATGGGTTGCCCAGATTGGCCAAAGTGTTTCGATCGCTGGGTGCCACCAACCGATGTGTTAGAGCTGCCTCTAAACTATCAGCAGATTTATCATGATAGGGGTTATAAGGATACTACTTTCAACGTAGTAAAGACGTGGACGGAGTATTTAAATAGATTGTTTGGAGTACTTACAGGCTTTTTTATCCTTTTGACTACTTACTTCTCAGTAAAAGCTTATTGGAAAAAAGCCAGGGTGGTTGCATGGTGGAGCATAGCTGCTTTGATTGTTGTATTGTTTCAAGGCTGGTTAGGAGGACAAGTAGTGAATACCAACTTAAAGCCGATTCTCATTAGCATTCATTTAGTGTTGGCCCTTGGAGTTGTAGCCTTGTTGCAAAAAGCTCGAATGGTTGCCAGAGTTAGGGATATTGATTTTAACCTTGAATCTACCTCTTCATTATCGTTGAAGTGGATTTCTGCGATAATGCCTATTCTAATATTGGTTCAAATAGTTATTGGAACACAGGTTCGAGAAGCTGTTGATGAAGCAGAGATGAGAATTGATGATTTTTCCAAAGTTCTTAATCATTTAAAAGGGTCGGCTTACTTTTTTCATAAGGTGGTTGTTCAATTGCTGATTGTCTGGGCCATCTTATTGTTAATTAGATTAAAAGGTTATGAAGGAAAGCGGGTGCTTTTGATGTCAAGAGCCATGTTGACATTGCTTTTTTTGCAAATGTTGATGGGATATTGGATGGCAAATGCAGGAATTAGTCCGATTCCTCAAACACTTCATGTATTTTTGTCGAGCCTTTTGTTCGGGGCTTCATTTGAGCTATGGCTTTTATTGAAGACAGACGGATATTCGGCTAAACAAACTCAGAACTCCATTTGACATGCAAAGCATAGTAAGAACCGCCAACTACGGACTGATAGTTAGAGCTAAACTGACAGATTATGTTCAGTTAGTGAAGCTTAGGTTGTCGTTACTGGTTGTTTTTAGCGCCGGTATAGGCTATATGATGGGCTATCATAATGGTTCATCTCCAGCACAATTAGGTTGGTTGTTGTTAGCAGGATTCCTAATAACGGGGGCATCAAATGGGCTCAACCAGATTATTGAACGTGAATCCGACAAGTTGATGGTTCGTACTTCTAATCGTCCGGTTGCAACAGGACGAATGTCGGTTGCCGAGGGATTAACGCTTTCCTTGTTGATGGGTCTTAGTGGTGTTGTACTGCTGGCCATGATAATGAACTCACTTAGTGCTTGGTTAGGGTTTATAGCACTATGTTCCTATGCTTTCCTTTACACTCCTTTAAAACGAATTAGCCCAATTGCAGTTTTAATTGGTGCTGTTCCAGGTGCATTGCCTGTTTTGATTGGTTATACAGCCGCAACAGGAGTGTTGGATTTTGAAGCTGTATTGTTGTTTTCTGTGCAGTTTTTTTGGCAGTTTCCTCATTTCTGGGCTATTGCTTGGTTATTGAATGAAGATTATAAACGAGCAGGAATTAAACTACTTCCTAACGAAGACAACCCTACTAGAAAGACTGCCATTCAGATTCTACTTTATACCGTAGTCTTAGTTCCGATTTCACCATTGCTTTATGTCTTTGGCTTCACCGGAATTATTGCTGCAGTTATTTGCACACTTACTTCGGTTTGGTTTAGCTGGATTGCTTGGAAACTTTATATTAATTGTGATAACACATGGGCAAAAAAGCTCATGTTTGCTTCCTTCATTTATTTGCCTTTGGTTCAATTAGCAGTTGTATTCGGAAAGATATAATATGGCAACAACCGTTGTAGATCAAAAACAGAAGTCTAACGTTAATGCAAAGGAGCTCTTATTGTGGCTCTTTTTGGGATCGGTAAGTATGCTGTTTGCCGGATTAACGAGTGCATTCATTGTTGCTTTCGGAGATAAATCCTGGCAGTTGGTTACAATGCCACAGAATTTCATGTGGTCAACCATTGCCATTGCCTTGAGTTCAGGAACAATGCATTTAGCTTATCGATCAGCCAAAGAGAATGAAATAAACAAGGTTAAGCTCTTTCTAGGGCTAACTCTTTTTCTTGGTCTTACCTTTCTTTTATTTCAGGTGTTGAGTTACCAAGAGCTTACCAGCAATGGATTTTTCTTAGTAGGAGAGAACACCAATAGCTCCTTTGTATATCTTATATCCGGAATTCACTTAGCGCATATAATAAGTGCAATTCTGGCAGTTTCAGTTAGTTTATTGAATACTTTTCGCTACAAAGTTCATTCTAAATCGCTTCTCGGTATTCGAATGACCGGCACTTATTGGCATTTTCTTGATATTGTCTGGATTTACCTGTACTTTTTCTTCCTCTACTATAACGCTTAAACTTCGATAAATGGCGCAACAACAACTCACGGTAAAGTCGAAATCCATTTGGGACGGCGGATCAGAGCCCTACGGAGCCAGCTATGGCAAGCTGATGATGTGGTTCTTCTTACTTTCAGATGCTTTTACTTTCTCTTCTCTGCTTCTTGCCTATGGATCTTTGAGATTCTCAGCTCCAGTTTGGCCTGATCCCGATTTGGTATTCAAAGGGGTTCCTTTTATTGATCATGCCAACTTACCTCTGGTATTTGTTGGAATCATGACGTTCATTCTGATTATGTCTTCCGTTACAATGGTTCTTGCCGTAGAAGCCGGCCATCGTGGAGCGAAGAATGAAGTTGTGAAGTGGATGGTATGGACTATTGTAGGTGGTTTAGCTTTTTTGGGCTGCCAAGCATGGGAATGGACGCACTTACATCATGACGGCTTCTGGTGGGGAAGTACTCCAAATGCTGAGCACCTCAAAGAATTTTTCTCAGGTACTCCTTCAAGGGATTATGCGCAGCAGTTTGCTAATCTTTTCTTTACTATTACCGGATTCCATGGATTTCACGTATTCTCCGGCGTTGTAATTAATGTTGTAATTCTTATCAACACCATGAAAGGAACTTACCAGCGGAGAGGTCATTATGAGATGGTCGAGAAAGTAGGCCTGTATTGGCACTTTGTTGATTTGGTTTGGGTCTTTGTATTTACCTTCTTTTACCTCGTTTAATTATCAAAATCATGTCTAACGCAGAACACGAAAGCAGTTTCGATATAAAAGGCATCTGGAAAGTATTTTTTGTACTTCTCCTTATTACAGTGGTTGAGTTTATCATCGCACTGGCAATTCCTGAAAGTGTGATGGCGCAACCCATCAAGAATGTGATTTACATCGTACTTACGTTGCTTAAGGCATTTTACATTGTTGCCTATTTCATGCACCTTAAGTTTGAACGCATCAATCTGATTTACAGCATTATTGTTCCACTGGTTTTCATTCTTGGAATCATAGCAGCATTGCTTTATGAAAGCAATTACTGGTTGAATATCCGCTATTAAAAGAGCTTGAAAAAAGGACTTGTTCTCTTTCTGATATTGGCTTTACCCCCTCTGCTGTATTGGCTCTATGTGGGTTTCGGTACAAACCATTATGTAAAGCTTCCGATTTACGGAGAGAAAATTCCCTTTGAAAATATGGTTAACGGCCGTACGGTGGTTGATACTATTTATCACCAAGTAGGGCCGTTCACCTTTTTAGATCAGGACAGTCTGATACAGACTGAGCGTATGCTGGATGGTCGCTTTACCGTAGTTAATTTCATGTTTACTTCCTGTAAAACTATCTGCATTGATATGTCAAAGCAGATGAAGCGAATTCAGGATAGTTTCATAAAAAACGATAGGGTACAGATGGTTTCCATGACTGTGGATCCTGAAACGGACTTCCCTTCGGTACTGAAGCATTATAGCATAGAGAACAAGGCCGTAAAGGGCAAGTGGAGTTTTCTTACAGGCAGTCGCGATAGTTTATATTCAGTGATTCAGCAGCAATTCCTCTCTCAGGTTTCACCCGATGCTCAGCAGGATGGTCAATTTATTCATTCTGAGAAAATGCTTCTCATCGATGCAGACCGAAGAATTCGAGGAATTTTTGATGGCACCAATAACCGTGAAGTCGATGATTTAATGGGTGCTATTCGTTTATTGAAGAAGGAATACGAAAACAAAGACATTGCCTCGGCAGTTGAAAATAGAAAGCTTTCGAAATGATACAATCAGTGAAGGAAACAGTCGCACTAAGGTGGATATACATCGTTTCGATGTTAGTGTTTGTAGCGGTTGTAGTACTGTTTATGATGCCAAAAGCGGAAGTAATGCCAGACTTCGTTCGCTTTCTTCCTAAGCTTAATGCAATACTGAATGGGTCAACTTCCTTGTTGTTAATAGCTTCCCTTATGGCCATAAAAAGCAAAAACATTGATTTACATAAGAAGCTAAATCTCATAGCCTTTGCACTCAGTTCCTTATTTCTCTTGTCTTATGTCACCTTTCATGCTTTTGGAGTAGAAACAAGATTTCCGGAAGACAATCCCATCAGGCCTGTTTATCTAATTATTTTACTTACTCATATTTTGCTTGCAGCGATTGTGTTGCCCATGGTGTTGATATCGTTTTATTACGGATTAACCGGAAAAGTGGCTAAACACAAAAAACTCGTTCGCTTTTCTTTTCCTATTTGGTTATATGTTACAGTAACCGGAGTAGTTGTTTATCTCATGATTTCACCTTACTACCAATTTTAAAATGAAGAAGTTCGCCTTTCTCTTGTTGTTTTCTGTCGGTTCATTGGTTGTTTCAGCACAATGTCCGATGTGTAAGACTGCTTTGGAAGCTTCCCGTAAGCAGCAGGAAAGCAAAACCGTTGGAAACGGTTTAAATAAAGGAATCCTATACTTGCTCTCACTGCCATACTTGGCTGTAGGAACAGTAGGCGGAGTTTACTATTTTAAAACGCGAAAGCGTAAACAAGGTTAAGTTGGCTACTGTTAGTTACTTTCGTGCACTCGCGGAAGGGCGTTGTCCTCGTTGCAGGCAAGGCAAGGTGTATGCTTATCCTATGAGTCAGTTTTCAAAGCGACATATTATGAATTCTGATTGTCCAGTATGTGGACAGCATTACGAAGTTGAACCTGGGTTGTTTTGGGGAGCTATGTATGTTAGCTATGCTTTCAGCGTAGCAATAAGTATCATTTTTGGTTTCGGAACCTTTTTTTTGCTTCACGACCCGGATGTTTGGGTCTATTTAGCTATTGTTATTTCAGCGTTGATACTGTTCTCTCCATTTTCTCTCCGTTTCAGTAGAATCATCATGCTGTATTTATTTTCAGGAATAGAATTCAAACAGAATAAGTTTAATTAGGGTAGAAGGGTTTAACCTTTTTCTACAAGAAGAACATTAAACCAGTTTTTCTTCCAGTTTATATTTCCATTTTACAAAACCATCTTTAAATGATGAGTTTGCATCTTCGTGATCAATGGAATTAAAAATCCAGTTTTCGTCTCTCTTGAACTGTCTGTAAGCACTTTTATAGGTATCTCTTCCTTCTAATCGGATATAATTGATGATTGCTTCTAATTCTTTAAACAAATTTATTTCTGATATTTCATTTTTGGGTCTGCTCCACACATAAGTGGCATGACTATTTAAAAGCTCCCAAATGAAATGGTGTTGAGTTTTTCCAATAACGTGAAAGACAAATCCAAAATGTGGATTTAAAGTGAATCTAAGTTTGGAATGATTATTTTGAAGCTGACTCGCCAAATAGGTTAATTGCCTTTTATTCCGGACTGAATTTAATTGTGATAGGATTTCTAGCACTTCTAATTCATTTTGTTGAAACAAATTGCCACCCTTATCAATCGCATGTTCAAATATTTCATCGGAAGTGAATAGCGATTGGTCAATTTCGGTTTTATTAGGTGTTTTTTGTAACCCCCATATCCGTTGTTGACGAATATTTTCCAATAAATTAGGATTGATAGCGCTAATTATTGAGGAAGTCGCATCGTAATCAATGAGTTGTTCAGAATTAATTTTTGCTTTTATTTCAACTTGAAAAGTCTTGCCTAACTTCTTTATAAACCACGGTTTTATCAATTCGAATTCAGGCAATAAATTATCGTTGAATATTTTTATTATAACTGCTTTTTTTATCTCTGGAAATTCTTTTATAAATCGGATATACCCCAATTCGAAAAAAGCATCCTCAAATTTTATTCTCCATTGTTTAGAAATTTCTATTATTTCATTTGAAGGAGTGGAAGAAGTGCTTTCAGTTTTTTTTGGAGAAAGGGGTTCTATAAATTCAACATGACTTCCAGATGCTGTTCTATGGTTGAAGGCTATTGGATTTTTTTCTACGAAGGAATCTAACTGCGCTGCTTTATAGGAGGTTAAAAGTGCTTCAAGACTTCTCCAGTCAAATTTTTCGAATTCAAGTTTTTCAATTTTTCTCGTTGGTCTTTGCTTCTTTAATCTATCATCAAAAATGGCATTATAGTTCAATACTTTTAATTTCAAACAACTTGTGTCTTCTGAATATCCAGTTAATTCTACTTCCCAGAATATTTTTTTATAATTACTAAGGTTACAGTATTGGTATGGGAAATTGGTTTCAGTTATTGGAATAATTAAGGTAGGAGAGAGCACAACCTCATCGTTCGAGATTTGAATCAGTAGCGTATTGACCAATTTTTTCAATTCAATGAAAAAGTTAGAAAGCCTGAATAGGTAGCCTCTTAACCGAAAGGGTTAGCTGTAGGCTCAATCCAATCTCCATGATGGCGGATTAATTCAACCAGAGCATCAACTGCTCCTGACGATGGAATGTTTCGTTTAACTATTTCCTTGCCTTTGTATAGGGTAATTTTTCCTTGACCGGAGCCCACATAGCCATAATCGGCATCGGCCATTTCGCCGGGACCGTTAACAATGCAACCCATAATGCCAATTTTTACTCCTTTTAGGTGGCTGGTTCTTTTGCGGATTTTGGCAGTTGTTTCCTGTAAATCAAAAAGAGTTCTTCCGCAAGATGGGCAAGCAATATATTCTGTCTTCGAAATTCTAAGACGAGTAGCTTGAAGAATGCCAAATGCGAGGCTATTGAACGAGTTTAAAGGATGTAAATCCTCGTTACCAATCCAAATTCCTTCCCCGAATCCGTCTAAGAAAAGTGCTCCAGCATCGGTTGAAGCTGCGAGCTGCGTCAGTTCCTGATTCAATTCTTGGTATGTACGATGAACAATGGAAGGATTAGTTAGTCCATAATGCAGCAGTTCCAGATAAAGTCGGCGCATTTCGGGCATCGCATGTGCGTTGTCGGTAGCAATTACCAGCACCAGATTTTTATCGCTGCGAATCATTTCAATCAACTCTTCGGTTAGTTCTGGTAAACTAATCTGTAGAAACGCAACTCCCGCGTTGGTTGCGGACTGGTATTCACTTGCAGTTAAAACCGGATAACAACGGTCGATTCCCTGCTTCCATTCTTTGAAAGGCACTAAAACGCCCAGCGTGGTTGGCCAGTTGCGGAATTCAGGTAATTGGCGAGTGAAGACATAATCTGCAGTTTGATCAGCCAGATGCCATTTATCGGACGGTTCATCATAATGATAGCCGATCTCATTCAGGGTGTTGTAGTCTAAACTTCTTCCACTTAAATCAGCAACCACAGGAGGAACATGTTTGCCTCCGAAGTTGAGGACTTCATGCGTTGCTCTTTTTGAGTAATGAAGGAAGTCATGAGGGTTTCTAAGTTCAGGAATTGGTCTTGAAGCTTTACGCTGGCTGTAACGATCAATTAAAGCCCGGGCTACCGGAATTTCGAATTCTGGTTCTTCGGTGAGGGACACCCGAACGGTATCGCCTAAGCCATCTTCCAACAAAGTTCCGATTCCAACGGCTGATTTGATGCGGCCATCTTCGCCATCGCCGGCTTCAGTAACGCCAAGGTGCAACGGATAATCCATGTTGTTTTGCATCATGGTGCTCACCAGCATTCGGTAAGCTTGCACCATTACCTGAGGATTACTGGCCTTCATGGAAAGTACAATTTGATGATAGTCCAATTCTCGTGCTATGCGGAGGAACTCCATCGCCGATTCAACCATGCCCAGAGGCGTATCGCCATAGCGGCTCATAATTCGATCGGAAAGGGAGCCGTGGTTAGTGCCGATGCGCATGGCAGTGCCGTATTCCTTGCAGATTTTCACCAAAGGGATGAACTTCTTTCTAATGCGAGCGAGTTCAGCTTCGTAAGACGATTCGGTATAATCGATTTGTTCGAACTTCTTCTTATCCACAAAATTGCCTGGATTGATGCGCACTTTCTCCACGATTCTGGCAGCCACTTCAGCAGCATTAGGAGTAAAGTGGATATCGGCAACAAGCGGAACATGGTAACCTCTGTTTTTCAGCTCGCGCTTGATGTTCGCTAGATTTTCAGCTTCCTTCAGGCTCGGAGCAGTAATACGAACGATTTCGCAACCGGCTTCTATCAACCGTATCGACTGAGCCACGGTTGCTTCTGTGTCCATGGTATCAGTAGTAGTCATCGACTGAACTACAATGGGGTTTGACCCTCCCATGGCAACATCGCCAATTTGTACCACGCGAGTGGAGAAACGTTTGTAATCAGTAAGGCTAGGGCAGTATAAGGAAGACATGAGAGGTTTTGTGAAACTGAACCACAAATTTAATCGCTTTGTTTGGTGAAGCGGATTTTACCTTTACTTTTGCAACCGCTTAGCCCAGGTGGCGGAATTGGTAGACGCGCTGGTCTCAAACACCTGTGACGCAAGTCGTGCCGGTTCGAGCCCGGCCCTGGGTACAGAAGATAGCCTAAGTGGCGAAATTGGTAGACGCACTAGTTTCAGGGACTAGCGGGAGCAATCCTGTGTCGGTTCGACTCCGGTCTTAGGCACTGATGCCGCCCCGAAGGGGCGGCTAATTCTTCTGACCTTCCTTCCTCCACCCTTTAGTTGCTAAGCTTTTCCCCTACTTAGGGCTATTCCACGTAAAATAAAGCCTCCAATACTTGATCCATGGTAAACCATTGGTGGCTTGGTATCACGTACCCTGCCGGCGTTTTGATGATTTTATCGGCCTCAAGCAACTTCCGGATTTCTTGATCAAAATGAGTTTTGACTATGTTTGGAAGTTCCGGCATGTTCACTAATTGAATGCCCTCTTTTGTTCTGAAACCGGTAAGCAGCCAGTCGTGATAGTGGTCGGTTTCGGAAAGATGTTCTGTTTCCCAACTCTGTAAACTATCCGACAAGCACTTGACATACTTAGGATTAGAAGCAACATTAGCGTGTCGTTCTTTTCCGGTATAACTATGAGCAGAAGGGCCAAGTCCCAGATAAGGTTGCAGGTTCCAGTATGCACTGTTGTGCCGCGCCTGGTGGCCGGGCTGGCAAAAGTTAGACATTTCGTAATGTTCCCATCCACGTTGCGCTGCCCATGTTTTAAGCATACCGAAGTGAGTAGCAGCCATTTCCTCGTCCACTGGCTTACTATTGCCTTTCTTAACAAAATGTGCCAAAGCAGTTCCTGGCTCCACGGTTAGGCAGTACGCAGAAAGATGATGGACTGGAAGCTCATTCATACGGGCTAACTGCCTTTCCCAGTATGCCATGTCGGTTCCCGGAATACCATAGATTAAGTCAACATTTAGGGATTCGAAACCTGCTTCAAAAGCAAGTTTCACCGCCTGAACACTTTCATATTCTGAATGGTCGCGGTTCATCCATCGGAGCTGTGCTTCATCAAAACTTTGCAAGCCGATGGACAGTCTATTAATGGGAGTTTGTTTCAGTTCTCGGAGGTAAGCACTATTAAGATCGGAAGGATTGGCTTCAAGAGTAATTTCTGCTTCAGGCGCAATCTGAAAATGGTAATAAATGGCTTCAAACAAAAAAATCAACTCTTCAGGAGTTAAAAGAGAAGGAGTTCCCCCGCCGAAATAGATTGTTTTGAAGGAATATAGATTAGCTGCATGAGCGTGAACTTCCATTTCTTTGACGATAGACGTTAAGATTTCCTTTCTTAATCGTCCAGAGGTAGAAAAATGAAAATCGCAATAATGGCAGGCCTTTCTGCAAAACGGAATATGAAGGTAAAGCCCCGCCATCAGAGAGTTTCAAAGTAATCCAAATCTTCATGAAAGGTTTCTTTCAGCCTAAAGATTGACCGGAAAGCCAAAAGCAGGCAAACACTTCCTACAAAAACTGCTGCACCAATTACTCCTAACAGTGGGGATAATCCGCTGAAAATTAGCGTAATCGGAACAACAGCACCTCGCACAAAATTGGGAACGGTGGTAGTAACAGTTGAACGCATGTTGGTTCCAAACTGCTCAGAGGCTATTGTAACAAACAAAGCCCAATAGCCAGTAGAAGCTCCAATCAGGAAGCAAAGCAGTCGAAACATCCAACTGCTATGGCCGGAGCCTAATAAGTAAAATAACATCAAAACAAATGAGGCTACCAAATAACCAATGACCACCTTTTTCCTGCTTTTGAGCATCTGACTAAGTATGCCTGAAAGCAAATCACCGGCTGACAATCCCAAGTAACAATACATTATGGCTGTGCCTACCGAGCAATCTTCCTGCAACTTCAAAAAGGGTTTAAATTGTGGGAGTAGCGCTATTAGCACCCCAACTGCAAACCAGATTGGTAAACCTACTGCTATACAATCCAGGTACTTAACCCGACGCTCTTTTTGAGTGAACAAGCTAAAAAACAGCCCTCTGTTGATGGAGGTTTGCTTTGTCTTGAGAAACATTCCCGACTCATACGTGCCCAAACGAAGGGCAAGTAAAGCCAAGCCCATTACTCCACCCATCCAATAAGAAACCTGCCATGAAAACATATCACCCACTAAGGCTGCGAGTACAGCACCCAGTGCACCAAAGGTTACGATTATCATGGTGCCAATGCCTCGTTTTTCTTTACTCATGGTTTCTGAAACGAGGGTTATTCCAGCACCCAATTCGCCTGCCAGACCAATACCAGCGATAAAACGTAGCAAGGCATACATATTAACGTCAGTAACAAATCCATTCAGAATATTAGCAATAGAGTACGTGATGATAGAACCAAATAACACCGATAACCGACCGCGTTTATCTCCCAGGATGCCCCAGAGAACGCCGCCTATCAACATACCCATCATTTGCATATTGAAAAGGAATATTCCCTTTTCTTCTAACTCAGCACCAAATATTCCCAAAGACTCTAAGCTTGCCTTTTTGACTACATTAAATAAGATGAGGTCGTAAATGTCCACAAAGTAGCCCAGAGCGGCTACTAGGATGAGGGTGTAAACCGGACGTTGGCTGGAAGCCGGAACAGAATCACGCATAGGTGGAAAGATAGCCAATCCGACGAAATGCAGGTGTTATATAGAATAGTTGTTTGGAGACTGGTTGACGGGGTGCAATTTTGTAGCGAAAACCAAACATCTAATGAAAAGAACAGCTACAGCCCATTGGGCAGGATCAGGAAAAACAGGAAGTGGTCATTTAAGTACCGATAGCGGTGTGTTAGCAGAAACGCCGTATTCGTATTTGTCCCGTTTTGAGCAAGGTACAGGCACCAATCCGGAAGAACTTATCGCAGCGGCACATGCCGGATGTTTTACTATGAAGCTGACCTTTTTAATAAGCAGTGCAGGTTTTACTGCCGATGCATTGGATACTTCCTGCACCATTGTCTTAGAAAATGGAAAAATCGTTAACTCTTCCTTAGTGCTAGATGCAAAGGTTAAAGAGATTACGAAAGAGCGTTTTGAGGAGCTGGCAGACGAAGCGAAGGCTAATTGCCCTATCTCATTATTGCTGAACACCGAAATCAGTCTTACTTGGACATTGAATAGTTGAGTTCAGCCAAAAGAGTAACATTTTTGTGTAAGTGCCAATTGATGAAACAGTTGGCACTTTTTCGATTCTTGAGAATAAAGGTTAAAATTGACAATCCTTCAAATCGATAAATATAAAAAATTACTTTTTTATCCACTAAAGAAACTCCGATAGTATTCCCTTTTTGTTGTGGAATTCGGAAAAATGAAGCGGTAAAGCGAATAGCTTCTAAAAAGAGTAATAAATAAACTGCTCCATTAATTGGGAAATTGCTAATGACCCAATAATTTAGAAGCGCGTTTCCTAACATAATCTTAACCTAAATCAAAAATCATTCGCATGAGCCAACATTACAAGCGAGTTCAGTGGCTAGCCTTAATGGTGTTCAGCCTACTAACAAGCGCAGCCTTTGCACAGAAGGCCAGCATCAGTGGTGTAGTTCGGGACGACAAAAAGCAGAGCCTGGCAGGAGCCACGGTGCAGCTTGAGCCCGGAAAAAAAGGCACCATTACCGATCTGGACGGTAATTACCAGTTTCAAGGATTGTCGGCAGGCCAATATACGCTGACCATTTCTTTCGTAGGGTTTCAGAAACAGACCAAGGCTGTAACCCTGAAGGAAGGAGAGAATTTAAAGCTCTCTTTCGATATGAGCAGCTCCACTCAGTTGAATGAGATGGTGGTCATTGGTTACGGTACTCAGAAGAAATCTGACCTAACCGGCTCTATTGCTACTATTTCTTCTAAGGATTTTGTTCAAGGAAATATCCAAACTGCGGATCAGCTGATTCAGGGAAAAGTTGCCGGGGTTCAGATAACCTCGAATGGTGGCGCACCCGGAGCCGGAAGCCGTATTCGCATCCGTGGTGGTTCGTCGCTGAATGCCAGCAACGATCCACTCATTGTTATCGATGGAGTGCCCATCGACAATGGCGGTATTGGCGGATCTGCAAACCCACTTAACTTAATAAACCCTAATGATATTGAGAACATTACCATTTTGAAAGATGCTTCTGCGGCGGCTATTTATGGTAATCGTGCTTCTAACGGGGTAATCATCATTACCACCAAAAAGGGTGCAGCCGGTGCGACTAAACTTCAAGTAAACGTTAACACCGTTAACTCCATTAGCCAACTTCCCGGAAAAGTGGATGTACTTACCGGAGATGAAGTTCGTAAGTTGATTGCTGAAAAAGGCAATGCTAACATGCAACGTCTGGTAGGTACTGCAAACACAGATTGGCAAGAAGAAATTTACCGACTGGCCATGTCTTCAGATAACAACATTAGCTTTAGCGGTGGAGTGAAAAATCTCCCATATCGTGCTTCAATCGGTTATTTGAAGCAGGATGGTATTTTAAAGCGTTCTACGATGGATCGTTTGAGTGGTGCTTTCAATTTGAGCCCAACATTCTTCAACAATCATCTTAAGGTTAATATGAATTTACGTTCTGCTATGACGCAGAACTTTTTCGCTGACCAAGGAGCCATCGGATCGGCAGTAACCTTTGACCCCACTCAGAATGTTAAAAGTGATACCACTGCTTATAGTGGTTACTTCGAGTGGCTTGACCCTTCTACCCGTCTCCCTAATGTGCTTGCACCACGTAACCCAGTTTCCTTATTGAATGCTCGCACTGATGAGTCCACTGTTTACCGAACTATTGGGAATGTTCAATTAGACTATAAACTTCACTTTTTGCCTGAACTTCGACTCAATCTTAACGTTGGTATGGATGAAGGACGAGGACGTGGTACCATTGTAGTTGATTCGAACTATGCTGCAGGGTTTCTGAACCGAGGAACTAATAACATCTTCAATAACTATAAGCGCAATCAAGTGCTTGATTTCTACGGAAATTATGTGAAGGAAATTCCAAGTCTGAAAAGTAAGATTGATTTAACCGCAGGATACTCCTGGCAGGATTGGTACACCAGCGTTCCGGCTTATCCTAACGTTAACCAGCGTGGAGATACCCTCAACAAAGCGGGTCTTCCATTCAAAACTCAAAACACCTTAGTTTCTTTTTATGGTCGTTTGAATTATACCTTGAATGAGAAGTATCTGCTTACGGTTACTGTACGTCAAGATGGTTCTTCCCGTTTCAGCCCTGATACCCGTTGGGGGCTTTTCCCATCGGCTGCATTAGCATGGAGGCTGAAAGAGGAAGGCATCTTCCGTAATATGTCGAAGCTTTCTAATCTTAAACTACGTATAGGTTATGGAGTTACCGGACAGCAAGACATCGGCTCTGACTTCCCTTACCTCGCTCGATATACCTTTGGAGATCCTGCAGCTCAGTATCAGTTTGGAAACAATTTCTTTACTGTTATTCGTCCTGATGGTTACGATGCCAATCTTCGCTGGGAGCAAACGTCAACTTCCAACATAGCCCTTGATTTCGGCTTCTGGAATGGCCGTTTAAGCGGTAGCGTTGACTTCTACCTGAAAAACACTTCTGACCTACTGGCTGTAATTCCAATTCCTGCCGGTTCCAATTTTACCAACCAAATCCTGACCAACGTGGGTTCTATCCGCAATCAGGGTGTTGAACTTACGCTGACTGGTATGCCAATCGTTAAGAAAGATATGAGTTGGGAAGTTGGTTTTAACATGACATACAATGTCAATGAAATTACCCAGCTTTCAAGAGTAGCTGATCCTAAAAACCCGGGCATTCTGGTAGGAGGAATTGCCGGTGGTGTTGGAAATACCATTCAGATTCAGTCAGTTGGTTATCAAACGCAATCATTTTTTGTAATGAAGCAGAAGTATGATGAAGCAGGAAAACCGCTTGAAGGACAATTTGAAGACTTGAATAATGATGGAAAAATCACGGCTGATGACCGTTATCGGACTAACTTCCCTGATGCACGCATTTTCTTAGGCTTCAATACTACATTCACCTACAAGAAGTGGAGCATTGGAACGGTACTTCGCGCTAACCTTGGAAACTATGTTTACAATAACGTACGCTCTAACTTAGGAACACTCAATGCCCTGAACCCTAATGGGCAATTCAACCAGAATATCCACCGTGGATATTTTGACACTGAATTCACTGGCCGTACTACTAACGAGAATCTTCGCTTCCTTTCAGACCTTTATCTTGAAGATGCATCATTTCTACGCATGGATAACCTGAATATTGGCTACAACTTCGGTAAAGTGTTTAAAGGAAAAGTTGGAATTGCTGCTAACTTTCTGATTCAAAATGTGTTTGTAGCTACAAAGTACTCCGGACTTGACCCAGAGGTTGCCGGTGGTATTGATAATAACTTTTATCCCCGTCCACGTGTTTATTCAATTGCACTCAATTTCAACTTCTAATCCAACCCATACATGAAACTACCATTAACCAAAATCTTTAGTATAGTGGCGCTTTCAGCCACTTTGCTGACAGGTTGTGTGGATGACCTAAACCGGAAGCCTTTTTACGACATTACTGCCGCAAAGATTTACGATGATCCTGCCAACTACAAAGGGGTATTAGCTAAGATTTATGGTGGATACGCCCTTACCGGAAATCAAGGCCCTGCAGGTCGTCCTGACATTGCAGGTATCGACGAAGGGTTCTCCAACTACCTCCGTATTCTTTGGAATCTACAGGAGCTTACTACCGATGCAGCGGTAGTTGCCTGGAGTGATCCGGGTCTTCCTAATATTCATGCGATGACCTGGTCGTCAGATAATCCATGGATTAAGGGTATGTACTACAGGATTTTCTACCAAATCCCACTCTGCAACGAGTTTATTCGCGAATCTACTGACGAAAAACTCAGCGAAAGAGGTTTCAGCGATGTTGTTAAAGCTGACATACGCACCATGCGTGCGGAAGTACGTTTCCTCCGCGCATTGTCTTACTGGCATGCATTGGATTTGTTTGGTTCAGTTCCATTTCTTACTGATGCCGACAAGCCCGGTTCCAACTTGCCGCGCCAAGCAGGCAAACAAGAGATTTTTAATTACATAGAATCTGAATGTAAGGCGGTTGAAGCCTTGTTACCAGCTCCTAAAGCCAACGAATACGGACGTGCCGACAAAGCAGCAGTTTGGACTTTGCTTGCCAAGCTTTATCTGAATGCTAAATCGTATGTGAATGTTGAACGTAATTCCGATTGTGTTGAATACTGTAAAAGAGTAATCAATTCAGGAGCTTACAGCCTTCAACCTACTTTCAAGCATTTATTCTTGACCGATAACAACACTTCACCAGAAGTTATTCTTCCTATCACTTTCCATGGTCTTCGCACCCAAACTTGGGGTGGTATGACTTTCTTAGTACATGCACCGGTTGGTGGAAGAATGAAGCCTGCTGAATTCGGAATCAACGGAGGTTGGTTTGGTTACCGCACTACTCAGCAATATGTGGGGCAGTTCCCTGATACTAACGACCGTCGCTATCCTTTCTTTACTGATGGACAGAAACTCGAAGTGGACACTATTTCACAGTTCAACAATGGTTATGCAGTTGCTAAGTTCCGTAATGTGAATCAGGCTGGACAGCCCGGTACAGACCAAACCGGAAACCATTGCGACACCGACTACCCCATGTTTCGCTTAGCTGATGTATTCCTGATGTATGCAGAAGCGGTTAAACGCGGTGGTGCAGGTGGCGATGAGGCTACAGCACTTGGTTATCTCAACCAACTTCGCACCCGTGCTTATGGAAATCCTAGCGGAAATATTCCTTCTTACGATTTAGATTACATTCTTGCTGAGCGTGGACGTGAGCTAATTTGGGAAGGCCACCGACGTACTGACCTTATTCGCTTTGGTAAATTTACCACTGGTT
>CALSBM010000006.1:0-76281 GCA_943373175.1 Chitinophaga pinensis | reverse complement strand
TTAATCCCGAAGGGATTTCAGGTTTATAGATAAGGGTAAAACGAATATTGTTCGACCCTTTTAGGGTCGCAGGTGTGGGTGATGATTTCGTTCTACAAACCTTTGACCCTTTCAGGGTCGGTATAGATTCCATTAATCCCGAAGGGATTACAGGTTTATAGACCATGGTAAAACGAATATTGTTCGACCCTTTTAGGGTCGCAGGTGTGGGTGATGCTTCCGTTCTATAAACCTTTGACCCTTTCAGGGTCTGGATAGATTCCGTTAATCCCGAAGGGATTACAGGTTTATAGAAAATGTTCGAGAGGATTTTGTTCGACCCTGAAAGGGTCGCAGAAACCGCGGCCAACGATTATGTTCTATAAACCTTAGACCCTTTCAGGGTCTGGATAGATTCCGTTAATCCCGAAGGGATTACAGGTTTATAGAGAAGGGTGAAATGAATATTGTTCGACTTTTTCAGGGTATCGGTGATGCGGCGTTGCCCGTTCCTCGCGTGAGTGGCCTGGTGGGCCGGCGAAGCCGGGTGCGGGCAGGGCGGCAATTGATGCGGTGGTTGATTGGGGATGGGTTGTAGGGATGCTGAACTTTCCGCCCGGCCCGTACGGAACCCCACAAGGGCACGACCGCCGCGCCGTCCGAATGATGCTATGGGTTGTGGGTGATGGAATTGGCGGTGTGCTGGTGTGTAAGGCGCGGGGGACACGCCCAAATTGTTCTAATTCTAACTCACGGTCGGTTGGTGTTTTGGTCTAAGGGTATGGTTTGCCCACTTAGTGTTTACGTTTTCTTTCAGTAGATGTTCCGCTTTTCTGCTGTTGGGTTGCTTGTGCGTCGTGAGCCTTTAAGTGACGTTATCAAAGACGGCAATTTTAGTGGACGCAGTTTGAGGCGTAGTGATTGTTTCACATTTAGAGAGTTACGAACATGCCCAAGAAGCGTTTTCTTCAAAAAAAAACCCCGACTGGTAGGCCGGGGTTGGGGATGTGGAGGGGTGTAATTACTTCACTTCTTCGAAATCTACATCGGTGACTTCGTCGTTAGGGTTTTTGCTTTGTGCTCCGTTAGCGTCGGGACCGGCTTGTTCTGTCTGTTGCTGGGCGTTGTACATGTCTTGTGAAGCGGCTTCCCAAGCTTTGTTCAACGTTTCCATCGCGCTGTCGATGCGGGTCAAGTCGCGGCTGTCGTACGCTTGTTTCAGCTCACCCAAGGCGGTTTCGATTGCGCCCTTCTTGTCTGCCGGAATCTTGTCGCCATACTCTTTCAATTGCTTTTCGGTGGAGAAGATGAGGCTGTCGGCGTTGTTGATTTTCTCGGCTTCTTCTTTCTTCTTACGGTCAACATCGGCATTGGCTTCGGCTTCCTGTTTCATGCGATCGATTTCTTCTTTGCTGAGGCCTGAAGAGGCTTCGATGCGAATTTTCTGCTCTTTGCCGGTGGCTTTATCCTTGGCGGAAACGTTCAGGATTCCGTTTGCATCTATGTCGAAGGTTACTTCAATCTGTGGAACGCCGCGTGGTGCCGGTGGAATGCCGTCGAGGTGGAAGCGTCCGATGGTTTTGTTGTCTGTTGCCATGGTGCGCTCGCCTTGGAGAACATGAATTTCTACCGAAGGTTGGCTGTCGGCAGCGGTTGAAAACACTTGGCTTTTCTTGGTTGGAATAGTAGTATTGGAGTCGATAAGGCGTGTCATCACGTTGCCCATTGTCTCGATACCGAGAGAAAGTGGGGTAACATCGAGCAGGAGCACACCTTGAACGTCGCCGGCGAGTACTCCACCTTGGATGGCAGCACCTACAGCCACTACTTCGTCGGGGTTCACGCCTTTGGATGGTTTCTTACCGAAGAATTGTTCTACTACTTCTTGAATTTTAGGAATACGGGTAGAGCCCCCTACGAGGATAATTTCGTCGATTTCGTTGACGGTATAACCAGAGTTTTTCATGGCACGGCGACAAGGCTCGAGGGTGCGCTGCACCAGCTCGTCGGCGAGTTGCTCGAAGCGAGCACGCGACAATTTCTTTACTAAGTGTTTAGGAACGCCGTTTACTGGGAAGATGTACGGCAGATTGATTTCGGTGTCTTGGGAGGAAGAAAGCTCAATTTTGGCTTTCTCCGCAGCTTCTTTCAAGCGCTGAAGCGCCATAGGATCTTGGCGAAGGTCAACGCCTTCTTCTTTACGAAACTCGTCGGCAAGCCACTGGATGATGATGTTGTCGAAGTCGTCGCCGCCGAGGTGGGTATCGCCGTCGGTTGACTTCACCTCGAAGACGCCGTCACCGAGTTCGAGAATGGAAACGTCGAACGTTCCGCCGCCGAGGTCGAACACGGCGATTTTCATATCGCGGTTTCGTTTGTCGAGGCCATAAGCAAGGGCTGCTGCGGTAGGCTCGTTAACGATACGGGCTACTTTGAGGCCTGCAATCTCTCCGGCTTCTTTGGTTGCCTGGCGTTGAGCGTCGTTGAAGTAGGCAGGAACGGTGATAACGGCTTCTTTAACTTCGTAACCGAGGTAGTCTTCGGCAGTTTTCTTCATTTTCTGAAGGGTAATAGCCGAGATTTCTTGCGGAGTGTAGAGTTTGTCGTCGATTTTTACGCGAGGGGTGTCGTTGTCGCCTTTGGCAACGTTGTAGGCAACGTACTTGAGTTCTCCAGCTACTTCGCTGTGCTTGCGACCCATGAAGCGCTTGATGGAGGCGATGGTTTTGTTTGGGTTGGTGATGGCTTGGCGTTTGGCCGGATCACCTACTTTGATTTCGCCATTGTCGAGGAATGCTACAACTGATGGGGTAGTATTGCGGCCTTCGCTGTTAGGAATCACCACAGTGTCGGCGCCTTCAATAACTGCAACGCAGGAATTGGTGGTGCCTAAGTCGATGCCAATGATTTTTCTCATGTTATATCAGGTTATTTTGTTCTGTTGGCGGGTTGTCAAGAGCTATGCCACAGCGATTGCGCGTCACATTCTGCCATGTACGGCATATATACACGCTCAACAGGGGCATTCCTACTGACAAAAGGGCAGAATCTGGTATTAAATCGGCAGGATTTTGCCAGGATGGAAGGGTTAAAAGTCGGCAGTCTGCTATCTTTCGACCATGCAAACACCATTGAATGATCCGAGGACTTTGAGGGGCTGGATGTGGTACGATTGGGCTAATTCGGCGTTCACGCTGACCATCACTACGGTTATCTTTCCTATATACTACGAGGCCGTTACCAAGGGGATGTCGGTGGCTCAGGGTCTTGCGGAAGGCAACCAATACTTCATTAAATTGCTGGGGCAGAAGGTGCTAAATACTTCGGCATATACGTTCACGGTTTCGTTTGGTTATCTCTTGGTGGCGCTGCTGGGGCCAGTGCTTTCGGGTATGGCGGACTATGGCGGATTGAAAAAACGGATGATGCGGCTTTTTGTGACGGTAGGCTCGCTGGGTTGTTTTGGTCTGTATTTCTTCACCGCCGACACGCTCCCGTTTGCATTGTTTTGCTTCTGGTTGGGCATTTTGGGTTATGCCGGAAGTCTGGTTTTTTACAATGCGTTTCTGCCTGAAATTGCAACTGAAGATCAGTACGATAAAGTGAGTGCCCGTGGTTATTCGTTCGGGTATATCGGGAGTGTGCTGTTGCTGGTGTTCAACTTATTGACGGTGCTAAAGTTGGAGTGGTTTTTTCCGTTACAGGCTGAAACTGATCGGCTGATAGCTACAGGCTTATCCGCAGCAGAAGCGATGAAGGAAGCTCGCGGATATTTCGAAGGGTTGGCTTCGCGGCTTTGTTTTGTTTCGGTAGGAATCTGGTGGTTGGGTTTTTCGCAGATTACCTTCCGGCGCATGCCGAAGGAGCACGCTTTAGGCAAGAAGGAAGGGTTGTGGCGCAAGGGTTTCGCTGAGTTGCGGAAGGTGTTCGGAGAATTGAAGGAGAAGTCGGAATTGCAGCGTTACTTATGGTCGTATTTCTTTATGAGCATGGGGGTGCAAACCATCATGTTTGTGGCTACACTTTTTGGCTCATCGGAGTTGCACATGAGTACGGATAAGCTCATCGCAACGTTGTTGCTCATTCAGCTCATCGCCGGTCCTGGCGCGTGGTTGTTTGCGCGTTGGTCGGGGCGAATAGGAAATATCCGGTTGCTACAACTCACTACTTTTCTGTGGATGGGTGTTTGTATAGCCGCCTACTATGTGCAGGAAGAAACGCAGTTTTATGTTATTGCAGCAATGGTAGGCTTTGTAATGGGTGGAACACAGTCGCTGTTGCGTAGTACGTACGCCAAACTGATTCCGGATGAAACGCCGAACCATGCGTCGTACTTTTCGTTTTATGAACTCAGTGAAAAAGTAGCCATTGTACTGGGGACATTTTTCTTCGCCCTTATTAATGAAATTACCGGCGGGATGCGGCCATCGGCCTTAGCTTTAGCAGGATATTTTATCCTGAGCCTGGTTTTTTTAAGCATCATTAAGAATTTTAGAATACATAAGGGGTGAGGAAATTGTACAATCCCCTTTTCTCTCTATCGTTAAATTTGAACTATAGGCAACGCTTGAATAGTTAAGCAGTAAAGCAAGATTTTTTAAAAAAAGATGAAATTCAAAAAGATTTCAATGACCAACTTCCGGTGTTATACCTACTCTGAAGTTGAATTTGGTGAATCGTGTACTGTTTTTATAGGGAAAAACGGAACTGGAAAATCAAGTATTCTAAGTGCCATTAGAAAAGGCATGTCGTTTGCCTTTTCTAATGATAAACGCATAAACCCGTTAAGAGCGAACAACAATGCCAATGTACGATCCTTTCCATTAATGGATACTTACTATAATCAATTTGAATCTGGCTATCAATGGCCATTGAGCATTCGCTATCAGGCCGAATTTAATACGAAAAAAATAGATTGGGAATTTTTCAAAAAAGGGCATCCCGGAAGCTTACACCCTACTAAATACAAAAAAGCGTTAGATTCCATTTTTGAAGAGGTAAACCAAAATGAAGATTCTTGGCCTTTATTTGCATTTTATGGGGATTCGTTTCCACATTTAGTATATGCAGGCAATGAAGAAATAGCTAATAAAATCATTGAAGGAATTATAATTCCTAAAGATTTTGCTTATCACAACTGGGATTCTCATTCAAGCTTTAATCCTTTTTGGATTAAAAGATTGACATCAATAAATGATCAACTATTTTCTTTTGAAACTAGGCTATACAATGAGGCATTAAAAAATTTAAATACTTTTGCTTTCTCAGATGAAAATCAAAGAAAAGCAAGTTACTTTTTAGAGATAGAAAGATTAAATGAGGAAGAATTCAAAGAAATAAACGAAAAGGAGATACAGCACTTCAAAAATGAATTAGACTTTATCAATAGTAAGTTTAAAATTTTTTCAGAAGCAGTTGATTCAGAAAAGCCATTCATTAACAGTGAATTATGCATCACCTATTTGGAAACAAAACCTGTTATTGAGAGCGAATACAATATTTGGTTTGTTTTTAAAAGCGGTGAAAGAAAAACACTCGAAATGCTGCCCATGGGCTACAGAAGGTTGTTTGAGATGATTCTTGATCTTTCCTATCGTGCTTACATCTTAACCAAAGGCAAATATGAGCCACGTGGCATTGTGCTCATCGACGAAATCGAACTGCATCTTCATCCAACCCTACAACAGGAAGTACTCACGCGTTTCAAGAAAACATTCCCAGAAATTCAATTCATTGTAACTACTCATTCTCCATTAGTAATTTCTAACTTCAAATCAAACGAAAGAAACAAAATTGTAAAATTGATTCAAGATGGAAACAACTATACCAATGAGGTTGTGGAAAACATTTATGGAATTGATTACTCGATAGGCCTTACGGAAGTAATGGGCGCCAAATATAGAGCTTCTACTATCGATAGTTTAATTGACTCTATTGTCATTCTGGCTAGCAGAAACAAAATTGAAGATGCCGAAAAAATGAAAAAGGAATTGTACGAAATAGTGGGGGAAAACAATGAATTTATCCTTAACGAAATAGATGCTCGTATAGAAATGAATAAAAAATAATTATTATGGTTACTTTATTAAAAAACAATCAAACAGCTATCAATCATGTTTCAGACTTTATCAATGGCCAATGGCTAGAAAACAATGATGGAGGATTTAACTACAGAAACATCGATTACGACAGTATAAATCGTTCAGAATACAGAAGATTCTGTTTAAAAGAGCAAGAAAATGTTTGTTGTTATTGCGGTAGAGAAATTGCCGATAACAATTTTACAGAGTTAGAACACATTATTCCTCGTTCCGTTACTACGATTGAAGGATTACAACCTTACTTTGCTTTGAGCAGTATCCTATCAAACAATATTGTTTTGCAAGAAAGCTTTCGACAATCAACAACACAACAAACACTACCGCCATTCCCACATCACATTGCTTACCATAATATAGTCGCCTCTTGTAATGGAAAAACGATTCAATCTTCTGAGAACCTAACTTGTTGCAACCGTCATAGAAAAGATGATTTTATTCCTCCTTTCAACCTTATGCCCAAATGTGTAGGATATGCAAATGATGGAAATGTTTACTATATATATGACGAAAATGACAACCAATACATCAATCCATTAAACCTAAATAAAGTCTTGCTCAAACATATCAGACGTATTTGGTTTTTGTTTTCACGTTCTGATGTAAATGAACAAGATCTTGCTCAGGTTAATAATGAAGCTTCTATTCTAGAAGTCATTACATTACATTTAGAAGTAAATCCATTTAAAGAATTAATAGATAGAAATATCATAGATTCCTTCAAAACACTTTCGAATTGGAACACACTTATGAAGTACCGGTATTTTTTGAACTACTTTAGAATAAACAACCCATAACAACATACGTACATTAATAGTCTTATTACTTTCCCAACCCCCACCTTTGAAGACCTCCTCCTTCCTCCACAACACCGCTCACCGACCTTGGCCTTTACCTTCTGATCCGTGGGCTTATTACCAAGAGTGGAACCAGGTGTTGTTCATGCACTGGCAGGTTGAACCAGCACTGCTGCAACCATTTTTACCTGAAAACGCTCAGCTTCACCTTAAGGATGGGTATGCTTGGGTCTCGATGGTGGCTTTCCGTATGGAGAAGCTTCATCCCAAAGGACTTTTTCCGGTATCGTTAGTATCCGATTTTGAGGAGCTCAACATCCGCACTTACGTGGAGCATGAGGGAAAAGGAGGGGTGTATTTCATCAGTATTGAAGCTCAGAAGGCATTGTCGTGCTTTTTGGCTCGACAAATTGCCAAGCTTCCTTACTGGCCAGCCGTCCAAAAGCGTATTTCCACTTCTTCCTTTAGCACGTTCACTTCTTCTAACCTTGAGACCGGCTTTTCCATGCAAGTGGAGTACGAGCCAGGTTCGGTAATCCCGGAGCCCTCTGCTCTCGACTTATGGCTTACCGAGCGCTACTGCTTGTACCATCCGCAGCAGAACGAATGGATGAGGTACGAAATTCACCATGCTCCCTGGACGTTGAGGCAAGTAGCACTTTCGACCTTGAAAATTAATTATTTGACAGGTCAAATGCCGTTTAACCGCCCACCCGATTTGGTTCATTTTTCTGAAGGCGTCAAGGTTGTGTCGTGGCCGGGCAGGAAACTATCCTGATTCAACCACTGCCTTTATCATTTTCCCTTTACTTTGTGGTTGTGAACGAAGTAGAACTTTTTATTCCTTGTTTTGTGGATCAACTGTACCCGCAGTCGGCATTCAATCTGATCAAAGTGTTGGAGCGTCTGGGTGTTACGGTTCGTTATAATGCTGCGCAAACTTGTTGTGGGCAACCTGCTTTCAATGCTGGTTTTTGGGACGATGCCAAACAGGTGGGTGAAAAATTTCTCAAGGACTTCGAGGGTACGAAACCTGTCGTAATCATGTCGAGTTCTTGCACTGGCATGGTGCGCAACTACTACCACGATTTATTTCACAATTCTGCCGTACACAATAGGTGGAAGGCGCTTCGCAAAAACACTTGGGAGGCAGGGGAGTACATCTATAAATTCACCCCTTGGACTAATCTTCAGGCACGTTTTCCGCATAAAGTTACTTACCACGATTCGTGCTCTGCCTTGCGCGAATGTCACATAAAAAAAGAACCGCGAGAGATTCTTTCCCGTGTTGAAGGCTTAACCTTAGTGGAAATGGAGAATGTGGAAACTTGTTGTGGATTTGGCGGAACTTTCGCAGTCAAGTTTGAACCTATTGCGGTTGGCATGACAGAACAGAAGGTTCAAAATGCGCTTGCTACCGGCGCTGAATATTTAGTTTCTTGCGACTGGAGTTGTATGATGGAAATCGACAGCTATGTGAAGAAGCACAACCTAAACCTTAAGGTGATTCACCTCACGGATGTGCTCGCCAGCGGTTGGTAAGCGTAAAAAGTAGCTTTGCGTTCGTATTTATTCAGGTATTAGTTCCAGAATCACAGTCTTTTAATATCACTTGTTGGCTTAGGGGTTTCACAGCAACTGCAACTGCCAGCCTTTCCGTATTTTTGCATCATGGCCGATCAACGCTATTCGCAGCGCGGGGTTTCGGCGTCTAAAGAAGACGTACACGCCGCCATTGCCCGCCTCGATAAGGGCCTCTTTCCTCACGCATTTTGTAAAATACTTCCAGATATGATGGGTCACGATGCCGAATGGTGCACCCTTATCCATGCCGATGGTGCAGGCACCAAGTCGTCGCTGGCGTACGCTTACTGGAAAGAAACCGGCGACCTCAGCGTTTGGGCTGGCATAGCCCAGGATGCTATCGTTATGAACCTCGACGACTTACTCTGTGTCGGGGCAACCCAAGACTTCCTCCTTTCCTCAACCATCGGGCGGAACAAGCATAAAGTTCCCGGAGAGGTTATCAAAGCACTGATTGAAGGCTCTCAAGCTTTTTGCGAACGCATGGCTGAATGGGGTATCCGCATCCACTTCGGGGGTGGAGAAACCGCCGACGTAGGCGACCTCGTCCGCACTGTGATTGTGGACAGCACTATGGCCGTAAGAATGCGCCGCCGTGAGGTTATCTCCAACGATTCCATTAGGGCCGGCGATGTAGTAGTTGGACTTGCCTCCTTCGGGCAGGCACGTTACGAAGATGCCTATAACAGCGGTATAGGCAGCAACGGCCTTACTTCTGCCCGCCACGATGTCTTCCACCACGACCTTGCTTCTCGGTATCCTGAGTCCTTCGACCCAGAAACAAAGAACTCTTTAGTCTATTGCGGCCCTTATTCCCTCACAGAAACTATCCAAATTCCCCACTACGGTGCGATGTCTGTAGGCCAGCTTGTGCTTGCTCCCACCCGTACTTATGCTCCCATACTCGTTCCGGTGCTCGAAGCTTGGGGCGACCGCATTCATGGCCTCGTACATTGCAGCGGTGGCGCGCAATCCAAGGTGAAGGGCTTTGTAAGTAAACTTCGAGTAGTAAAAGATAACCTTTTCCCTGTACAGCCGTTGTTCGAACTTATCAACCAGGCTTCAGGAACGGATTGGGATGAGATGTATAAAGTCTTTAACATGGGTCACCGCATGGAGGTTTATACCGATGCCCACACTGCGGAAATGGTGATGGCGGAGGCCGAAAGTATGGGCGTTGAAGCCCGGATAGTGGGCTATGTGGAAGAAGCTCCTCGTTCTGAAGTGTTGTTGAAAACGCCTTATGGCGAATTCAAATATGTATGAGGGTTGTGCTTCAGCGGGTTAGCGAAGCATCGGTTACGGTAGAAGGTAAAGTAACCGGCATTATTGGGAATGGTTTGCTCGTTTTATGTGGATTCTGCCCTGAGGATACTGAAGACGACTTGCAATGGATGGCCTCGAAAATTGTGAAACAACGCATCTTCTGCGATGCTGATGGTCTTATGAATTTGAGCGTTGAAGAGGTAAATGGGCAACTGTTAGTGGTAAGTCAGTTCACGCTTTTCGCTTCGTACAAAAAAGGCAACCGACCAGGCTTTACAGGTGCTGCCCGTCCGGAGTTGGCCATTCCACTTTACGAGCGTTTTCTTTCGATTTTAGAAGAACTCAGTGGCAAGCGTCCAGAGCGGGGCGTTTTTGGTGCCGATATGAAAGTTTTACTACTCAACGACGGCCCAGTAACCTTGGTGATGGACACTCGCAATAAGGAATAATCGTTGAAACGCTCCCCATTACTCCCTTTTTACCACGCACTCTCGCACGATCGACAGCCTGAATGGTTTCGGCACCTCTATGCAGCCAGAACTGTCCGGGAGTTTGAACAAGATTTGCTGTATTTGCTTAAGCATTACCGACCGGTTTCGATGCAGGAACTGGTTAGCGGGAACTACCCTGATGGTAAGCCTGTGTTTCACCTTAGCTTCGATGATGGTTTAAAGTCGGCTTACGATTTGGCTGTTCCTCTGTTACAGCATTACGGTGTGCCGGCTACTTTCTTTCTGAATTCTGCGTTCTTTAATAATCGCGACCTGATGTATCGCTATAAAGTTTCGCTCATCATTTCTCGCAGCTTAGATTCGCCCAAGGTTAAAACGCTGTTGCGCAACACGTTTCAATGTCCTGACTTCATCCCCAAATTGTTTGCTTTGACGGGACAAGATGAAGCACTAATCAACCGACTCCTGGCTCTAACTGGCGAGACTATTGAAACTTTTATAGAGAAGGAGCAACCGTATATGGGCCATGAAGAAGTTTCTGATATGCTGAAACAGGGATTTACAATTGGCGGCCACGGCCACAACCATCACGATTTTCGCATTCTTACTGATATCGAACGATTGGAACAAGTGGAACGCAGCCTTCATTTAGTTGAACGCTACCAGCCTTCCGGATTGCGCCTGTTTGCGTTTCCCTTCACCGACGCACAAATGAGTTCTGAATTCCTCCTTCGGATGCATGAAGAACAGTTCCTGCACGCCAGTTTTGGCACTGCCGGCTGGAAAAAAGACCCTCAGCCTAATCATTTTCAGCGTTTGTGCATGGAATTTCCTGGGCGATCGGCGGAGACGATTATCCGAAAGGAGTTCTGGTACCGCTGGTTCGGACGGCCTTTTGGGCTGCACCGTTATAAACGCAAGTCAGCATGAAGGTGCTTTTCCAATTGCTTCCAATGCGCACCCGCATTCGGTTACACCACGTCAGGATGGAATTAACGGCTTGGAAACACCTAGGCGAGGGAGTAGAATGTCCGTGTTGCGGAGGCCACTTCAAAGCATTTCTTCCGTTTGGGCGGAAGTTGCGCTCCGATGCGGCCTGTCCGGCTTGTTTGTCGCTGGAACGAACCCGCCTGCTGTGGCTATACCTGCAACGAGAGCTGGGGTTTCCGAACGTAAGCGGACGAATGCTTCACTTAGCACCGGAATACATCCTTCGCAAGCGTTTTCTGTCGTTGAAGCGTCAAAATCCTGACTTTACTTACCACAATGCGGATTTAGATCCGGAGTTGGCCGACGAACAGGCGGATATTCAAGCACTGCCCTATCCGAAAATGTATTTTTCTTGGGTGATTTGCTCGCATGTGTTAGGTCATGTTCCCGACGAAGGGCGGGCTATACGTGAAATTGGGCAGGTGCTGAAGCCGAACGGAATAGGGTTGTTGATGACTGTCCGTAGTGGTGCAGCAAAAACGCTGGAATTACCGGAACAGGCGATAACCCCAGCAGACAAGCTGCGGCTCTACGGCGAACCGGATTTGCTGCGTCTTCATGGGGACGATTTCTGCGAGCGCATTCGAGCTGCCGGGCTTCAAGTTCAAGACCTTGATTACAGAGAAAAATTCAGCGCTGATGACCAAATACGTTATGGTCTTGGCAATGGTTTGCGAGAGAGGATTTATCTGGTAAAGAAGGGTAGTGATAATTCTGAAGGTTGAAAGAGAATCAATTGTCTGGGATAATTGGAAGACGGAAATCCACCATCGTAAAATTCAGAATTCCTTAATGACCTTAATTTCTTAATGGTTAAATGAATATCCACGATCGTAAAAGCCCTTTAGATTGAGAATTTTCCCGGTAGATTGACACAAATTTCAAGATGGCTGTTAGGGTAGTTCGCAACGCAGATTAGCGCTAATCTGCTTATGAATCGGCTCAAATCCGTGGGAAAAGTCCCATGTGAAAAAGCTAAGAAGTTTGCCATTGAATAGCTTTTTACGATAGTGCATATTCGTATGGTTAAAGAGGTCATTCCTTTTACAGACTTGTTATCCACTGTCTATTTCTCGAGATTGGCAAGAATCCGCGTTTTCATCTGAGAGAAACGTGCGCCATTAAATGAACAACCCATCTTCCATTAAAAAGGACAAGAAACCTCCGCAATGCTGCTCAAATCTTCCTCAATCCACCCTTTCTATTTCCCGCCGATTTTCGAGGATAAGTTGTACTGTTTAGGATGCATCGGCTTCCATGAGGGTATAGCCTAACCTGAGAGAATCTGTTCGCTTCACACCACCTATTCCTTTACCCCTTTTGTTCGTCATAGTCTGTCTCACCAACAATTTCCGTAAAAGGAGTGTCAAAGTGAGAAATTGAAAAGTGAACATGAGCACACCTTATAGTTTTTGCCTTTATAGGCAAGACAACAAGGCTTTCTCCAACAAACACATCATAAAAGAATCCAATTGACAAGCATAAAAAAAGGGAGATAGCCTAAAACTATCTCCCTTTTCAACTATAATAACAACGATTACATTCCTTCGTTTTCGAGCATCCTGTCTTCCATGCGTTCACGCATTTTCGCTTTTCTTTCCGCTTTCAACTTCTCGTAAGTTACTTTTTGCTCCGCAGTAAGTACCTCAAGGATGGTCTGATCGGCTTTCTTCATAAGCTCAATTTTACGGGCTCTCACGTTTTCGGCATCCGAGGTTAGTGATTCACGTTCTTTTTCTAACGCTAACAATGAAGGCTGAAGTTTGGAACGCTGATCGGCTGTAAGCCCAAGCTTCTTTTCCAACTGTTTCAATCGCATTTCTGTACGCTTCTCAGGACTTGCTTTCATTTTTCTTCCATCACCGCGTTGGGCAAAACCACTCAATGATACGCCCAACATGAAAAGCAGCATTACAAGATTTTTCATTTTTGTTTTGTTTGGCGGTATGACCACCAACTGTAGCACAAGTTTAATGGCGTGTAACATGATTATGTTGCTTTTGCTTTAAATCCTTAAAGTCGTCCCTGCACTTCGGATTCAAAAGGGTACTTTTGCACCGCCATGACTGCACCCCTGGAAACCGCACGCCAGCTTGGATTGCTGCCTGAAGAATTTGACGCTATCTGTGCCTATCTAAGCAGAACGCCCAACTTCACCGAACTCAGCATTTATTCTGTGATGTGGAGCGAACACTGCTCCTATAAAAACTCCATTCGCTGGCTGAAAACTTTGCCTAAAGATGGTGACCGTATGCTTGCCAAAGCAGGAGAAGAAAACGCCGGATTGGTGGATATTGGCAACGGGTTAGGATGTGCTTTCAAAATAGAAAGCCACAATCACCCATCGGCGATAGAGCCTTACCAGGGTGCTGCAACCGGAGTAGGAGGCATCAACCGCGACATCTTCACCATGGGCGCAAGGCCAATTGCACAGCTCAATTCTTTACGCTTTGGAAAGCTGGAAGAAGAACGTACCCGTTGGATCATTCGTGGTGTAGTAAAAGGCATCGGCGACTATGGCAACGCCTTTGGGGTTCCTACCGTTGGGGGAGAAGTGTTTTTCGACGATTCTTTTACCGTTAATCCATTAGTCAACGCCATGAGTGTGGGCATAGTAGAGCATGGAAAAACCGTTTCTGCTATAGCTCATGGAACAGGCAACCCGGTGTTTATCGTCGGCTCCCATACCGGCAAAGACGGCATACACGGTGCAACCTTCGCTTCTGGAGATTTAACAGAAGATTCCGCCAAAGACTTACCGGCAGTTCAGGTTGGCGATCCATTTCAGGAAAAACTGTTGTTAGAGGCTACACTCGAAGTGATTCAAACAGGTGCAGTAATCGGAATGCAAGACATGGGTGCCGCTGGAATTATCTGCTCTACTTCCGAAATGTCGGCCAAGGGAGAAGCAGGTATGAACATTTTTCTCGACCGAGTTCCAACTCGCCAGGCGCAAATGAAAGCATGGGAAATCCTGCTTTCAGAATCGCAAGAGCGAATGCTCATTGTAGCGAAAAAGGGCGAAGAACAAAAGGTATTGGATGTTTTTGCTAAATGGGATCTTAACTGCGTACAAATAGGTGAAGTAACGGAGGGTCCGAATCTCCGCTTTTTCATGAATGGGGAGTTAGAAGCAGAAGTGCCCGCCGATAGTTTAGTGCTTGGTGGCGGAGCTCCTGTTTATAATCGCGAATACCAAGAGCCGAAGTATTTGCAACATATTGCCGCTTATACCGATGACCAAGTGCGTCAGCCGGAAGATCTTTTGCCTGTGATGTGCTACCTCGCCGGCCATCCCAACTTAGCCTCCAAACGCTGGATTCACCAACAATACGACAGCACGGTTGGTACAGTTAATATGAGCGGGCAGTCGCCTTCCGATGCAGCGTTAGTTTACGTTAAGGAATCTGGTCAAGCACTTGCCCTAACGGTGGACTGCAACAGCCGATATGTTTTTTCAAATCCTCGGCAAGGAACGGCCATCGCCGTTGCTGAGGCAGCCCGCAATATTGTTTGCTCAGGCGGAACTCCTCTCGCCGTAACGAACTGTCTTAACTTCGGCAACCCTTACAACCAGGAAGTTTACTGGCAGTTTGTTGAAGCAATTCAAGGCATGGGAGACGCTTGCAGGGCACTGGATACTCCGGTAACTGGAGGAAACGTTAGCTTTTATAATCAAAGCTCGTTCGAAGGACCTGTTTTACCCTCTCCTGTTATTGGAATGCTTGGGTTAGTTGAAGACATCAACAGAACTATGACGTTGGATTTTCAGCAGCCTGGTGATTTGATTTACTTGCTAGGCCCACAAAGCGACGATATGGGTAGCTCCCAATACCTCTATGGCTTTCATGGCATTAAATATTCTCCTTGTCCTGAGTTTAATCTCGACATGGAGCTAAAAGTTCAGGTGTTAGTAAAGCAACTCATTCGCGACCAGCACATAGAATCTGCTCATGATCTTTCCGACGGGGGCTTGTGGAATTGCCTCCTTGAGTCATCGCTCATTCGAGGCCGGGGCTTCAACATCACCATTCCTGCTGGTTTCCGTCCGGATGCTTTTCTTTTTGGTGAAGCTCAGAGTCGGGTGGCAGTTACTGTAGCACCAGAGCAGGAAGAATCGTTCATAAAGGAAATTCAACGGAGCCAAGTTCCTGCCTTAAAGCTCGGAACGGTTACTAACGGCACTATTGAGATTGCCGGAAGAAACTATGGCAGTATAGAAGACTTTCGGTCGCTTCATGAAGATAGTCTTGGAAACCTTCTTGGATAACGATATCATGATCGTAGGCAAACAGTTCGATAATATCCCGAAAGTCGTCGTGAATCAACCGATTAGTTGTTAGAAATTATTACATTAAGAGAAAATTCGTGAGAAAACCGACAATAACGAAAACTGGAAAAGTGGAATACCACCAAGGCGAGCCTTTAGGTTCAGTTATTCAGGAATTCCTCTCCGCCTACGGACTCAGCCAACCTTATGCAGAAGCGAGGGTAGTGGCGTGTTGGGAAAGCCTGATGGGTGCGGCTGTTACACGTAATACTCGAAAGATAAGTTTGCAGAATGGTCTTCTCTATGTTGCCGTAGAATCGGCAGCTTTACGCTATGAACTTCGCCTTGGTGAAGCTCAGATTTGTGAAAAACTTAATGCTTTGCTTGGCGGAAGCTATGTTAAGCAGATAAAAATTCAGTGACGTCTTGAAAAGATTAAAAAAACGGTTCGAAAGCGCCATGGCTTGTAAATATTTGTTAATTTTAACTTGTTGGCCAAAAAGTTTTCCTTGTAGATTTGAAGAGTTCAAGAGCTAATAAATTTTAGTGTAGTATGGTCAGAAGATTTGTGCGGAGTTATGCTGACAAAGTTTTGTCGCGTTGGATAGTGTTAGGGCTTGATATCCTGACTGTAGCGGCCTCTTTTCTGGCTGCTTACATTGTTCGGTTTAGTCTGGATATTCAAATGTTGGATCTTGGAGTTTACTTTAAGAACCTCCCGGCAGTTTTGTTAACACAGACTGTGTTTTTCGTTGTTTTCAACTCGTTCCGAGGAATAATCCGGCATACCGGAATTTCAGATGCAGTAAGCATTAGTAAGGCAGTGTTTTTTGCCTTCATAACCTTGCTGCTGATTAACTTGGCTTATCGTTTTCTTGGGTCAGAATCCAGGCAGTTTATCCCTAACTCGGTTTTAGTTATTTACTTATTTATTGCCAACTCCCTGCTAATCAGCGGAAGAGTTATCATTCGTATGGCCTACTTCAAGTTCAGCCGGGAAGAAGGAAAACGCACTAATGTACTTATTTACGGAGCAGGGCAAAGCGGGATTATTACCAAGAACTCACTTCTGCACGACCGTAGTGTTATTTATAACATCGTTGGTTTCGTGGATGACAATCCAAAAAAAGTCAATAAAAAAATTGATGGTGTACTAGTCTATTCCTCTTCAGTGCTTTCATCAGATTTAATTGAAGATCGCAACATTGATGAAGTTATTTTGTCCATTCAAAACATCTCCCCAATTAAAAAAAGGGAAATCATCGACAAATGCCTGACCCACGACATCAGCGTAAAAACGGTTCCTCCAGTTGGAAAATGGATTAACGGCCAGCTTAGTACCAAGCAAATCCAGAAAGTAAAAATTGAAGACCTCTTAGATCGGGAACCTATTGTGTTAGACAACCCGAATGTAAAATCTCAGGTAAGCGGTAAGGTAGTCTTAGTTACTGGTGCAGCAGGTTCGATTGGCTCAGAAATCGCCAGGCAATTGGCGCACTATAACCCAGCCAAACTCGTGTTGGTAGATCAAGCTGAAACAAGTCTTCACGATTTGCAAATTGAGTTTGGAAAACTTCTTAAAAATATAGTCGTTGACGTAGACTTTGTAATTGGAGATGTTAGCAACGAAAAACGGATGCGAGACATCTTCTCCCGGCTTCGTCCTGCTATCGTTTACCATGCTGCTGCTTATAAACATGTGCCAATGATGGAAGAAAATCCGGAAGAGGCAGTCAATGTTAATGTTTGTGGAACTCAAATTCTGGCAGACCTCAGCGTGGAATACGGTACGGAGAAGTTCGTAATGGTTTCAACTGATAAGGCAGTTAACCCAACGAATGTAATGGGTGCTACCAAACGCGTTGCCGAGATTTATACTCAGAGTTACAACTTTGCTTATGAAGGCACTAAATTTATCACTACCCGTTTTGGAAATGTATTGGGCTCTAATGGGTCTGTTATACCCCTTTTTCATAAGCAAATCGAAGCAGGTGGTCCATTAACGGTAACGCATCCTGATATCACTCGTTATTTCATGACTATTCCCGAAGCCTGTCAATTAGTATTGGAAGCAGGAGCAATGGGAAAAGGAGGTGAAATCTTTATTTTCGACATGGGCGAGTCAATAAAAATTTACGACGTGGCCCTTAAAATGATTCGTTTAAGTGGCCTTACTCCCGGTAAAGACATTCAAATTAAAATAACAGGCCTAAGACCAGGAGAGAAGTTAATGGAAGAATTACTCAACGATAACGAAAACACCATTAAAACTCATCATCCGAAAATCATGATAGCTAAAGTCAGAGAAACCGATTTTACCCAGGTCATGAAGCAAATAGAGGAGCTAAAAGCGGCACTTAATGCGCAAGATGAGTTTAAGGTTGTAGACAAGTTGAAGATGGTGGTTCCCGAGTTTATCTCCAATAACTCTAAGTTCGAATCTTTAGACAAGGAGCGTTTTCAGGCTACGAAATAACTGGCAACTATGATTAACCTCATTCTCTGTGGCGGAAGCGGAACCAGACTCTGGCCTCTTTCCCGTCGCTTTTTTCCTAAGCATTTTTACCCGCTTTTGGGAGAAGATTCCCTTTTCCAACTTACTCAAAAGCGCAATGCAAGACTTGCCGAAAATCGCTTCCTGATTGTAACAAACGAAGATCAATACGAGCTGGCTGTAAGCCAATCGTTGCCTAAATACGAATCTCATATTATTCTGGAACCTGTAGGACGCAATACTGCTCCTGCCATTGCGCTAGCCTGCATGGGTTTAAAGCCGGAAGAAGTACTCCTCATTTCTCCTTCTGACCACCTTATTCGAGACACTAAAGCTTATGAGGAAGCTGTTCGGTTGGCTGTTAGTTATGCTGAAGCGGATCAATTGGTAACCTTCGGAATTAAACCACATTATCCGGAAACAGGCTATGGATATATTGAAGCCGACGGCCACGATGTAGTATCGTTCAAAGAAAAACCAAACCTCGAAACCGCCGAGGTATTTCTTCAAGCTGGTAATTACTATTGGAATAGCGGCATGTTTTGCTTCAAAGCCGGTGTGTTCCTCGAAGAACTTAAAATCTATGCTCCAGAAATCTTCGAAAAAGCGCGCATAGCTTTTAATAATTCTACGCAAAAGGAATTTACTCGTATAGCCTTGCAGGATATGCAAGCTATTCCTGACTTAAGCATTGACTATGCAGTTATGGAGCATAGCCGTAAAGTCAAAGTTGTTCCTGCAGATATGGGCTGGACCGATCTCGGCAGTTTTGATTCGCTTTACCAAGAGCTTGAAAAAGACCCTCAAGGAAATACGCTTAATCCGAAACTCCTTACGTTCAATAGCCGTAATAATTGCATCATCAGCAGTGGAAGAACAATAGCTACAATTGGGGTTGAAGATTTAATTATCGTGGAAACTCATGACGCTTTGCTTGTTTGTAAACGAGGCCAGTCGCAGGATGTAAAAAAAGTGGTGGACAAGCTAAAAACTACCCAACCTTACCTCGTTGAAAAGCAACAGCAAAGGTTTTATTCTTGGGGCACCGAGCTTAACCTTTGGGAAGGGCACGACTACCGGGTAAAAGAGTTGACCTTAAAGCCTCAGAGCCAGTTTTTGATTGAAGATTTCAATGGTATTATCAATGTTGTGAAAGGAGGAGTAACGGCTCATTTTCAAAACGAAATTCAATCTTATTCTGCCGGCCAATCCATCACGGTTAACAATCGAGACTTAGAACTTACCAATTCGAATGCTATAGACACCATAATCGTTGTCACTCTCTTTCGATGAAAAAAACCAATAGCCACTTTTTTCTACTTAGCCGCCTCATGGTGGCTTCGTTGTTTTTGGGTTTTGCACTTACAACAAATGCTCAAACTCCACTCAATTTGCCGTTACAAACGGATTTTACTCTGGATGCCGAAGCCAAAATGGCTTCTCTAAGTGATACTAACCTTACTTCCGTTCGTCCATTTCGTCATTATCAACCGCATTCTCTCCGAAACCCAGACGATACAAAACAGTCCTGGTTCAAGCGAAAACTGTTTAATGAATCCCTTTACAGCATCAGAAGCAGTGGGTTTGTTTCCATGATTGACCCTTTGTTTAACTTTAGTATCGGTCAAAGTTCTTTCGGAAGCAACCTGTTTTCAAGTTATAGAGGTGCAAGAATTATGGGGATGGTTGGAGATAAAGTTGGCTTCGAAACACGCGTTTACCTTGCAGAAGAACGCGTTCCAGCTTACATGGACTCGTTAGGAAGAGTCAACAATTCGCTTCCGGGTCGTTTTGTTTTTGGCAACACTGGAAGTGTTTATCAAATGGCAATAGCTACTGGTTATTTCAGTTATTCTCCCTCCAAAAACTACAATTTACAAATCGGCTACGACCGCCTGTTTATAGGTGAAGGGTTTCGGTCTTTACTGCTTTCCGATTATGCGCCGCCTTTTCCTTATTTCAAAATAACGACAGAAGCAGGCCCTATTCGTTATACAAACCTTTATACCCAAATGATTGACAATCGTTCCCCAAGAATATCAAGGGTTATTGGAAAACCGATTAAATATACGGTCATCCACCAGCTTGATATCCGTTTAACTAAACGAATTCAGTGGGGATTCTTTCAGTCATTAGTAACTGCCGCCAGAGATACTGCAGGCAATTATCGAGGATTCGATTTTCAATATTTGAATCCTGTTATTTTCCTTTCGCCCATTGAATTTTCTATCGGCTCACCCGATAACACTTTGTTAGGCACCACGCTTAAGTACAAATTGTCTTCAACTACCCAGCTTTATGGACAACTCCTTTTTGATGAAATGCGGTTTGCTGAGTTGTTAAAGCAAAGAGGTTGGTGGGCAAATAAATATTCTGTACAACTTGGGGTTAAAACGTATCGGTTTGCCGGCGTCGAAAACCTTTTTGCTCGTCTTGAAGGCAATGTTGTACGTCCTTACACTTACTCGCATTGGGGACCAGATCAAAGCTATGTGCACAACAACCTGCCTTTAGCGCATCCCCTTGGAAGTAATTTTGCAGAAGTTATGACTCAATGGCGCTATTCCAATAGCAAATGGAGGCTTAATGCGCAGCTCAATTATGCCATAACTGGTTCCGATACCGGGGGGCTGAATTTTGGCAATGAGCCGGACAAGGATCATAACCGCTATGTCAGTGAGTTTGGCAATGAGATAGGCCAAGGACTTCAGCACCAATGGTGGTTTGCTGAGATTAGGGCTGCTTATGTGATAAATCCTTCTACCAATATGCGGGTTGAACTTAGTCTTACCCACAGGGGAATGACCAATCGTCCTAATCAACAGGGTGAAACTTGGGTTATGTTCACGTTCGCTACTCGCATAGAAAACTTCTATCAGGATTTTTAACTCCTCCGATACCACACCGAAAGTTCGGGTACCTTCTTCCATAATACTCTTTGGAGGCCGGCTGTAATCCAGATTTCTGTTAGCAACAGCGACCAGGCCACTTCCTTCAACCCGAAAAAACGTAGTGAAAAAACCGTTAGCACAATGTTGAGGGTAGCTCCGCTGACGAGTACTGTAGAATACGCTTTCTTTTCTCCTGTTATCAGCAATGCCTGAAATGCCGGGATGTTTAATGCCACAACCAAGGGGATAAAGGCCATAATCCGCAACAAAGGCAACACTTCAGGTATGGATTTTCCCGAAAGCAATTGCACAATTAGGTCGGCCTGAAAAAAAAGCACTAAACCTCCGGTGCCAAAGACGGCTATCAGCACGTAGGTGAATCGAAGAAAAAACCGGCGTGCCGCCATGGGGTTTTCTGCGATGAGTAAAGAAGTCCGGGGAAAAACGGCTTGAAAGAACATGATCAGCAATTGCCGAATCAATTGCAGAATCTTATCTGCCAAAGCATAAACTCCGCTTTCCCGAGCATTCCGTGAAAGGCCCACTAAAAACATCCCTCCCATTAGGTAACAACTGATAGCAAACTGTGAGAAGAACAGGGCAGCTCCTGATTTCAAACTATTGAGACTCTTACTCCAACCTGCCCATCCGAACTTTAACCCGAAATGCCTATGCAACAAAACCATGCTTACTAGTGATGCTGCAACTTGGCCTCCGGTGCTAAACCACGCCATTAGTACCCAGTCAGCAGGTGTTTTTACCCAAAGAAATAAGCCTGCAACTTGAATTACCCGTCCGCAGAAATGAAGAACAACAGCAAAGCTCATCTTTTCTACTCCTTGGTAAAGCCAAGTAGGAATGAAAATAGAGGATACCAAACCAGCGAATAACACCATTAACACTTCGCCAAATCCCTTAACCGGCTGCCAGAAAAAGTAGGTTAGTGGCAGTAACAAAAGCGCAATTGCGAGAAGCACTATCCTGCCAGAAATCACCTCACTGAACAACTGCTGCAGTTCGGTTTTCTGATCCCGATACTGGGCCGCTAATGGCGTCGCGCTCATATTATAGCCATAATCAATCACGATTCCGAGATATCCCACTATCACCATAGCGTACTGGTAAGCACCAAACACTTCAATCCCAAGAACCCGCAGCATATAGGGAAAGGTGAGCAATGGAAGTAGGTAATTAAACGCCTGTATGGCAGACAACGAGAGGAAGTTGCGCACCAGTTGCGAAGAGCCGGGCAGAAATCGCTTCAGGTGGTTCATACGCCAAAGGTAAACGGCGAATGGCAGGCTGCTTCACAATTGTGTATCTTCGAAGCCATAAAACGCTGCCGAAAGCATGGATAAAACGCTGAATTACACCTTTTACGACCGAACAGAAATGCTGCCTTTTATTCCAAAAGGAACCCAAAATGTGCTGGATGTGGGATGTGGTAGTGGAAAATTTGGTGGAATGATAAAGTCGGAACTCGGTTGTACTGTTGTTGGCATAGAGCCATTTCCGGCTGCTGCTGCTGAAGCTCGGAAAGTGCTGGACGAAGTGCTGGAAACTTCGGTGGAACAGGCCGTTTCTCAATTGCCTTCTCAGCAATTCGACCTTATTTGCTTCAACGATGTGCTCGAACATCTTGTTGATCCATGGGAAGTATTGAAGACTTGCATCCCATTACTTAAGCCGGGAGGTCAAATTCTTGCTTCTGTCCCTAATGTTCTAAACCTCGGCAACCTCAAGGACGTTTTATCTACAAGAGACTGGCGTTACCGGGATGAAGGCATTTTAGACCGCACCCACTTGCGCTTTTTCACCCGCATAAGCACTCTGCGCATGTTTGATGAGGCCGGCTATCAGGTTAATCATATTCAAGGCATCAATCTCTTTCTAACAAAAAAAACCCGGCTGCTCCGCCTGGTGTTTCCAACCTGGATAAACGACAGCCTGCCCCTACAGTTTGCAGTATTGGCGAGTCCTAAGGCATGAGTGAACGTATGATTCCTATTCCGGTAATCGTTCTTTACCGCTGCGAACTGGATTCGAGCAAAACATGGAACAGCCTGTTGAAAACCTGGCACTCACTTGCAGACATTCTGATTATTGACAATAGCCCTGAATCGCAAACCGTTCCTTCCATTTTCGGCTCAACAAAACTTCATTACATTCACTTTCCTCATAATCCCGGTCTTTCGTATGCTTACAACTATGCTGCGAAGGTTGCCATAGAAATGGGCTACAGTCATTTGTTGCTGTTAGATCAGGATTCAGAATTTCCGGAGAATGCCGGGAATCATTATGAACGGAAGTTGCAAGAAAATCCGGTGACCGATGCTGTTGCACTATATGTTCTCGGCGGCTATGCCTTTTTCTCCCCATGCCTGTTCAGCGAAGGTCAATCAACCAAGCATTACCCGGAGATTACGCTTAGGGAAGAAGTTTATTCCTTTCACGAAGTAAGCGTTATCAATTCTGGATTGATGATTCGTTTGGAGGTGTTTCAGCAATCTGGAGGCTACACAGAACGCATCGAACTCGACTGGTCTGACATTTCCTTTTGTCATAAACTCGGCAAGCTTGGCCTTCAGGTAACAATATTACCTTTAGTAATGCGTCAAGGCTGGTCGGTTCTTGAGCGTAAAAGCCTGAAGAGCACCTTATCGCGCTACCGGTATTTGTGCCGAGGTGGCCGTTTTCTGTCAGCGGAAGCTAATAATTTTCTGCCAATAGGCTGGTCAGTATTCATGCAGGGCGCCAAGCTAACCTTGCGGTTCAAGAACCCGGCTTTTCTCTTGTATTTCCTTCGTCATTACCTTTTTCTTCATACTTAAGACATTACTTCTGTTTTGTCTTTTTGTGATTATCCTGTTGAAAGGCCGCGTAATCTATGTATTGTCCGTAATTTGCACCGCTTTTTGGAATGCGTAGCCTGCTTTTACTCCTAATTACTCTTACTGTCGGTCAAGTATCCGCGCAGTTACTGCCCGATTACGGCAGCTCTCGTGTAGCAACAACCGGCATGCAATTCCTGAAAATTGGGCCCGATGCCAGGGCTGCTTCTCTTGCCGGGAATTACATTGCTCAAGCCAACGATGTCGCTTCTCTCTATTGGAATCCCGCCGGCATCACAGGTCTTGACACCCAGAAAGTGCACTTTCAATTAGGCTATACCCGCTACTTTGCCGGGGTGGGTCTTCAATACGGTGGATTAGTCATTCGATCAGGCCAAAGTCATTGGGGTTTTCAAATCATCAGCTTGAGTTCAGGTGAAATGAAAGAGACTACCGAATTTCAACCTTTCGGCACTGGTCGAACATTCACCGCTAACAGTCTTCTCCTTGGATTAACGTATGCCCACCAGCTCACAGAGAACTTCAGCTTCGGCCTTACCGCTAAATATGCACGTGAAGCTATAGCTTCAGCCGCTGCTCAAAATGGTCTTTTCGATTTAGGCTTGACTTACAAAATACCAGAGAAAAGAATGCGCTTTGCGGTTACAATTACCAACTTTGGATTCAATGTAAGTCCTGAAGGCGAGTTCAACTGGCTTCGCCTAAACGGTGAAACGAAAGCTTCCAGTTTTGAAGACATGGCTGTACCTGCCATCTTCAGAATTGGATATGCGTATGATTTCCTGAAAAAAGGAGATCACTTGCTGAGTGGCATTATTCAGCTTAACCACCCTACTGATAACAGCGAAACATTTGGTCTTGGTGCCGAATACTGTTGGCGAGATATTCTTTACCTCCGCAGTGGATACGAGTTTGGAGTTCAGGAGCAATCGATTCCTGCTGTTGGATTAGGATTACAAACTAAACGCCGCTTTGGACGTCTGAGATTCGATTATGGATTCAATAACCGCGACCGCCTCGGAATCATTCATCGCCTTACTGTTAGTGCTAGTATTTTTTAAGTGCCCATGAAACGACTTCTCCAACTTTTAGTTCCTGCTTTGTTAGTGACTTCTACTCTTAGCAGTTGCAACTTTATCTTTGGCTCCAAACAGGATGATCAAGTGGATGATGTTCTGAAACAAGGTGCAATAGATCCGAGTTTGGTTCCCAATGCCGTAGGTTATGTGCCCATCTTACCTATTTGGAGCAACTTTCAGGAGCCTACAGACGTTTTTGTGGGTTACGACGAGATGGTGTATGTGATTGACAAACGCGGCCTCAACATCCTCGACTTAAAAGGAACTTTTCATCGCCTGATTCCTATTCCCGGTGCAACCAAGGTTACCCAGGATCGACGAATACATACCTACGTTATTGGCAGGTACGATACGGTACTGAACGGCGAAAACTACAACATTGCTGCGGTTTACCATCTTAGAAATGCCAGCCAGCAAGGCGGGCCGGTATTTTTAGATACTATTCTGCATTATTTCAACGACAACTCACGCTTTAACACCAACTTTAGGGGTGCTGCTGATGCTGCTGTTGAGTTTACCGGTGTTTCCTGCATAGCCGATAACACCCTTTATATTAGTCGCCGCGGCCCTACCAATTCAGCCATGAGCATTTCTGCCAGTGATAATGCGGTGCTGATTTATGACCCTAACGGCGCAAACCTCGGCTATGCAATAGGCCTTAATCCACTTAGTTCCAGCATTAAAAGTGCTGTACAACCTTCCGGTATCGGAACGTTTGTTGGGCCTCCTCAATTGGCTTTCGGTATGAATAATTCCGCCGACTTTCTAGTCTTACAAGGAAGCCCTCAGGCTGAGTATAAAGTTCTGTGGATAAAACAAAGCTTCAACCCTGAAACCGGCCCTGAATACACCGGTAACCCCACGTTGTTGAACTTCGATACTACCAAGGCGAACGGATTTCTTTACGCACCATTCCGGTTCGGAATGCCTTCGGATGTTTGTGTTGCTCCAGACGAAACGCGTCATATTTTTGTCTCTGATAGCCAGAAAGACTCGGTTTACCAGTTTAGCCCGGCTGGTTTTGAAGGCGTAGTGCCTCCTGCTGCTTCCGGGCAAACCAAACTCATCAAAACCTCTTTTGGTGGTACCGGCTCCGGACCGTTTCAATTTAAACAACCTTCCGGTGTTGCTTACTTCCGTCGAACCTTGTATGTAGCGGATAAAGGCAACAACCGCGTGATTCGATACCGTCTCAATACTGACCTGGAACGTTAACTCCAGATTCTTTTTCTCCTTTTTAACTTTTACATGGCTGATTTATTCACCAGCGAAGCGCTACTTAGCCTCTTTACCCTGACTGTTCTTGAAATCGTCTTAGGGATTGACAATATCATCTTTATCTCAATCCTTACCGATAAGCTACCAAGGCAACAACAAGCACGGGGTAGAACCATCGGACTTGCCTTAGCGTTAGGGGTAAGGATCTTGCTGCTTTTTACAATCTCTTGGCTGGCCAGCCTAACTAAACCCATCTTTACACTGGGAAGTCTGCATCCATCCGGAAGAGACCTCATTCTTTTTGCAGGTGGAATGTTTTTGCTCTTCAAAACCATTAAAGAGATTGCGGAAAAACTTCGCCATAGGGAGCATGAGGCTGAAGGAGCGAAAAACGATGGAAGGGCTGTTACCTTCAGCGGCATCATCGTTCAGATTATACTCATAGATATTGTATTTTCCTTCGATTCCATCCTTACGGCTGTTGGGCTTTCTAACCAGTTCCCAATAATGGTAGGCGCGGTAATCATTTCCATGATTATTATGATGATTGCTTCTGCTAAAGTCAGTGCGTTTATTAACGAACGTCCGACTATCAAAATGCTGGCGCTCGCTTTCTTGGTGTTGATTGGTACTATGCTGGTCTTGGAGTCTGTACATATAGAAATATCCAAGGCATACGCTTATGTTGCTATGGGCTTCTCCCTTACCGTAGAGTTTCTTAATCTGAAAATGCAACGTAAGTTGTAACCGGGTTTTAGCGCTCCTCATTTTAGTTCGAAAGTTTTTACCTTACATTTATTTCCTTTTTACCGGAAAAACCACGCTATCATAAGTATCAGGATTATTACCGGCGAGTTAAACTTAAACTTCATTCAGATGCAAGACGAAAAAGTGTTGAAAGCCTTCGAGGAAAAAAGCTGGACAGAAATCAAAGCGTCCTCTTCCTGGCAAATTTTTAAAATTATCTCCGAGTTTGTAGAAGGCTTCGAAAAGCTCTCTAAAATCGGCCCTTGTGTATCCATCTTTGGTTCTGCTCGCACCAAACCGGATAGCAAGTACTACCAACTGGCAGAAGATATTGGTGAACTCTTAGTAAAAAGAGGTTACGGCGTAATCACCGGAGGTGGCCCCGGAATAATGGAAGCGGGAAACAAAGGAGCACATAAGGAAGGCGGGAAATCCGTTGGCCTCAACATAGACCTTCCTTTCGAGCAGTTCCAAAATCCCTACATCGACAGCGACAAACTCATCAACTTCGACTACTTTTTTGTGCGTAAAGTAATGTTTATGAAGTATGCTCAGGGGTTTGTGGTGCTTCCAGGCGGCTTTGGCACTATGGATGAGCTTTTCGAGGCCCTAACGTTAATTCAAACCAAGAAAATCGGAAGTTTCCCTATCGTTTTGGTTGGAAGCAGCTACTGGCAAGGCCTAATCGATTGGCTGAAAGACACCATGTGCGATGTAGAACACAACATACATAAGGAAGACCTTGACCTGATGCATATTGTAGATACCGCCGATGACGCGGTTCAGGTAATTGAGGACTTCTACGCTAAATATGTACTCTCGCCGAACTTCTAAGTTCTGCACTTTTCTTATCGGCGTCTTTTGGAGCTGGTGTGGTTTCGCACAGCCTCAAAAGACGCCGCTTTTTTTGCCGTTAGACGATACCCGTATGCTTTCGGGGACGTTTGGAGAATTGAGGCCTTCCCATTTTCATTCTGGGCTCGACCTGAAAACCAATGGCATCGGGCATCCTGTTTACGCTACCGCGTCAGGCCATGTAAGCCGAATAAAAGTAAGTGCAGAAGGTTATGGCTTAGCGTTATACTTGAGCCACCCCGGAGGGTTTGTCTCTCAATACGGGCATCTCGACGCATTTAATGACGCTATTCGTAAACGTGTGTTGAAGCAGCAATACAAAGAGAAAAGCTGGGAAGTTGACTTTAGCCTTAATCCGGCTGATCTCCCCATTACTAAAGGCGATGTTATAGCCTGGTCTGGAAATACTGGAGGCTCCGCAGGGCCGCATCTTCATTTTGAAATACGGGACGAAAAAACGGAAACCATTATCAACCCGCTGCTTTGGGGAATCAAGGTTCCAGATAGCAAACATCCCGTGCTAAGAAGCTTGAAAGTTACTCCTTGGCGAAGCCAAGCTCGCGTGAACGGCCAAAGTAAACCGTATTATTACCGCTTAAGGGGACAGAACGGACAGTACTCACTTGGCGACAAACCCATCCGCATTTCCGGGCAGGTGGGTCTAGCAATAGAAGTTTGGGATCAGCAGGACTTAAGCCCGGGTCGTAATGGTATTTACAGTTTAGTGCTGAAAATAGCCGGTGACACCCTGTTTCATTTTCAGGCTGAGCATTTCCACTTTCGGGAAAGCCGATACGCCAATGCCTTCCTCGATTTTCAAGAATGGGCCAATAGCGGACGAGAATATTTCCGTTGCTTTCGTCTGCCCGGCAACCTGTTTCCTTGGTTGAAAAAAATTCACCGACAAGGGTTAGTCAGCTCAAGAGCAAGCACGTTGCTTTCAGGAGAAATTATTGCCTCTGATTTCGCTGGAAACATCAGCAGGTTGGATTTTTTGGTGGAAGAAGGTGCCTCTACTACTACCCAAGCCATCAATGCCCCATGTGTTTTCAACCTGAGTCCGTTTAAATCGGCAAAATTAGAGCAGCCGGAATTTAAGGCAGATTTTCCGGAAGGCGCTGTTTACGACTCGTTGTGTCTTCAGTACGAACTGAAACCCACGAGAAAACATTTATCAGCCATCCACCAATTTCATAAACCAGACGAACCCTTGCATACTTCGGTTGAATGCGCACTTTTTGCACCACGGCTCAGCAAAGAAAGCCGGGAAAAAGCGGCTGTTGTGCTAGAAACAAGTTCAGGAAAAAAATGGATTAAAGGGCAATGGCAAGGCGACTGGTTTAATTTTAGAACCAAAGCCTTTGGAACACTTTATCTGGAAGAAGATCTTAGCGAACCGGCCATTTTACCCTTGAATGTTTCAGAAGGAAAGCTCTTTTTAAAAGATGAACGCCTATTCTTTCTCGTTCAGGACCCTGATTCTGGGATTGGCAAAATTGAAGCTTTTATCAACAACCATTGGGAACCGGCTGCTTTCGATGCTAAAACCGGACGTGTGGTAGTGGAAATTCCTGATACCCTAAAAACCGGAATCCATCGGCTGGTGTTAACAGTTGAAGACCTCGTTAAAAACACTAAATCCTTCTCCGTAACTTTCAAACTCCTATGAGTCATCTTCAAATCGGGCAAAAAGCCCCCCATTTTCAAGGCCAAAATCAAAAAGGCGATACTGTTAGCCTTTCTGATTTTGCCGGACAAAAGTTGGTCCTCTACTTCTACCCCAAAGACGACACCCCCGGATGTACTGCTGAAGCTTGTAGCCTGAGCGACAACCATCAAGTGTTTCTGTCGAAAGGAATCAAAGTGGTTGGCATCAGCACCGACAGCGTTAAAAGCCACGACAAATTTGCCAACAAGTTCAATCTTCCTTTTGACTTGATTGCAGACGAAGACCAAACCATTGTAAACGAATATGGTGTCTGGATTGAAAAATCTATGTACGGACGTAAATACATGGGCACTAACCGAGTAACCTTCTTGATCAACGAAGAAGGTGTAATCGAGCATCTGATTGAGAAAGTAGATACAAAAGCTCACGCGGAGCAAGTTCTGAAAACAGCCGGTTGGTAATGAATATCACGGCTGACGAGCTAAAAAGCAGGTTACTTAGCCCGCTTCCAGGCGAGAATGCCCACAAGCTTTTGGCACCGGATTTTCGCCCTTTTCCCGATTGGAACGAAATCTTGGCCTCGAAGCCACGCTGGTCAGCCGTGATGGTGCTGCTCTACCCTGCAAATGGCGAAACTCACCTTTGCCTTACTAAAAGAGCTAGTTATGACGGTGTTCACAGTGATCAGGTAAGTTTTCCCGGTGGAAAAGTTGAACCTATCGATGCCGATTTATCTGATACCGCTTTACGTGAAACCGAAGAAGAAATTGGAATTCCTCGACAGGAAATTCAACTCTTGGGTGCTTTAAGCAGGATTTATATCCCTCCAAGTCATTTTGCTGTTCAACCATTTATCGGGCTGATGGATTATCAACCCCGATTTCAGCTTCAAGAACGGGAAGCTACCGAGTTAATTCAGCTTCCTCTCCACAATTTCCTACTTCAACAACCCGAAAAACGAACCGTTCTAGTTCGTGGGCATAAAATCGAAGTGCCGAGTTTTATCACCGGTAACCACGTTTGTTGGGGAGCCACAGCCATTATTCTTTCCGAATTCAGGGCTTTGCTCACAGAGGATTCTCTGTCCGTCTCCTAACCGCTCTTTATCCTGTTAAAAACGCTATCTTCCAAGTATGAAACTTTGGAGAATAGTAGCGTTACTTTTTTTTCTTATAGGAAGTGCCAAAGCGCAGACTACCGTACTTGATACGATTCGTATTGGAGGCATATATAGACCGTTTCGCTATTACATCCCGGCATCTTATCAGCCCGGGAATCCTACCGCACTTGTCTTTAATTTCCATGGGCTTAATTCCTCTGCCGTAATTCAGGAAAACTACGGCGACTTTCGCCCTATTGCTGATACTGCTGGGTTCATTGTTGTTCATCCTCATGGGCTGGCACTCGGAAACAACACCGGCTGGTTTAGCTTCTGGTCTGTAACACAGGCTCAGGCAGATCTTGCTTTCGCCAATGCCATCCTCGATACCCTTAGCAGAAGACTAACGCTAGACCCAGAACGATTTTACAGTACCGGAATGAGCAATGGTGGTTTTATGACTTACGACATTGCCTGCTTTATGAACTTACGTTTTGCCGCCGTTGCTTCGGTTACCGGCACTATGGTTCCGGAGCATTTCGACCAGTGTGTCCCGGGTAGAGCGATGCCTCTATTGCATTTCCATGGCACTAATGATGCGACAGTACCCTACAGCGGTGTTGGAGGCTCCATGGCTTTTGTTCATGTTGACAGCCTGATGAATTTTTGGGTGAGAAACAACGGGTGTAACCCGGTTCCGGTAGTGCAAGCTGTGCCCGACATCAACACTACAGATAACTCCAGTGTTACCTGCTACACTTGGAATAATGGTAGGGGAGGAAGCGAAGTGGTCTTGTATCGCATTCAGGGTGGCGGACATTCCTGGCCAGGGTCTTCGTTTTCTTCTCCAACTTCCATCACCAATCAAGATATCAAAGCCAGCCAACTGATATGGCAGTTCTTCCGGAAATTTCAAAAAACCACTGTCGTGTCTGTAAAAGAATCCGCCGCACTTCCTGCGTTGAGCATTGGGCCTAATCCCGGTAACGGCTGGTATCAAGTAACCTGGGAAGGTCGATATCCGGCAACCCTTTGCTTATTCGATTGTCAAGGAAAGAAGGTTTCAACACATCCCTTGAATTCCGGCACATCAGTGCTTGATTTACATGCGTTACCTTCCGGCTTATACTTTTATACAACGGATGAGAAGGTTCCTTCTCGTGGAAAACTACTCCACCAATAGGCGGAGGAATTCAAGACTGGCTAAAACCACTTCTTTTTCCAAGCTCTGGCCTTCGCCGAAACCCCTTCATTAAAATCCTGCGCTGCGCCGATTAAGTCGCCGGATCGTCGCTTCAGTTTGCTTCTTCCTAGCCAAGCCGTTGGAATATCCGGTGCCAACGCTATCGCTTTGGTGTAATCGTCCATAGCAAAGTCGTACTCTTCCAATTCAATTCTTGCTTCAGCGCGCCCAATCCAAGCTTCGTATAGTTGGTCGTTCATGCCGAGGCTCACACAGAAGTAAACTAATGCATCTTCGTACTTGCCGTCTTTCAGCTTCTGTTTTCCTTTTCGAAGAAAGGAGTCAGCATCTTGAGCCTGAACTGTAGCAGCCAGCAACAATGTTCCCAGTAAGCCTAATAGTAATTTCTTCCACCACATCCGCATCACGAAGTTGACGAATTTTTATACCGATGGGTTGCTTGAAGAAGTAGAAAATACTTCATTTCCTTTTTCTTCTAAACCTGAATAACCGAAAGCCGACAACGCTAACATTTTCCCTCCAAAAAAAACATCGCTAATAATATAGACTACGATTATTCCATCCACCGCAGCATTGCTTCCACTGGATAATGATCCGAAAGTTCGCGTTGATTGCTTCTTTTGGAACGATTAACCTGATATTCAGATGCAATCAACCCTTTGGTGAGTATAAAATCTATCAGCTTATGCCGCTCTTCAGGCCAAGTAAAGCCATTAAAACTGGGTTTTGTGTTGTTCAACGGCCTCGCGTCGGTTAGCCCTTCTGCTAAAAGTGTTTGTATTGGCAGGTCCTCTGGCTCACTATTTAGGTCACCCATTACCACTACAGGCTCTTTTCGAGCTTTCGCCCATGCTGCAATCTGTCTTGCCGAGGCTTCTCTAGCTTTTACTCCAATATGATCGAAATGCGTATTAAGTACCACCAGCACTTTGCCGCTGCTCCTTTCGCGGAACTTTACCCAACTGGCGATGCGGGGCAGTGCGGCATCCCAGCTCTTAGCCGGAACATGAGGTTGCTCCGAAAGCCAGAAAGTTCCGGAATCGAGAAGCGCAAACTTAGACTTACGCCAGTAAATAGCGCAATGTTCTCCGGCCATATCGCCATCGTCTCGCCCACGGCTATAACGGGAATATTCCGATAAAACCGAGTCGAGGTAGAACAACTGGGAACTCAATGCCTCCTGAAAACCGAGAATGTCTGCCTGCTTCTGGTTGGAAAAAAGTCTTTCAGCGCGAAGGAATAGACCCAGTTCCTGCCGGCGCTCCATCCAAGCATCTTGTCCGTCTGCCGGATTATCGTACCGTAAATTGAACGACATCACTCGGAATCCGTCTTTGCGAAACGCAGCACCTCCAAGTAAAGCCAGCAGAATTATCCCTGAAAACACCTTAAAAACCGACTGAGCCATAAGTAAAGGTAGAAAGGAGTACAATGAAAATGCTGATTTCTAAAAGGAATCGACATAAGAATCCACCCTAAAAAAAGCTCGATGTGTAATTTTCAAGTTAGACACCATTAGAGAGGCACCTTTTTTCAGGACGAGACACTTATCCGTCCGCACAAAGCGCATAGTAGCGTTTGCCCCAACACAGAAAGTAACCTCATCGGTAAATCCGAAAGAGCCTAATTACAAAAGGATAAAAGATTTTTTAGAGCGACATGTTTTGTCGTTTCATGCCGATATATTTGTTTTAGAAATCAGGAACAACGAAGTATGCATACCAATAATTTATCCCTTCATTCAATAACTGAAAGCCCGTTTGACATTGCTAGAACAACATCTAAAATGATGATTTCGAATGTTTTTGCTGATAGGAATGGTTCGTACCTCAACGGGCTTACGCTCTTTGTTGCGCACTTTAACGCGATTCCAAACTTAATTGACGAAATTGGCATTGACTGCAAAAAGGTTATCAACTAGTTTGAGGAAAAGTATAAATAAGAAATCAAAGAAGAGTAATCCGATAGGATATAAGGTAATACGCAATAAAATAAAAGGAAAACATGATTACAGATTTAAGAGATAAAGGAAGCCTCAAGGAAACCTATGATGAACCCTTTGAAAACAAATTACCAAGTGCTTAATTCATACACCGCCATAGATTTTGAAACTGCGCACGGCAAGCGATGGAGCATTTGTCAGGTGGGTTTGGTTCGGGTAGAAAATCAGATAATCACTGACCAATTATCCATATTGGTTCAACCACCAGATAATTATTACTGGAATAACTTTATTGATATTCATGGAATTTCTCCAGACCAAACGGCAGATGCACCAACATTTGATAAAATTTGGGGTCAAATAGTGCCATTCATCAAGAATCAAAATGTTGTTGCTCACAACGGATTTGCCTTTGACTTTCATTGCTTAAAGCAGACCTTAGAATACTATGGAATTTCAACCCCAGAATTTACCGGGCATTGCACCTATCGCATTTTTAGAGATAACTTGGCTTCACTATGCGGAGAATATAACATACCTTTAAACCACCATGACGCATTGAGTGATGCGAAGGCATGTGCGGAACTTTTTAAAATACATTTAGAGAACAATAGAAATGGATAATAATATCTCAATAAAAGCAATCGGTGAATTGCTTCAATACAAATTTTTTATACCATCGTATCAACGAGGATATAGGTGGACAGAGCAACAGGTTAAAGATTTGTTGAATGATATTTGGATTTTTATAGAATCTGACCCAAATAAAGACGAATGGTATTGCTTGCAACCAGTTGTAGTTAAAGCAAAAAATGAACAATGGGAAGTTATTGATGGACAACAGCGACTTACAACAATTTTTCTTGTTTTGAAAAATTTAGAAAAATTTGTGGAGAGCGAAAGAAAAACATTTGAGTTAGAATACGAAACCAGAAATACAAATAAATCAAACAGTAAAGATTTTTTAAATAATGTTGAACAAAAAACAGAAGAAGAGTCCCTATATAATATTGATTATTCCTATATCTATTTAGCTTGTGAAACAATAAAAGAATGGTTTAAAAAGAAAGCGGTAACTCATAGTTCTGTAAGTTCAAAATTTATTACTCCATTTCTGGAAAAAACAAAAGTAATTTGGTATGAAACACATGAAGATGATGCTGTGCAAATATTTACGCGTATCAACATGGGTAAAATCCCTTTGACCAATTCAGAACTTATCAAAGCTCTGTTTCTTAATAGCTCCAATTTCCAAATTGAAGACGAAAAAAAGCACTTGAAACAGTTAGAAATAGCTAATGAGTGGGATTTCATTGAATATTCATTACATAATGAAGAATTTTGGTGGTTCATCAATAAAGGTAAGAATGAAAAAGACACCCGTATTGAATTTCTGTTTGATTTAATTGTTGGGAAGCCTACAAATGAAGAAGATGATACTTATACTTTCAGAAAATATGCTGAAAAATTTCAAATCAAATCTGAAAAAGATATTGAAGATAGTTGGAAACAGGTAAAACGCTATTTTCAAACAATGCAAGATTGGTTTAACAACAGGGAGTTATATCATAAAATTGGTTTTTTAGTTACACTTGGAGAAAATATTAAGACACTTATTGAAAACTCTCAATCAAGTAGCAAAACAGATTTTATTGAACTTATAGAAACGAAAATTAAGGAGAAATTTAACAATATCCAGTTGGCTGATATTGAATACAAGAATCCAATAATAAGACCTGTTTTGTTGTTGCATAATATTCAAACTATGTTGAATAATACAAAAGAAAACTCACGTTTCCCATTCAATCGATTCAAAAAAGAAAATTGGGACATTGAGCATATACACGCCAAAGCTTCAGAAGCAGAAGTAGCAGACAATTTCAACGAACAAAAAAATTGGTTGAATGATAATTTTGAAAAAGCTGATTCTGTCTATAAAGACGATAAGCTAAATTCAAGAATCAAAAACTATGAAGAATCTACAGGTAACAAAGATGCAAATTTTCAAGAAATAATTGAGTATGTTTTAGGTGAAGAAGATGATAACTTGCGAAATCTATGCTTATTAGATAGAGAAACGAACCGAAAATACAAGAACGATTCCTTCAAGAGTAAACGAAAAAAAATAATTGAACAAGAGAAAAAAGGCACTTTTGTTCCTATTTGCACTAGAAATGTTTTTATGAAATATTATTCAAAAGAACTTAATCAATTGGGGCAATGGTCTGAAATAGATCGAACATCATATTTTGATAATATAAAAGAAGTATTAACACCTTATTTACCAACACTAAATGGATAAAATCATGAAAAACGAAATAAATAAGCAAGAATTTGAAAAATTAAGTTTTTGGCAATTATTAGAAAATAGAAGTATTGAAATTCCTATCATTCAACGAGATTATGCACAAGGTAGAGCAAAAAACAAAAAAGTAAGAAGTAATTTTTTAGATGCTTTGAAAAATGCTTTAATAGGAAATCCTGTCGAGCTAGATTTTATCTATGGAAGTGAGGAAAAGAATATTTTACAACCATTAGATGGACAACAAAGGCTTACAACTTTGTTTTTGTTGCATTGGTTTATTTTCAATAAAGAAGGAAAATTAGATATTGTAAAAGAACGATTGATGAAATTTACTTATGAAACCCGGATAAGTTCCCGTGAATTTTGTAAGGAATTGATTGATAAAAGTATTGATTATAAAAACCTATTACAACTTGATAAAGAAAAGAGAATATGTGGCGAAAATCAATTGTCAGAAACTATAAAAAACGCTTCTTGGTTTGTTATATCTTGGAAAAATGACCCTACAATTTCTGCAATGTTAATAATGCTTGATTCAATTCAAGCTATATTTAAAGATAGTTCAGATTTGTGGCAAAAATTGATTGAAACAAAGGAAGATATTCGTCCAATTACTTTTCTTTATATCAAGTTGAAAAATTTTGGGCTTTCCGATGATTTGTATATCAAAATGAATGCTCGTGGAAAAGCATTAACACCTTTCGAAAATTTCAAATCTAGATTCGGCAAGCATATTGAAATAAATAATTGGGAAAAAGAATTAAATAACCCTGTAGCAACTTTTTCTCACAAAATTGATACGGTTTGGACAGATTTATTTTGGAAATATAAAGTAAGAAATGTTCGAAGGAATGAAGATGGAAAACAAATATTTGAGTACACAATAGATGTTAGTTTAATTAATTTCATTGCTGTATTAGCCATCAATCATTATTCAATTAATTACACAGCTAATAAAAAAACTGAAGTTGAAAATAGGTTGAAAATATTGTTTAATAATCCTAATGAAATTTCATGTGACGATTTTCCTACTAAAGATGCGTTTGATTATTTTGTGAACAGCATGGAATTATACTGTTCACAAAATAATTATTCTGATTTAAAATCAGATGTTAATTTATGGAAGTATTGTAAAAATACACTGTTCCTAGATGTTATTCAAAATGTAAAAACGGAATGGCAAAGTAGAGCATTGTTTTACGCTCAAACAACATATTTGTTAAACAATGAATTTGATGTAAATTCATTTAATGATTGGATGCGTGTTGTAAGAAATATTGTTGAAAATTCAGCTATTGATGATGCTTCAACTTACATATCAGCAGTGAGCCTTATTAAGTTACTTTCTGAAGGCTGTGTCAATATTTATAAATATCTTTCTACATTTTACTTACCGCAACAAATTCACGCAAAAGACCAATTAAAGGAGGAAATAGAAAAAGCTAAAATTATAAAGCTAATTCCTGAAGCAAAGAAATCCATTCACGCTATGGAGGACACAAATTATTTTAAAGGTAAAATAGGTTTCGCTCTTTATTGTATTGATTTAAATTTTAATTTTGAAATTGTAGAGAAATTTGACCAAGAAAAATTTGATAATATTAAAATATTTTTCGATAATAATTTACAGGATTTAAATACAAAGGTTTCTGATGAATTTAAAAGAGCTTTTCTTACAATTGAAAAGGGAGATTATTATGAATTTTGGAAGTTGTGGTCCCATAGCTTTAAATTAAACAAAAGAGCTTTATTTAGAATTAATAAAGATTTGAGAGATAACTTCTCTTTAAAATCTGACTGGCGCAGGGATTATTTTAAAGCGTTAATTATAGCATATTTATCGAAAGGGTCACTTAAAAAAATTATCGACGATTTTGATGTCCCATCTGACATGCCGAAATGGAAGCATCGATTAATTAAGGAGGAAAACTTGCTAAAAGGTGCAACATTCATCCTTTTTCCGGATAATAATTCATTCTGTTATTTAGCACGGCAACCGAGACCTACTCAGGAGAATCAAGTAACCCGTATAGATTAAAGCTGTAATTCCCATGTCCAAACGTGGTTACCTCTCCCGCTACTTACTCATCCTAAAAAAGCTGAAAGTAAAACCGTATTCAACTTATGAGGATTTGCAAGCCTATATTGAAAATCAGTTTGACTATCTGCAAATGCAAGACGATGATTTGCAAATGGGTTCTTCAAAACGAACGCTTCAACGTGATTTTAAAGAAATTCGTAACCTTTTCGGAATCGAGATTGAATATTCAAAATCTCGAAAAGGGTATTTCATCAGCCAAAGCGAAAATGAAAACATGAATTTCCAAAGAATGATGGAGGCGTTTGATATGTTCAATTCTTTGAACCTAGCGCAGGACTTAACTCCGTTTATTCATTTGGAAAAACGCAGACCTCAAGGAACAGACAATTTGAATGGGTTGCTTCACGCTATCAAAAAAAGACTGCAAATTAAATTTACCTATCAGAAATTTTGGGAAGAAGAATTTAGCCAACGTTTAGTAGAGCCTTATGCTTTGAAAGAGTTTAAAAACCGTTGGTACATCATGGCTAAAGACAGCAAAGACCACAACATCAAGAGTTTTGCACTAGACCGATTGACTAACCTTGAAATCACCAATCAAACCTACCAGTATCCCGACAATTTCAGCATTGAGCAAAGTTACCGCTACTGCTTTGGTATTATCAGTCCAAATAATGAAGAGCCGCAAGACATCATTCTATCATTTGACCCTTTGCAAGGGAAGTATATCAAGACACTGCCATTGCACGAAACCCAGCAAGTATTGGTGGACAATGACGAAGAAATGAAAATTAAGCTAAAACTCTGCCTGACATATGACCTTATTATGGAACTACTTTCATTCGGCGACAGCATGAAAGTTATTGAACCTAAATCGTTAGCTAACCGTATAAAACAAGCACACGAAAAAGCATATAAACAATATTAATTCCTTCGCAAAGGGTTAAGCATATTGATAATTCGAAGTAGCTGACACTCATTTTAAATATTGATTAATATGTTTTCATCTGCATTCAGAAAATGCAATAAATCGACAAATAATTTGGGCCAAAGTATCACATTCTTATAAATATCCGAAAGCCCAAAAACAAGATTTCACTGGGAGATTTTACTTCTTATCCGGTTCATTCCTTTTCTTCTCTTTGCCTCCACCTTCCGTAGCATATTGGTTTACCGATACTGCGGTAGCGCTGTTCGTAGGTGGTGGTGATGTCGAGGTCTTGAGCGTCGGGGATTATTCGGTCAATGTCGTTAGAGGCGGTTTCTAAAACCAGTTTGGCCACAGAAGTTGTATCAATTGCAAACTGAAATAACTCTTGGTTGTCGGTTTTCAGGTGTATTTTCCCTTCGAATAAGATAAACTTCCGATAAATCTCATGAAATCGTGGAGAACAGAGGCGCTTTCTTGCCCTTCCTTCTCTGGGATGTGGATCAGGAAAAGTAATCCAAATTTCACTTACTTCGTTATGAGCAAAGTAGTTGGCGATGTTTTCGATGACAATGCGCATAAAGGCTACATTGGTTTTTCCCTGTTCATGCGCGGCAGTAGCTCCATGCCACATTCGCGCCCCTTTGATGTCGATGCCGATGAAGTTTTTCTCGGGATACCGTTCTGCGAGGCTGTTGGTATAAGCACCGGTTCCGCAACCTAATTCAAGAACGATGGGATTGGAGTTGCCGAAGTGGTGGCTCCAATTTCCGGGCATATTGTCGGGATACTCCAAAACATTAGGCAAAGCGGCCATTTCGGCAAAGTGCATCAGTTTTCTGCGAGGCATGGGGCGCGAAGTTAACGCACACGCCATCGCCGGAAAAGACAGCGAACAAAATTGACTAGGTGTTCGACATAAAAAAAGCGCCTTAGTTTAGAAGGCGCTTTAGGATAGTTGAAGGAGGTAGATTAGTTTATTTCAAGGTTTTTCACCGTCACAAACGATTTCCCCTGAACCACCTGAAGGCGTAAATCGGCAAGTGTTTCATTCGCTAAGGTATCACGAATGTTTTCGCGTAAGAACTTGAATTTGTTATGAATTGGGCAAGGCACCTCATCGGAGCAGGTTTTGAGGCCAATGCCACAGCGGTCAAAAATATCGAGACCGTCAATTGCTGCAATAACCTCCAACAAAGTAATATCTTCCGGCTTCTTGTTGAGGATAAACCCTCCATTGGGGCCTTTAGTTGAGCTTAGCAACTTCTGCTTTACAAGAATTTGAAGAATCTTGCTGAGGAAGTGAGATGGAATCTCTTGATTTTCAGCGATTTCCTGAAGTCCTACTCGTCTTTCAGATGAAGCATGTAAGGCAATATACAATATGGCCTGAAGGCCATATTCGCAAGATTTCGAAAACATTAGCTATAGATTTAGACAAAAATATTCTTTTCTCTTATAGAGACAAAAAAAACGAAAAAAAGCGTAACACTTTCTAATGCCACAAATTTCAAGAATTTCGCACCGCAATCAATTATGAACCAGGAGCTCCTCCTTAATGCCTACCGCCTCATGAGCACTGCACGTGCCATGGCCGACTTATACGATGCCAACAGAAGCATCTGCACGTATGTCCATTCCACTTCCAAAGGTCATGAAGCCATTCAGTTGGCTGCGGGCTTTTTGTTGCAGCCTCAAGATGCGGCAGGACTTTACTACCGAGACGAATCCATCCTGCTTGCAATGGGGTGCACGCCTTATGAACTGATGCTTCAGCTATTAGCGAAGGGCGACGACCCGTTTTCTGCTGGCCGAACCTATTACGCTCATCCTTCTATCCGAAGAGAAGGCATGCCATTGGTTCCACACCAAAGTTCGGCTACCGGAATGCAAGCCATTCCTACCGCTGGAATGGCTCATGGTTTTGCATACCTGGAGCAACAAGGACTTTTACCGGAAGGTCAAAAGCCAGTAGTGTTATGCTCGTTAGGCGATGGTTCCGTTACGGAAGGTGAAGTTGCAGAAGCGTTTCAGATGGCAGTACTCAAGAAATTGCCTGTGCTGTTTCTGATACAGGACAACGACTGGGGTATTTCTGCCCGTGCAGAAGAAATGCGTGCCATGGATGCCTATCAGTATGCCGAAGGGTTCAAGGGGTTGAAGCGTAAACGCCTCGATGGAACCGACTTCGTAAAATGCTACAAAGGGTTAACCGAAGCTTTTGCCTATGTCCGGGAAGAACGCGCTCCTATGTTAGTCCATGCGTGGGTGCCTTTGTTGGGTCATCACACTTCCGGAGTCCGAAAGGAGTGGTATCGCCCGGAAGAGGACTTGAATAAACATACAACGGAAGATCCATTCGAGAAGCTGACTCAACGCATGCGCGACGAGGGTTTTTCTGATTTTGAGTTAGAAGTAATACGGCAAGAAGCAGCTCAACGGGCGGCTGCCGATTTTGAACGCGCTGTTGCTGCGCCGGTTCCTGACCCAGAAACGCTTTTTCACCACGATTTTGCCCCAACTCCAGTCACTGAAGAACAAGGAGAACGCCATCCGGCTAATGGAGAAAAAGTAATTATGGTGGATGCCGCCTTGCATGCTATGGATGAAATCCTCAGAACGTATCCGGAAGCTATTTTTTATGGCCAAGATGTAGGAAGAACGTTAGGTGGAGTGTTTCGTGAGGCGGCAACATTAGCACAGAAGTACGGAGATGAACGCGTTTTCAACACGCCAATTCAAGAGGCTTATATTGTAGGATCTACGGCTGGAATGTCGGCAGTAGGAGTGAAACCTATTGTAGAGATTCAGTTCGCCGACTACATCTGGTCGGGAGTTAACCAGTTGGTAGTAGAGCTTTCCAAGTCTTGTTACCTCACAGCGGGCAAGTTTCCGATACAGTCGCTGATACGAATTCCATGTGGAGCTTATGGAGGTGGCGGGCCTTATCACAGTGGCTGTATCGAGTCTGCCATACTTTCAGTTCGTGGAATAAAAATAGTGTACCCTTCGAATGCTGCGGATATGAAAGGACTAATGAAAGCGGCTTTTCTGGATCCTAATCCGGTTATTATGTTCGAACATAAAGGGCTTTACTGGAGCAAAGTTCCTGGAACCGAGGGCGCAAAGTGTATTGAACCCAGTGAAGATTACCTTGTTCCGCTGGGAAAAGCAAGATTGGTAATAGAAGCGGATGCTAAGGCCGTGGAAATGGGCGATAGTGTACTCGTTATTACGTATGGAATGGGCGTTTACTGGGCTCAAGAAGCAAGGGAGAAGTGCGGTGGCAAAGTGGAAGTTGTTGATTTACGCACTCTTTATCCGTTGGATGAGGAATTCCTGATAGAACGACTTAAAGTCCATGGAAAGGGGATTGTGTTAACAGAAGAGCAAATCTTGAACTCTTTCGCAGAGGCACTTGCAGGCCGACTCAGCCAGCAAGCATTCCGTTATTTGGATGCTCCGATAATGACGATGGGAAGTGCCAACATTCCGGCAGTTCCATTGAATACCGGCTTGGAGCAGGCAATGCTCCCGAATTCAGATAAGTTAGCATCCTTGATTAACAGGTTACTCAATCATTAATTCCCAAAAAAGCCGTTAATTCGCGGCGCAAATTCCTTGTTTAAGTTTAAACCCATAGTTGCCAAGATGCCATATCTCTTCACTTCCGAATCGGTCTCAGAAGGCCACCCCGATAAAGTCGCCGATCAGATTTCAGACGCCCTTATTGATCATTTTCTGGCGTATGATCCTAGCTCTAAAGTGGCCTGCGAAACCTTAGTTACTACCGGTCAGGTTATTCTAGCTGGAGAGGTTAAGTCGGAAGCTTATCTTGATGTACAAGAAATTGCCCGAGAAGTAATCCGTAAAATTGGCTACACTAAGTCGGATTATATGTTCGAGGCAAACTCCTGCGGCGTTCTTTCAGCAATCCATGAACAAAGTGCCGACATCAACATGGGTGTTGACCGTATAGCCAATACAACAGATTTCGAAGCTCGCGCTAATGCGCAAGGTGCTGGCGATCAGGGCATGATGTTCGGTTACGCGACGCGTGAGACAGAAAATTATATGCCACTGGCGCTCGATCTTTCTCACAAAATTCTTCAAACGCTTAGTCATATTCGTAATCATGAGCTGGCGTCGATGCCTTATTTGCGTCCGGATGCTAAAAGTCAGGTGACCATCGAGTATGGCGATGACAACAAACCACAACGCATCGACACAATCGTAGTTTCTACCCAACACGACGATTTTGCCGAAGATGCCAAAATGCTCGCAAAGATTAGGGAAGACCTTATCAGCATCGTGATTCCACGGGTTAAGGCTATGCTTCCTGCAAACATCCAAGCACTTTTCAACGACCAAATTACCTATCACATCAACCCAACCGGGAAGTTTGTGATTGGTGGTCCTCACGGAGATACCGGCCTTACCGGTCGTAAAATTATTGTGGACACTTATGGAGGAAAAGGTGCTCATGGCGGCGGTGCTTTCTCTGGAAAAGATCCTTCGAAGGTTGACCGCTCAGCAGCTTACGCTACCAGGCATATAGCGAAAAACTTAGTGGCTGCGGGCTTGTGCGATGAAGTGTTGGTACAGGTTTCCTACGCTATTGGTGTTGCTAAACCTTGCGGTCTTTACATTAACACTTATGGAACTGCCAAGGTCGGTTTGAACGATGGTGCTATTGCTCGCAAAGTGGAAGAAATCTTCGATATGCGCCCTTACGCAATTGAACAGCGTCTTAAACTACGTAATCCTATCTATGGAGAAACAGCGGCTTACGGACACATGGGGCGTAAAAATGAAGTAGTAACCAAAGTGTTTAACCGCGGAAAAGCCAATGAGAGAAAAGTAGAAGTAGAGCTTTTTACTTGGGAGAAACTGGATTACATCGACGCGACAAAAGCAGCTTTTGGACTTTAACAGGATTAACAAGCTGTTACCTAAGCGTTTTCTTTACAAGAAGTTATACACGATTTGAAAGAGCCCGTCTCATGCAAGGGGGCGGCTTCTATATTTGCAGCCAAGCTGTAAGAAAAGGCCATAACGCAATTAAAATGAGTCAGACCATGGAGGAGATGATTAAGAAAAATCGCTACAGCGATGAAGAGTTGATGGAGTTCAGGGAATTAATCCTGAAGAAGTTGGATGTAGCCCGTGATATGCTGAGGAATTATCAGGATCAGTTGATGAATCTGAACAATGGTACTGACGATACCTCAAACAGCTATGTTACCTTGGAAGAAGGAACCGCTACCCAGGAGCGTGAACAGTTAAGCCAGTTGGCTGGTCGTCAACGTAAGTTTATCGACCACTTAGAAAACGCCCTGATTCGCATCGAAAACAAGACATACGGAATCTGCCGCGACACTGGAAGCCTGATTCCAAAGGAGCGTTTACGTGCTGTTCCGCACGCTACGCTTTCATTAGAAGCTAAAGAAAACAAAGCACGCGCTTAAGGGTGAAGTTGAAGAGTAATCTGGCCTTGTACGTCAGTGTTGCTGTTCTTATTCTCGACCAATGCAGTAAACTGTTGGTTAAAACGGAGATGCAGCTCGGTGAGCACATCACGGTTTTTCACAATTGGTTTCAACTGCTGTTTGTGGAGAATAATGGTATGGCTTTCGGTATGGAACTCGGAGGTGACTGGGGAAAAATCCTACTCACCTTGTTTCGCCTGATTGCCATTGCGCTCATCGGACGTTTTTTATTTCAGTTAGAAAATACAGGAGCTACTACAGGAGCTCGAATTAGTGTAGCCTTAGTGTTCTCAGGAGCACTCGGCAATTTATTGGATTGCCTTTTTTATGGGCTGATTTTCGGATATGCGCCCTTTCTGCAAGGTAAAGTTGTAGACATGTTATACTTTCCTTTGTTTGAAGGGCAGTTTCCGTCTTGGATTCCTTTTTGGGGCGGCGAGCATTACCTCTTTTTCAGCCCGGTTTTTAACCTAGCCGATATGGCCATATCTACCGGAGTTGGGCTATTGTTGGTTTTTCAGAAACGTTTTTTCCCTGCTAGTAATTAGTATTTGAAGTTAAGCCAATTAGCGACAACTCGTTGGCGTCTCCCATTTAGTTTGTTAACACGAATTGAAATCATTTATCGTTATGCAAACAAAACCCCTTAATGATGAAGCGATTTCTTTGGTTGTTTATCCCATGGTTGTTTTTTGCCTGTTCCAAGGGTGAAGACAGTAAAGAAGACGCATCTGAATCGTCTTCTGTTGAATTAAACTCAGCAGCTACTTTGTCATCTCCGGTTGTTAAAGCAGAGGCGGATTCGATAAATTCAGTTCCTGCTGCTGAAGAATCCGTCCCACGGAAGCGCATCACCCAGGGGCAAATGAGTATCGAGAGCCCTGACTTACAACAAGCCCGCAGATTGGTTGACAGCCTCTGCCATATACACCAAGGTTGGTTCGCCTCAGAGAGCCAGGTAGAAGAAAACCAGCGGTTCACTCTTCGTCTTGAGCTTCGTATTCCTGCCGCCTCTTTTCAAACCTTCGTAAACGCCCTCGAAAGCGGCTCACCCGGAAAAGTGGTTAGCAAATCCACTAACAGCGAAGACATTACTGCTCAATACTTCGACAACGAAAGCCGGTTAACATCGGAACGTGCTTACTTAGATCGCTACCGTGCGATGCTTCAAAAAGCCAAAACCATCAAGGAAATGCTGGAAATAGAAGAACGTATCCGGTTGTTGACGGAAGAAATCGAGAGCAGGATGAGTCAAAGAAAGCTGTGGGACCATCAGGTGAGTTATAGTCAACTCAGCCTTGAGATTTATCAGCTTAAGCCGTTTGTATATGATGGAAACGTTCCATTGTCTTTTGGTGAACGCGCGAAAGAAAGTTTTTTCCGTGGAGGCAGTAGCATGCTTTCCTTTTTCCTCGGATTGATTAGCCTTTGGCCGTTCATGTTGTTGAGTGGAATAGGCTACTTTTGGTGGCGCAAGAGAAAGTCTTCCAAAGCTTAATCTGTTTTATCATCCTCCGAACCTTCGGAGGGTTCAGTGGAGTCCAGCCAAGCTTTCAACTTTGCAAGCCTACCCTTACCTAGAATTCGCTCTAAATCCAAATCCGGTGCTTGACGGATGTTTTCAATTGAACGGAAATGCTGGAGCAAATCGGCAATAGATTTCGGCCCCAGCCCAGGTACATCAGAGAGTGCTGTTTTTATAGTACCCTTCGACCTCTTATTTCGGTGATGCGTGATACCAAAGCGGTGCGCTTCGTCACGCATTTGCTGTATAACCCTGAGTGAAATGGAGCGTTTATCTAGAAGCAATGGATCCGGATCTTGCGGATAGAAAAGTTCTTCCAGGTTCTTCGCTATTCCAAGTATAGGTATTCGACCATACAACCCAAGAGCCTTCAGGCTTTCTACGGCAGAACTTAACTGGCCTTTTCCGCCATCCACAATGATGAGGTCCGGTAATGCTTGTTTTTCTTCTAATTGTCGCTTGTACCTGCGGGTTATGACTTCGCGCATTGTGTCAAAGTCATTAGGTCCTACAACACTTTTCACGTTGAAGTGGCGGTAAAGGTTTTTCGCCGGTTTTCCATCGATAAAAACAACGCAAGCCGAAACGGCATAATCTCCATGAAAGTTGGAGTTGTCGAAACACTCTATCTGACGCGGCAGTTGTTTCAGACTAAGATCTCGCTGCATGGTTTCAAGCAGCTTTCGGGTTTTTTCATCTTTAACGCTTTTCAGATTCTCTTTTGCAGCTCTTGAGAGTTCTATAAACCCGTTTTTAAGTGCTAAATCGAGTAGCTTCTTCTTATCTCCGATTCTTGGTATGCTAACCTGAATACCCGAGCCTTCTATTTCGAATATTTCATTGCTCAAAACTTCTTTTCCACCAACCCCAAAAATCCGATATGCTTCGGTGAGTGCCGTAGGCAATAAATCTGCTGCGGCTTCATTGAGCTGAGGCCTAAAGCTGAAACTGTTACTGGCAATGATGACCCCCCTGAAAACCCGCATGAACTGAATCACCACCCTATCTTCAATGCGGCTATGGCTGAGAATATCAACTTGGTGAAGGTTGGGGTTAACAATGGTTGAGCGCGCTTGATGGTTTTCCAACAAATCAAGGCGTTGACGTAAATATTCTGCCCGCTCGAAACGAAGATCCATTGCAGCCTCCAACATCTCACTCCGTATTTGTTCTACCACCTCGGCTACATTGCCTTTAAGAATATCGATTACCTTGTCCATCATGAGCCGGTATTCTTCTTCTGATTGCAATCCCTCACAAGGGCCGAGGCAATTGTGAATCTGGTATTCGAGGCAGGTTTTAAACTTACCTTCTTTAATTGTGGCTTGCTGCAAATTGAGGCTGCATGTTCTGACAGGGAAATTCTTTCTGATAAGCTGAAGCAAGATGTGCATGGTTCGCCCAGAAGTGTAGGGGCCGAAGTAACGACCTTGCAAACTTTTGTTTCGGGTAACTAAGAGCTTGGGAAAGGTTTCTTTGGTTACGAGCAGATAAGGATATGTTTTATCGTCTTTAAGCCGAATGTTATAAAAAGGCTGCTGTTCTTTGATGAGGCTGTTTTCCAACAGAAGCGCATCCATTTCTGAGTCCACAATGGTGTATTCAATGCGCCGGATTTTTCGAACCATCAACCGCAGGCGGGCGGTATCATGGTCTCTGTTGAAGTAAGAGCTGACCCGCCGATATAAGTTTCGAGCCTTTCCAACATACAACAGCCGTTCATTTTCATCGTAATAGCGATAAACTCCCGGAAGCTGCGGAATGCTCGCTTCATGGTGCTTGAATTCTTCCAAATCCATGTTCCGAAGTTAGGGAAGCTGAAGGTTTAGAAAGAAGAATGCAAAGTCATTTCAGCGACCATAAGCCGGAAGGGGCTTCTATCAGCAAACCAGAATCGGCCTGCTCCCGAATCCATTCCTGCCAGGCTTTAGAAGGATGAACGCCTGATTGGGTTAAAATATCAGTCATGGATAATGGCGCGGATTTAAGCAAACGATGAAGGTGCTCCAAGAACGTTGAGGTTGCTTCAAACCCGGAAGTGTGGAGATGAAGGCAGTAGTCGCAGCGTCCGCAAGGGGTGCTGGTAGCGGCACCAAGGTATTCAAGCAACAGGTGCTGACGACAAGCACTTCTGTTTTCGGCATAGTCTAGCATAGCGATAAGCTTTTTCTCCTGACGTTCCTGCAAAGCCCTATACTTGCTGCTGTCGGTAAAAATTTGACGCTCGTCTAAGCGTTCGGTTGTTAGGCAAAGAGTTGCACCATCGGCAGGGGGATTGTAATGGAGAAGCTTCCGTTTATGCAGTTCTTTTAGCTGCATACGGACGGTTTTTTCTTCGGATTGAAGGCTCTTTGCAATTCTGCTTTCTGAAATTGTTACCGCATTTTCAAATAGACCGCCATAAGCTCTAAGTAGGAAGTGAATCAGCGGGTCGAAGGCTTTTTGTTGGTACATGAACTTTTGCAAGCCAAGCCTGTCTGTGAGGAATCGTAAGCGGGAAGGTCGAAAATCGGACTCAAGAAAGCGCACTAACCCTTCGCGTTGAAGGTGTTGCAAAATGGCGAAGGCTTCGCCCGGCTTAAATCCGTATTTAAAAGCAAAGGATTCCAAATGAAAGGGGAATTCCAAGCCCTCTCCTGCACCGGTTGCAATTTGAAGATGGTTTCCAATCGCCGCATACAAAGAACGTAGTCGTTCAACTGAAGGATAAGAAGCTTGAAGCCTGGTGAGCATTTTTGCGCGATCTTGGATATTGGAAAACAAGATGCACCGAGCCTTTTCGCCATCCCGGCCTGCACGTCCTGCTTCCTGAAAATACGCTTCGATGGATTCTGGCGGGCTTAAGTGGATGACAAAGCGAACATCGGGTTTGTCGATGCCCATACCAAAAGCACTGGTGCAGACCATAATTCGCGGAGAGCCGGCAGTCCAGTTTTGTTGCAAGAGCTGTCGTTCAGCAGCGGGAAGTCCGGCATGATAAGCAGCGGCATCTAAGCCTTCTGCCTGAAGACGCCCGGCAATGTCGCGGCTTTCTTTTCGGGTGTTAACAAAGATAATTCCCGAGCCGGCCATTTTTCGCAGCATTCGGTATAGGTGGCCGCGAATATCTTCTTCGTACAACACCACATACGCCAAGTTTGGACGAGTAAAAGGAGCCTGAAATCGGCGACTTCCTTTCCGAAAGCCTAACTGCGATTCAATGTCTGCTACGGTTTCGGGAGTAGCAGTGGCGGTAAGCGCGAGTACAGGGACTGGCCAGGTGTTGCGTAACTGGCTAATCTCCCTGTATTCAGGGCGGAAGTCATGACCCCATTGAGAAATACAGTGTGCCTCGTCCACTATAATTAAGCTAACTGGAAGTCTAGGAGCAACACTGAGAAACAGTTTATTCTTTAGCCGTTCCGGCGATACATAAAGAAAGTCTAAAGCGCCTTTTTGAGCCTGAATTAGCACGTCTTCTATTTCTTGGAGCTTCATACCGGAAAGCAATGCTTCAGCTCTTAGACCTCTTTCTTTGAGGTTTCGGACTTGGTCTCTCATTAAGGCAATCAACGGCGAAACCACCAGCCCCATTTTTTTGCTTGCAATTACCGGAACTTGAAAACAAACGGATTTGCCGCCACCGGTAGGCAGAAGGGCGAGGGTGTCGTTGCCATCAAGGGCAGAACGTATGATGTCTTCTTGCAAGGGGCGAAAGCGGTCGTGTCCCCAATGCAATTTCAGCAAGGATAGCAAATCCGGCTGCATCATACCTCAACTGATTTGTCCGTCAACTAATCTAAGTTGGCGATCTGCCCGGTTTGCCAGTTCCGGATTATGGGTAACAATGACAAAAGTTTGTCCGGTTTTTTCACGCAAATGAAAGAACAAATCATGAAGCTCCCCGGCATGATGGGAGTCTAAATTTCCTGAAGGCTCGTCCGCAAAAACTATCGCTGGATTGTTGATAAGTGCTCGTGCAACAGCCGTACGTTGTTGCTCCCCACCAGAAAGCTCAGATGGTTTATGGTTAAGCCTGGCTTCGAGGCCAAGTTGGGAAAGTAGTGCTTCTGCCGCACGGATTGCGTCTCTCTTAGAAAGTCCGGCAATCATGGCTGCCAGAGCTACATTTTCGGAAGCGGTAAATTCTTCCAGCAAGTGGTGAAACTGAAATACGTAGCCAATATTTCGGGAGCGGAAGTTGGCAAGTTTGCGTCCGCTTAGGGTGGTTACCTCTACGCCATTAAGCTCAAGGCGTCCTTTATCAGGCTGGTCTAAAGTGCTGAGTATTTGCAGCAGGGTTGTTTTGCCGGCACCGGAAGCGCCGGTGATGCTGACAATTTCGCCTGCTGCAAGGTCTAAGTCGATGCCTTTCAGCACTTCTAGGCTTCCGTAGCGCCTTATGATGCCACGGGCTGCAATCATGCGTCGATTTTGGCGTATTTGGCGTTGCGCTCGATAAATTCCCGGCGTGGCGCTACTTCTTCACCCATTAGCATAGAGAATACGTGATCGGCTTCAGCCGCACTTTCGATGGTTACTCTCCGCAAGGTGCGGGTGTCGGGATTCATGGTGGTGTCCCACAATTGCTCTGCGTTCATCTCTCCCAAACCTTTGTAACGCTGAACATTCACAGAGTCTTCTTTTCCTTCTCCCGCGAGAGCTTTGATAGCCGCAATGCGTTCCTCATCATTCCAACAGTAGCGGAAATTCTGCCCTTTCTTCACTAAGTAAAGCGGTGGTGTAGCGATATAAACGTATCCGCTTTCAATTAACTCCTTCATATAGCGGAAGAAGAAAGTCAGAATCAGGGTGGTGATGTGGCTTCCATCCACATCGGCATCGGTCATGATGACTACTTTGTGGTAGCGGAGGCGGTCTAAGTTGAGTGCTTTGGAATCGTCAACTGTGCCAATAGACACGCCGAGTGCCTGGAAGATAAAACGAATTTCTTCGTTTTCATAAATCTTATATTCCATGGCTTTTTCCACATTAAGGATTTTACCCCTCAAAGGAAGAATCGCCTGGGTTGCACGGCTGCGGCCCTGCTTGGCTGTTCCGCCTGCCGAATCTCCCTCGACGAGGAAGAGCTCACAGAGAGCCGGAGCGCTTTCGGAGCAGTCGGCCAATTTCCCGGGAAGGCTATGGGAAGTAAGAATACCCTTACGTTGAACTAACTCTCTGGCTTTTCTGGCGGCATGGCGTGCAGTAGCGGCTAAAATCACTTTGTTAATGATGGTTTTCGCTTCTCTCGGATGCTCTTCAAGGTAGAGGTTCAAGGATTCACCTACGGCAGCATCCACAGCTCCCATCGCTTCGTTGTTGCCCAGTTTGGTTTTAGTTTGGCCTTCAAACTGCGGCTCTTGAACTTTCACCGATATAACGGCTGTAAGTCCTTCGCGGAAATCGTCCCCATTGATTTCGAACTTCAGGTTTTTCGTCATTCCGCTTTTGTCGGCGTATGCCTTTAGGGTGCGGGTTAAAGCACGACGAAAACCGGCAACGTGAGTGCCGCCTTCGTGGGTATTTATGTTGTTGACGTAGGAATGGACGTTCTCCGAGTAGGAATTGTTGTACTGCAAGGCCACTTCCACCGGCACAATGCCTTTGTCGTGCTCAATGTAAACGGGTTCCGGAATAAGCAGTTCGCGGGTAGAATCCAAAAACTTTACAAACTCGCGAAGCCCGCCTAATGAGTAATAGGTTTCAGAAAGAGGTTGGCCATCAGCTTTAACTTCGCGCTCGTCGGTTAAGGTAATTTTGATGCCTTTGTTAAGGTAAGAAAGCTCCCGCATACGTGCAGAGAGTGTTTCAAAGCGATATTCGGTTACGGTGAAGATGCTATCGTCCGGTTTAAAATGCACGACAGTTCCTCGGTAATCGGTTGGGCCAAGCTCCACGACAGCGGTTGTTGGCTTTCCGCAGGAATATTCTTGCTGGTACATTTTACCATCGCGGTGGATGGTAGCTCTCAGCAAAATAGAAAGTGCATTGACGCAGCTTACGCCCACACCGTGGAGGCCGCCAGATACTTTGTAAGAGTCCTTATCGAATTTACCACCGGCATGAAGGACGGTCATGACCACCTCAAGCGCAGATTTTTGTTCCTTATGGTGCATGTCCACGGGAATTCCGCGTCCATTGTCTTTAACCGTAATGCTGTTATCGGGATGTATATTCACGAAAATGGTGTCGCAATGCCCGGCGAGGGCTTCGTCAATGGAGTTATCCACCACTTCATAAACCAAGTGGTGAAGTCCCTTTGTGCCAATGTCGCCGATGTACATTGCTGGCCGTTTGCGTACTGCTTCTAAGCCTTCGAGTACCTGGATGTTGTCGGCTGAATAGCCTGAATTATTTTGCAATTCGCTCATGCGAGGGGGGATAAAAAAGTACGCGAATATACGACATCCCAAGGCGGCAAGAAACCCTTTAACTGCCTAATTTCAAATGGCTCAGTTCTGATTTCTGGCTTTTTCTTCCAGAAAATCCATGTAGCGTTCAGCAAGTCTAAAGTATCGCTCCTGCCAGTTGTTTTGATCGGTGAAAGGAGTGAGCTGAAGGTATTCAGACAAAGGATCCTCACTGTCGGGAAAGCGGGTAAACAGAACATGGACATCGAAGCCAAGAGCATTGCTGAATCGTTCACATTCTTCGTAACTGAAGCGATCCCGCTCAAACAGGTTGTAAAGATGCTGCCGGCTAATACCCGTTTTTCTGGCAAAAGCCGAAATAGACATCCCGCTTCTCCGAATTACTTTTTCCAACAATTCCCCTTGTGAAGACACGGAACAAATGTGCCTCTACTCTAAAGGAAAACGCTTGACAATTATTGGACTAATCCGTCTTCGATATGTCAAGTAGTTATGGTGGCTTCTTTACTTGGAAGGACCAATCATTTGCTTTCTGGATTCGCTATTTCGCGCTTCCGAAAGGATTGACGGCACTTTCTACCAATAAACAACCCGGCTACTTGAAAATGCCTAAACGATTGTTGATAAGATGTACTCAGTGAAGAATCAAATAAGCTGCTTTGCTTAAAGCAAGATTCGACTTCAAATTCAATGGTTTTCATAAATTTTTACAGAATGGCCATAAGCAACCCATTCAACAAAGCCAGAAGTGCCGTTGGTTTTAGGTAAGGGTCGAAGTCGGAGGGCTGGTCTATTTTCCAAAGTTTAACCAACATTCCTAATCCGGTTAATCCAGGCAGGAGTACCAGCCATTGAAGCAAGCTTTCACCTTCCAGCATGGCAAATATCGCCATGCTGGAAAAAAGAGATAAAAGCAATCCGGAATGATAAACCATGGCGCCTTTTGCGCCGAGATGTACTGCCAGGGTAATTTTTCCGGCGGCGGCATCGTGAATGCGGTCTCGCATGTTGTTCAGGTTAAGAACAGCTACAGCCCAGAGCCCCATAGAAAGGGAAGGAAGTAAGATAGCCGAATCAAAAGATAACGTTTGCAGGTAATAACTTCCCGCAACACCTACCGGCCCGAAGAACAAGAATACACTTACATCGCCCAGTGCCCGATACCCATAAGGGCGCTTGCCGGCTGTGTAGAGGTAAGCAGCCGCTATGCACAGAAGTCCAAGAATGAAAAAGAAAAGAAAATCCTTCCATCCGGCTTCTTTCAAGGCAACTGCCAGTAAGGCAATTCCAGAACCTAAGCTTAGCAGGCCTATGAGCCACAAAGCACTTCGCATCTGAGAAAGTTTTACCATTCCCGAGGCCATCATCCGGTCTTTACGTTCCCGGCCATTTATATCCGCACCATTAATAAAATCTCCATAATCGTTGGCAAAATTGGCCAATACCTGAAGGAGCAACGTTGTCAGCAAAGCCAGCCCCATCACAACCAGAGAAAAGTCCCGATGGCTAATCGCGAGCAGATTGCCTGCTAATATGCAAGAGAAGGCTAACGGCAACGTTCTGAGACGTGCAGCTTTTAACCAAACAGAAAAACTCATTACGGACAAAAAACAGTAATTTCGCATTTCTTTTCAACCTTATGACTAAACATCTGTTAGTACTGCTGGGCGCAAGCCTGCTCATTGCAACTCCCGCGATGGCACAAAAGAAAGGTAAACTACCTGCGGCTGCACCTAAAACCGTAATCATGACAACTCTCGATACCGTCAGCTACAGTCTCGGACTGAACATTGCCCGTAACCTAAAATCCCAAGGATTAGGAGACATTAATCTTGAGCTTTTTGCTCAGGCCATGAAAGATCATTTTACAGGAGGGCCAACTGTAGTGGATGTGAACCAGACCGACCAAATTATTAACGGCTATTTCTCCAACATCAAGAAAAAACAAGGAGATGATAACCTAGTTAAAGGCCGTATGTTCTTGGAAGAAAACAAAAAGAAAACCGGTATTCAAACTACTGCTTCCGGTCTTCAGTATGAAATTATTAAGGAAGGCAATGGCCCTAAGCCTACTGCTGCCGATAAAGTAAAATGCCATTATCACGGAACCCTTATCGACGGAACAGTTTTCGATAGTTCTGTTCAACGTGGTGAACCCGCAACGTTCCCTCTTAATGGCGTTATTAAAGGCTGGACAGAAGCACTTCAACTGATGCCTACTGGTTCAAAGTGGAGGCTGTATCTTCCCGCCGAGCTGGCGTATGGTGATCGTGGTGCTGGTAACAGCATCGGACCAAACAATGCCCTCATTTTTGAGGTTGAATTGCTTAGCATCGAAAAATAACTTTTGCTGCACCCGACGGCTTTCATGACCCGACTTAGCGTCAACATCAACAAGGTAGCTACTCTGCGAAATGCAAGAGGCGGCAATGTCCCGGATGTTGTTCAGTTTGCACAGGATTGTGAGCGGTTTGGAGCCGAAGGAATAACAGTACATCCCCGCCCTGACGAACGTCATATACGATATGCCGACGTCAGGGCTTTGAAAAAAGTCGTTAGTACGGAATTCAACATTGAAGGATATCCGTCTGACGACTTTCTGCTTTTAATAGAAGAAGTTCAACCTCACCAAGTAACCTTAGTGCCCGATCCACCGGGAGCACTTACCTCCTCTTTTGGGTGGAATGCCAAACAAGAACAAGAACTTCTTAAGAAAAGCATCGACCGTATTCATACCCGAACCAATGCCCGGGTTTCGCTTTTTGTGAATCCGGAACCTGATCAAATGACTTGGTGCAAACTAGCAGGTGCCGACCGTGTTGAGTTTTATACCGAGCCTTTTGCTTCAACTTTCATTAAAGACCAGAATGCGGCTGTTGCCTCATACTTCCTCGCGGCTAAGGCTGCAACTGCAGAGGGCCTAAAGCTCAATGCTGGCCACGATCTTTCCCTGCACAATCTTTCCTTCCTTCTTAGGCATATTCCTGAAATAGAGGAAGTCTCAATTGGGCACGCACTCATCGCTGATGCCTTATACTATGGCATCGAAAACACCATCCGACTTTACCTCAACACCATCCGAACCGCTTCAAAATCCTCATGAACCCGATTGCTTCTACGAACAAAGAGTTTCACCATCGTCACATTTGCGCCACTGATTCCGACACCCGTCTGATGTTAGAGGCAACAGGCATCCGCGATTTGGAACAGCTCATTTTTGAGACTATCCCCAGTAATATTAGGCTGAAAAGCCCGCTCCAACTTCCGCAGCCCATCAGTGAGTTTCACATGGTACGTGAACTGGGCTTGATTGCCTCTCAGAATAAAGTTTTCCGGTCTTATATCGGTATGGGGTATTACGATACCATTGTTCCGGGTGTTATTCAAAGAAACGTGTTAGAAAATCCGGGTTGGTACACTCAGTACACCCCATATCAGGCTGAAATATCTCAAGGACGATTAGAAGCGTTGCTGAACTTCCAGACCTTGGTTATTGATTTGACTGGGATGGAAATCGCTAATGCTTCCTTGTTAGATGAAGCAACTGCCGCAGCCGAAGCCATGTTCATGCTATTCAGTCTTAAAGAAAAACATCAAGGCAATCATTTTTGGGTTAGCCATAGTGTTTTTCCTCAGACACTAGCTCTTTTGCAAACACGCGCTGAGCCTTTGGGAATCACTATCGAAACCGGACAACCGGAAGCATTTGCTCCCAATCAGCAATACTTTGGCGCACTTATTCAATATCCAGATTCTCATGGCATTGTATCTGATATTCGTCCATGGATGGCTAAAGCGCAAGAAGCGGGAGTTAAAGTAGCTGTTTGTGCCGACTTAATGTCGCTCACACGCCTCGAAGCACCTGGACATTGGGGTGCAGATGTGGTTGTTGGTGTGACACAACGTTTTGGGGTTCCGATGGGTTATGGCGGACCTCATGCCTCGTTCTTTGCAACTCGCGATGCGTACAAACGTCACATGCCTGGTCGCCTAATCGGAGTTTCTATCGACGCTCAACAGAATATAGCGTTAAGAATGACCCTTCAAACTAGGGAACAGCATATCAAAAGAGACAAAGCAACTTCCAACATTTGTACTGCCCAGGTTTTGCTTGCAATCATGGCAAGCATGTACGCGGTTTATCATGGCCCTTCCGGTTTGAAAGCGATTGCCACTCGCATACATGGCTATGCCGTTTGGCTGGAAGCAGCCCTAAAACAGATGGGTTTTGTGCAGAAAAACGCGCACTACTTTGATACACTGGCAATAGAAATGTCAGATGCTGACATACAGCAACTAAGAATTCTTGCAGAAGAGAAAGGCATAAACCTCAATTACTTTTACTCTGGACAAGTAGGAATTTCACTCGATGAGAAGTTCGATGAAGAAGACCTCCAAAACCTTTGTGATCTTTTTGGTTCAGTAAGTGGGAAGCATGTAAATCCTCACCAAATCAATTTAGATGCGTTGAATGACGGCTTTGGTGATTTAGAGCGTCAGTCGCCTTGGTTGACACACCCTGTTTTCAACAGTTACCACAGTGAGCATGAAATGCTTCGCTACATAAAGAAGCTTGAGTCCAAGGATTTATCCCTCACTCACAGCATGATTCCACTGGGATCTTGCACCATGAAACTGAACGCTACAACCGAAATGATTCCGGTTACTTGGCCAGAGTTTGGTGGCATCCACCCCTTTGCTCCCTTAGAGCAAGTAAAAGGATACACCCAGATTTTCAATGAGCTCAGCGAATACCTTAAAGCCATTACCTGCTTCGAAGGGGTTTCACTTCAGCCTAACGCCGGTGCACAAGGCGAATATGCCGGACTGATGGTAATCCGTGAGTTCTTTAAATCATTAGGACAAGAGCATCGAGATATCGCATTAATTCCGTCGTCTGCACACGGAACAAATCCTGCCAGTGCTGTAATGGCCGGAATGAAGGTGGTAGTTGTGAAGTGCGATGAGTTAGGCAATATTGACGTTGCAGACCTAAAGGCAAAAGCCGATCAGTATGCCGAAAATTTGGCAGTGCTTATGGTTACTTATCCTTCGACCCATGGCGTGTTCGAAGAATCCATTATCGAGATTTGTAATTATATTCATAACAAAGGCGGCCAAGTATATATGGACGGGGCTAACATGAATGCTCAAGTAGGGCTAACTGCTCCCGGCATGATAGGAGCAGATGTTTGTCACCTGAACCTGCATAAAACCTTTTGTATTCCTCATGGCGGCGGAGGTCCCGGCATGGGGCCTATTTGCGTAAGAGAACATTTGACGCCGTTTTTACCCGGACACCCATTGATTAAGACAGGTGGCTCTCACGCGATGTCCGCAATTTCTGCCGCCCCTTGGGGAAGTGCCAGCATTTTGTTGATATCCTACGTCTATATCAGGTTGATGGGTGAAGAAGGATTAAGCAACGCCACCCGCTATGCAATTCTGAATGCCAATTACATGAAATCTAGATTAGAACAAGCATTTCCTGTTTTATATACCAACATCAATGGAAGAGTTGCTCATGAGATGATTTTAGATTTCAGAGGGTTTAAAATGAGTGCTGGAATAGAAGTGGAAGACGTTGCCAAGCGATTGATGGATTTTGGCTTTCACGCTCCTACGATGTCGTTTCCAGTTCCGGGTACCATGATGATTGAGCCAACGGAAAGCGAGCCAAAAGCAGAAATGGATCGCTTTGTTGATGCCTTGCTTACCATTCGAGAAGAGATTCGCGCAATTGAAGAAGGAAAAGCAGATAAGCTGAATAATGTTCTTAAGAATGCGCCTCACACCTCAAGAGTAGTAATGTCAGACCAGTGGAGTTATCCCTATACCCGTGAACAAGCGGCTTATCCAGCGGTATGGCTAAAAGGATACAAATTCTGGCCATCAGTTGGCAGGGTAAACAACACCTATGGCGACCGAAATGTAGTGTGTTCTTGTCCGCCTATGGAAGCTTACGAACAGCAGAATAGTTAATTCAGGCTTCATTTAACGATTAGAATTAATCTATTTCGTTAAAAAAAAGACTTGATAAACGAATTTCTCTATTTTTGATAGACTAACATTCACCCAAACCACCTATGAGAAAACTCTTACTCTTCTCTCTCGCCATGGCTGCGGGTACCGCTTTTGCTCAAAACAAAGTGGTCTATAACCGCACCGCCAATGAGGCGCCGCTTAGCCACACTGTGGGCGAAGCACCAATGTCACTGCCTACTCCACAAGCTCGCGTTAACAGCGGCCAGAATATATGGAGTGAGGATTTCGCAAATGGTATCCCTGCTAACTGGACTAATCAGTCTCTGGATACAGCTGGAAAACCCAATGCACTTTGGGAATACCGTGGAGCTAACACTACTCCTAACATTAACACCGGATCACGCGGTGCTTTTGCAGGTACTCAGGGGCCAGTCCAGTCGCCTACCCGCGCCAACGGTTTCGTTATTTTTGACTCCGATTGGAGAGACAATAACGGAAACGCGCAAACTATGGGGCAAGGCACTGCTGCAACTCCGCACGCTTCCCGTTTGATTACTCCGAACATTAACATGGCTAACGTGCCGTTCGGACGTGTTTCTTTCAACACATTCGCTCGTAAGTTTGCTGCTACTTTCGCATTCTGTATTAGCCGTGATGGTGGTACCACTTGGCCAGATACTATAAACATTTATAGTGCTTTGGCAGTAAATGCGGCTTCCCCTAACAATCAGGTACGTAATATCGACTTTCAGGCTGGTACTGCTACCGTTAAACTTCAGTGGTTGTTTGATGCCCGTAATGCTCTCGCTGGAGCAAACGGTCTTGGCTACTACTTTTGGATGATTGACGATATCGTAGTTTCTGCTCGTCCATCGAACGACATTAGTCTCGATTTGGCAGAGGTTATTCAAGGCCCACTTGATACAGTAATTGCTGGAAACCCTTTTTACGCGGTTGTTCCAAAGATTAGCAACAGTCAAAACCAGCATATCCCAACTACTTTCGTGGCTACCATTGCAAACCGTGGTTCCAACAATCAACCCAATGCGAAGGTTAATGTAAATGTCAAGAAACTGGGCAGCTCAGTCTATACGAATACCAGCACTCCTTCAATTTTTAACGCTCCAACTGGTGTAGCTGCAGCAACTCGTCAGGTATTTATGCAGAACAATCCGTGGACACTTCCAGCTTCAGCTGATACTGGTGTTTACCAAATTGAGTTTACCGCTTCTTCTGACTCAACCGATGCAAGCCCTGCAGATAATGTATCTGCTATCAATTATGTACGTTCGACTGATATCTTCAGTGCTGCTTATTTCCCTCCTTACAATAACCTGATTACCCGTAGTGCCTCTTTTGCTACCAATGGTACTGGTTCGTTTACCAATGCGGCTGATGGATGTATCGGATGTACTATGATGTCTCTCGCAAATGCGGTGAGAATCACGGATATTGGAGTTCGTTTGGCTACAGCCACTCGCCCTGGCGGTGACATCGTGGTGACAATTCGAGATACAACAGGAATACTTACAGTTGACACTTCTGGTGGAATTCCAATTCTTACTAACCCACAAGCATTCCCGGTAATTCTTACTGCTGATAACTATACTTTGACTGCTGCTGACTCTTTAAGCCGTACACTTCGTATTTCAATTCCGGATATAACACTTCTAGGAACTAATCAGACTTCAGCTAAGCTTCTTGCTGGTAACAAGGCTTACTGGATTTGTGCTGAAATGTTTTCTAACGCAGGTGCAGCTCGTCTTGGCCTTCTGGACGACCAGACTGTAACTCAGCCTTTTCACACGTCAATCATCTTCCTTCCAGCAGATGGTGCTAATCGTGCTGCTCGTTGGTTCACCAACGGTAACAGCTATGGACTTGCGGCACACTTTACTACTGGAACTGCTTCTAAAGAACTGAGCCTCATCCGCTCGATGTATCCTAACCCAACTTCGGGTGAAGTAAACCTTACTTTCGAGTCTAACACTGCTGCTGATGTAAACGTGGTTATCCGCGACATCGCCGGACGTGAAGTATATCGTCAGGCTGAAGGCAAGAGAATGGCTGGCGCTCAAACGCTCACCATTAGCACCGACAACCTACGCAACGGTATTTACACCGTAGAACTGAATGTAGGTACTCACCGCAGTGTTGAGAAACTCTCAGTAAATCGCTAATTCATACTTCGATATTGAAACAGAAAAGGCCCTCTTCGGAGGGCCTTTTTGCGTACTAACCGCAAGAGCTCTAAAACACATCCTGCTTCGTTTATTACCCATTAAACTGGCTCGTTTTGTTTTTAATGTTAACCTTAATCTTTGTCAATGTGAAGCCATTTAGATGCTGGTGTCAAAATTCCTTCTTAAATTCCTGCAACATTCAGAATATGAGGAAACATCTACTTGCCATTGCGGTCCTATTGGGCATTGCCACTCTTGTACAAGCCCAACCTTGCAGACCAAATACAAGTTCTTTGTCCGTTAACGGAACTAATGGATATGCAGAGCTTACGTCAGAAGCTAATTGTAATCCCTCTAATGCCATTACGGTTGAAGCTTGGATTCGACCTGCCGCATTTGCAACTACCAAAGACAATGGTTCCATTGTTTGCAACCATGGTTGGAGTGCAGGTGGCCAACAAGGCTTTGTTTTACGTTGTGGCGGAAACGGTATATTGTCGTTCAACATAGCAGGAACCACCACTGGAGCCACAACCGGCAATTGGAGAGAAGTATTGACTGGTACCAATGTATTGAGCCTCGGCGTTTGGCAACATGTGGCCGCTACTTTCAATGGCGACAGCCTCAAATTATACCTCAATGGAGTTCAGGTTGCCGCTTCGGCTTTTGCCGGAACCATTGCCAACAGCCCAAACGCTTATCCCATGAGCATCGGCAGATTGGCTGACCCTTCCCAATCTGCTCGGCGTTATTTCAACGGACTTATCGACGAAGTCCGTATCTGGACTCGAGCGCTCGACGGTAGCGAAATCACCGCGAACATGTCCCGCGAGCTCGATAGTCTTTCAGTTCAAGGACTCGGCGGTTACTGGCGATTTAATGAGAATTCCGGAACTACCACCTACGATGTTTCCGGTAACTCCCAACCCGTCAACCTTGTTTCGGCTAATTGGGATGTAAGTGTTCCTTTTAGCATCCAGCTTCCACCTGCTCCAATAGTTACGGTTTCCAACTGGTTCACACTTACTTCCAGCTATGCAACAGGAAACCAATGGTATAGAAACGGAGCACCAATTCAGGGAGCTACCCAACAGCAATATGTCGCAACACAAAACGGCACTTATCTCGCTGAAATTACCGATTCGGTAGGGTGTAAATCTCAATCGCTCCCAGTACAAATCACCACCGTTGCCAGTCAAAACCTCGGAGGGCAAAACCTTCAAGCTTGGCCGGTGCCTTTCTCCGAAAGCCTACAATTAGAGTTGCCAGAAGCCGGAACTCTTGAAGTGTTTAGTCTTGATGGTCGCCTTGTTGAACGCGTTATCCTCAACGGAAACCTTAATCATCGCTTAGAAACCCGTAACTGGACCAACGGTGTTTATATGTTGCGACTTCAAACGAACGCGGCACTTTATCAGCTTAAAGTAGCTAAGCAATAATAGATTTTTTTTGGGCGTGCCCCCGGCCTGCTATACAAGAATAACTCATTGCTTGTTAGTTGGCCGGGGTCGGGCCTCCTTTGGGGTTCCGTACAGCCGGGAATTCAACTTTAGCGAAACCCTTTTACCTCACTTCCCGGCTGTACCGTGCTTCGCACGCCCACGGGTCCCTCACGCAGGCTTTTTACCCATGGCTATTTTTTATTGAACTATACCATCGTGTTAAACTTCGCTCATAACATACACAGAGTATATAAATCCGCCACGCAATTCAACTAAAGCGATACGGTTTCCTCGCGTGGCCTTATCAGTTATCCTTGTAGATTATGAACGCTACAATCGAATTGGCCTTCTCTGTTTTCCCGAAATGAATCGATTCATGTGTGGAGCTAGGATTTATGGAAATTTCAAAGCGGTGTTTATAATCGATTGATAACCGCCCCAAATTGCACCTCCACACTGTCAAACAGAGCATCCCAAATGTTATCCCCCTGCTCACCTTCTCCAGCGATTGGGGCAATTGGGAACATTTTCCTTTGCTTAAGGTTTAATGAGGTACTTATTGCAACGGTTTGATGAGAGATTTAGATATTCACGCGCTGGGGTTGAAGCCAGGATTTGAACTTCAACAAGATTACCACTCGCTGGGAAAGGCGTTTTTTACCGAAGAACGTGCCTCTTCATTCCGATCACCGAGGTTATTGTTGTTTAACGAGCCGCTTGCTCTGGAACTCGGCATGCTTCAAGCAGGTTCTTCATGGTCTTCAGATGCTTGGGCTTCGGTGTTATCCGGCCAACAACTTCTACCCGGAAGTAACCCTATTTCTCAAGCGTATGCCGGACACCAATTTGGTCAGTTCAATAAGCTTGGTGATGGAAGAGCGTTGTTGCTTGGCGAAGTGCAACTCCCGCAAGGAAAACTGGCGGATTTGCAACTCAAAGGCTCAGGGCCTACTGCATGGTCCAGGCGTGGCGACGGCAAAGCCACTTTGAGTGCGATGTTGAGGGAATACTTGATTTCGGAAGCAATCCATGCCCTCGGAATTCCGGGAAGCAGAAGTTTGTCGGTGGTAGCAACCGGTGAGGCAGTGAGAAGGGAACAGTTGCTTCCTGGTGCGGTGTTAGGAAGAGTGGCTGAAAGTCATCTTCGGGTAGGCACATTGGAGTATGCCGGACATTTACTTGGAGTCGAGGAATTGAAAAAGGTGGTGGATTATACCATCAAACGGCATTATTCAGAATTGCTGAATGCAGAAAATCCTGCTTTAGAGCTTCTGAGAAAAGTGATAGAAAAGCAGGTGACGCTTATGGTGCATTGGATGCGGGTTGGCTTTATCCATGGAGTTATGAACACCGATAACATGAGCCTGGCGGGCATCTCCCTCGACTATGGCCCTTGTGCTTTTATGAATGCATACTCTCCAGGAACGGTTTTCAGTTCTATCGACACACAAGGACGGTATGCTTTCGGCAATCAGCCCTACATCATGCAGTGGAATCTGGCATGTTTAGCATCCGCGTTGCTGCCCATGTTGGATTCAGATAAACCCCAAGCGATTGAGCTGGCTCAAGCGGAGGTAAATGCACTCCCTAAAATGTATGAAGCGGCTTGGATTGATATGATGCGGATAAAGCTAGGTCTTCCGGGAAAAGAGGCTGCGGATGTGGCAATGGTTGACGATTTATTGGCGTTGATGGAGCGAGAAGGCCGGGATTATACCAATACCTTCCTGATGTTAACTGGTGTTAGGGTTCCAGAACAACCCGCGTCGGATGCATTTCAACAATGGAAAGTACTATGGAAAGAAAGGCGTGGTTCAAATGAAAATAGCCTTGTAGAAACACAAACACGTATGAAAAAGGCAAATCCCGTGTACATTCCAAGAAATGAGCGGGTGGAAGAAGCATTGGCCGATGCTTCGGAACGCAACGAGTGGTCGCGCTTTATGATGCTTCAGGAATTATTGCAATCGCCCTATAAGCAACAAGAAGGTTACGATTCCTATATGTTGCCTCCAGCAGACGGAGAGGGTGATTATTGCACTTTTTGTGGCACATAGTGATTTGCCTATCTGATATGTTTTCATTTCATTAATTCATCGAGTGCATTCGAGGAAAAGTTGGGCTATTTCTATTTTTATTTATCAAAACAACACCATGGAAAAGTTAAATGAAAACACCAACGCGCTCAACTGGTTTGAAATTCCGATAACGGATATTGACCGTGCTCGTGCCTTCTACGAAACTGTTTTTGACATCACCATGCAGCCCTTGGAGATGATGGGTATGACGATGGTGATGTTCCCATCGCAGAGTCCTAAAAGCGGAGGCGCTTTAGTAAAAAGCGAATACCATTACCCTTCGGATCGAGGAAGTCTGATTTATCTTAATGGAAACCCTGACTTGCAAGTAGTATTGGATCGGATTGAAAATGCCGGAGGAGAAATTGCTATGACTAAAACGTTTATTGATGAGGAAACAGGATATATGGCGTTTTTCCGTGACACAGAAGGCAATCTGGTAGGAGTCCATTCAGGCCAATAGCCGAAAGCGGAGACTTACGGAACAATCCGGTACTCACCGGACTTTATGTTGGCCGGTACTTTTCGTGGGAAAAACAGTCTTTTTATGCCAACGCTCAAGAGGGCGGTGCCTAAAGAAACTCCCACGCTGGCCCACGGGTTCTCGCGCAATGCAGTAGAAGCAGGGCTTTGGCTGAATATCAGGTAAAGACTGCTTCCTGCCATTGCAGCTTGGATTCCCAGATGCGCCCACTGTTTGCCTTTAGTGATTTTTCTGAAACCGGTAATCTGATTTATCGGAATTGGAGCAGAAACAAACCCAAAACGGTCTAAGAAAACTGGTTCAGCTCTAAGAAAAGGAAATGGGTCGCCTAACCAGAGCGTAGAATCTGTAATTCCCGCAACAGGACCATCAGCTGTTACAGGAAATCCTTTTATTCCGGAAAAACGGATTTGCATTCTGTCGCCTTCTTTTATTCGAAGCGTGTCGCCCGTTAGGTGCACAAATACCGGAAGACGTTGAGCGCTAATACCTGCCGCAGAACCCAGATATAAATGAAGGATTATGATGAAGCTCCTGCAATACCAATGCGATTTCACTGTTCAAAGATGCGTAACTTGAACCGCGAAAATAATGCTTATGCGTCGTTTACTTTTTGTGCTGGTTTGTCTGGCCAGTTTTTCCTACTCTTCTCTGGCTCAGGGGCCTACAGCAGATGATGCGATTAAATCCTATAACCTGAGTAAAAAGAAGTCGAGTCTCGATGTCTTCACATTTGGATACAACTTGGACATGTTGGCAGATGCTCCTGCTAATATGAACCTGTCGTATCGTTCTGGTGGTATTTCTCTGGCATTTTACTTCAATCAGCGATTGGGAAAGTCCAATTTTTCTATTTCAGAAGGCATCGGACTTTCGTCTCGAAACTATTTTCAAGACTATTCGTGGTGGGGAAGCTCGAATGATGTTGCAACAGCGTTTTCTAAGGGTGATCTTGACACTACAATTGCTAAAAACAAGCTGGTGATTACCACCTTAGATATTCCAATAGAGTTTCGCTATACATCAAAAAAGGTAGGCAAACGGAAAACTGTATTCAAGGCGGCAATTGGGGCAACATTGAACCTCAACCTTGATGCGATGAAAAAGACGGTTTTTGAAAGTGGTGAAACAGTAAAAGTGAAAGGAAGTGCAGATTTAAAAAATGTCAATACTTTCAGAGCAGCCTTGCATGCCCGTTTGGGCATCAACAAAATAGGAGTTAGCATGATGTACAGCTTAGTTCCTCTTTTTAATTCGCCGGGTTTACAAGTTACGCCTTGGTCTATTGGCGTACAGTTGGTGCTTTAGTTTCGATTAACATATAATAAACCTTTATACGCCTCGGAGATTAATCTTTCGGGGCGTTTTTGGGTACTCCCAGTTTGTTATTGGACTAACTCAGGGATTTTTAGGGTGAAAATACTGCCGACGCCTTCTCTACTAATGCATTCTAAAGTGGAAAAACAAGCTAAAGCGTGAGTTTGTGACAAAAACAGCCCAAGGCCTTTTCCGTTAGAGGAACGATGAAACCGTTGATAAAATCCAAAGACCCGCTCTTTTACTTTTTCATAATCGAACCCAAGCCCATTATCAGCAATCTGGAGGTGCCACTCTTCCTTTTCTTTCCTCAAGCTTATTTTCACTTCTGCAACTCTACCGGGATGCCGGAAGATGAGGGCATTTCTGATTAACTGTTCTAATATTTCTCTTAGGTAAGGCTCATAGAAGGGGACTTTAGCCCCCGGAGGGATGTCTAAACGAATCTGTGCATCCGCTTCCCGAACTTCTGGACTTAGCCTTTTCAGGACAAAGCTTAGCAGAGGTTCAAGTTGCACGGATTCAATTTGAATGGAAGGCCCTTCCCGAACAAGTAAAATGCGCAGCAAGTCGTCGAATGTGCTTTCTAATTGATTAGAAGCATGGATTAACCCAGTGAGCAGTTCAGGATGTATCGGTATGTTGGGTTGAAGAAAAGGTAGAATTGACTGAAAGTTGGAGAAGGGCGTTTTAAGATTGTGCGAAGTGATGTATGCAAAGTTTCTGAGGTCGTTGTTTTGGCGGGCAAGCTCACGGATGAGCTTGTTTTTTTCTTCTTCTTCTCGCTTTCTTTCGGAAATATCGTGGGAGTGCACGACAAAAGCCCTCATTAATGGATTATTGAGTTGGTTGTTTCCAACTGCTTCAATAAATAAATATTCGCCATTTTTATTTCGAAACCGGAATTCAACTTTCTTGCTGATTCCCTCAAAGTGCAAGGCATTCTCAAATTCGACCATAATCCGGGGAAAATCTTCCGGGTGAATAACCTCAAAAAGGCTTTTTCCTTCCAGCTCGTTTTCCACATACCCCATTTTCTGATTGATGGATGCGCTGTGGTAGAGTACTTTTCCTGAAGGGTCGAGCAAGGTAAGAATATCCGAATTGTTGATTATTGTGGTTCTAAAGCGTTCTTCACTTTTCAATCGCGCTTCTTCCGAAGTTTTCCATAAATGCTCAAAACACATGGACTCGATGCAGGAAAGGATAAGCTGATCGGCAATCGAAGGCTCTTCCGGCCAGATTCTACAATCCTCACTTACAAGAGGAAGGTCGTTTTTTTGCAGAAATCGTACTTTTCTCTTTATTTGATTCGATTGAGGAGGGCCATCACCGAAAATGATTTCTGCATGGCAATCCTTTGGGTTTAATCGAATATCAGTTTTGCTGGACTGAACCCTTGATCTAATTCTATCGGCAATGGAAAGCGCATGTCTTCCGGTAAGGCAAACTATAAATAATAACATTTTTTGAAATAGACCCAGCGTTTAATCAGCTTTATGGAGATTATGGACACAATATAGGATTTTTGCAAAAAGGAGACAAGATGTTAAATAAGTCCAAGAGGCTGGAATAGTCAATAAGCTAAGGAATGGTTAATCAGCATAAAAAGGAGGTTTCTATGCACTATTCGTACAATTCAATTAATGCAGATTAAAAGGTGAACCTAAAGCTGGCCAGGTGTTGAGCCATTCAGCAATAATCTGCACAGGCAACAATGGCTTGGTTGGAGATAATCGTTAGAACCCAATGGGGTCAATGTTCACAGGAACAGGCTGGAACTCGTCGAGACGATTTCGAAGTGTAACAATGGTTTCAAGGTAGCGGCTAAGTTCCGGTTCGGGAAGCTTAAGTGCAGGTCCGGCATTGAAAGAGATAAGATCAGGGTTGGCAGGACTGCCATTTCTCCAATAACGGAAACATAGGTGAGGGCCAGTGGATAATCCAGAACTCCCTAAGTAGCCGATAACTTGCCCCTGCCGCACGTACATACCGGGGTTTATGCCTTCGCCCAATGCCTTAAGATGCAAATACCCCGTTTCATGCTCCCCATGTTCTAACTTCACATACAAACCGTTCCCTCCTTTAAATCCAGATTCTTTAACCCGACCATCGGCAACAGCACGTACAGGTGAACCGACAGGTGCTACATAGTCGATGCCGAGGTGTGGCTGAAAGCGATGCATGATGGGGTGAAAGCGGCTGTAGCTAAAGCCGGAAGAAATTTCAGCGTAGTCTAATGGAGAACGCAGAAACCTTCTTCGTAAAAACTCTCCCTTTTCGTTAAGATAGTGCAATTGTCCATGATAGTGCCATGCAAAAGCATAGTGTTTCTCTTTGCCCTGAACTATCACCGCGCCGTCGAGCCGATCAATGCCAATCGTGCTATCTCCTGCAAGACGCTCAAAGGCATGGACACGCACCTCATCTTCAGGCTCAAGTTCAAAAAAATCGACTGACCAATCGAAGGCATCGCAGAGTTTGCGAACCATATCGCGAGGAAGACTGAGGCCTACCAGCGTTTGAAGCAAGCTGCCTTCAACTACTTTACCTCCTACCAAGCGAGGGATTATCCGCATTGGAAATCGGTGGAGGGTGAACGCCGGTGGTCCGGGTTGAAACTGCCATTTAAGTATGTGAAAAGGATTTGGATGCCATTCTAATTGAGCTAAACTATCGGTACCGGGAAGTCGAAATTCAACTAATATTCCTTTTTCGGACTCCGGAACTTGATAATGAGCTGTTTCAAGACAACGCATTGTTGCAGAGTACCAGTCGGAAGCTAATGCCTGTTTGCGGAAATACTTCCTTAAGCTTTTCAAATCCGACATCGGGAGGGAATCGGTTATCCACCGTTGTTTTTGGTTGATAACCGGCGGCTGCCGAGGAGATGTTGTTGGGGGTGAAACAGGTTGTCTATTGCAAGAAGCAGCCAGCAGCATTAGGACAGTCAGCAGACGGAGCCGGTAACACATCAGCAACGACGCCATTTAATCTGTTATTAGGCTGTACGGTTGATGGTAAAATGCACTAACGCACGCAGAGACTCGCGGCTATCCGATGCAGGAAGTTGATCGAGTAAGGCTAAGGCTTCTGTAACACGTAGTTCCATAGCTTTTCGGGCGTAGGAAATGCCTCCACTTTGGTAGATATACCGAATAACTTCTTCCACTACTGCAGGCTTATCGGAACCGGAGCGAATGAGGGATTTAACCTGTCTTCGTTCCGATGAAGATGCATTCTGCAGCGCATAAATCAGGGGCAAGGTAAGTTTGCGTTCCTTAATATCACCCCCTTTTGCTTTTCCGGTATCAGAGTCGCCAAAGTCTAGCAAATCGTCTTTGATTTGAAATGCAATGCCAACGTTTTCTCCAAAAGCTCGCATAATCTCTATTCTATCTTCATCAGCACCAGAAGAGGCTGCTCCAACCGCGCAACAGGAAGCAATCAAACTAGCTGTTTTATTGCGAATGATTTCGAAATAAACCTCTTCGGTGATGTCGAGGCGGCGGGCTTTTTCAATTTGCAACAGCTCTCCTTCGCTCATTTTACGAACTGCATCACTAACGAGTTGAAGCAGGCGATACTGTTTTTGGTCGAGCGATAGTAAAAGCCCTCGCGACAATAGATAATCTCCTACAAGAACTGCAATTTTGTTTTTCCACAGAGCATTGATAGAGAAGAAGCCTCGTCTTTGCCAAGCGTCATCGACCACATCATCGTGAACAAGAGTAGCGGTATGCAGCAGTTCAACCAGCGCAGCGCCATTATGAGTGGCTTCGGTGAAGTTCCCACAGGCTTTAGCACACAGAAAAACGAACATGGGCCGAATCTGTTTGCCTTTACGTTTAACAATATAATGGGTAATCTTATCGAGCAGGGCTACTCGTGAACGCATTGACTCACGGAAGTGGTGCTCAAAAGCCTCCATTTCTGCCGCTACCGGAGCCTTGATTTCATCGAGGGTTTTCAATGCCCCAAAGGTAAGGGATAATCTTGTCGTGAAAAGGGTAGAGGGCAGCGTAATCGAAGTGATACAATTACTGCTGTCCTACAATTAGGATAAGTTGGCCTTAAAACCGAGAAAAACTATGCGAAAAATCAATGGTTGATTAACCTCAAAAGTATTTGCGAAGCACGGTACTGCCACGCTTACCAAACCGCGTTTAAGTAAATGAATATCCACAATCGTATAAGCCCTTTAGATTGACAAGTTTCCCGCGGATTGACGCAAATTTCAAGATGGTTGTTAGGGTAGTTTCCAACGCAGATCAGCACAAATCAACGTATGAATCAGCGGGAAAAGTGCCATGAAAAAAAGCTAGGAACGTTGCCATTGAATAGCTTTTTACGATAGTGCATATTCGTTTTATTAATACTTTTTTACCTTTGCCACAGGTTTGGTTTTGTGTGTCACAAAATCAGCAAGTTCGTGAATTACTCGATTATCTTTTGTTAGTTTCTATGAATCCAGTTTCATGAGCAAAATGCCGCGAAATCCTCTGGAGGCATAGTAGGATTGAACGCCGTTGTGATAAATAAACGTTCTATTATAACGTAAATCGCCAAATAGTGCGCCTCCTTTCGAGCGTAATTCTGCTGGTGTATGCAACCAAGAGGATGTTTTCTGATCGAACGCTTCATAGTGCTGCAATGCCAAGTATTCTGATTCATCCAGTAATCGCACACCCATATCAGTAGCCATTTCAACTGCACTTCCTTCAGGTGTGAACTCTTTTCTTTTAAGGCGAGCCTCTTGGTCATAACATAAACTTCGACGACCACTGGGGCTTTCCGGCGAACTGTCGATCCAACAGGCATATCCGGGGTGGTTGGGAAGTAGGAACACATCTGGCATCCCACCGGTTTGCTCCATCTGGAGTAAGCATGATAGTAAATTGGGTTGTTTGTCCAGTAGTGCTTTCACGCTAATCCAAGTTAACCCGAGGTGGCGATTCGGATACTTCAAAAATCGCGCTTCTACTATCGCAAAAAGTTCAGTTAAAGAATTGAAAGAAGTTGCCATAGACTAAGAGAATTAACATAGAAGAAAGAAGAAGCGATTGGTAACATGAATTCTGTTTCGGAAAATGAAACACGAGTTTTGGAACAATTGCGGAAATGAATATTAACTTTCCTAACAGGGCTTTATGCACTTTGTGATAGTAAGTGCATAAAGCGTTGCCATGAAAACAAAGAGTTGAAAAGGATGAAAAACAAACTTGTGTTGGATGGTAGCTATTCCTAAAGAGAAACGTTTTAATAACCTTCTTGTCCTTTAATAACATTGATATCTTCGCAAGTTTGAAGGAAAAAACTCCCTTTTGCTCCCAGGAGTTTGCGATGTACGTTAATCGAAAACCACATTGCTTGATTTTCCAGCATTTCGTTTTTTTATTTCACTAGAACAACCTCAAAGCCGGCATCTTCAACGCCTAACAAGGGGTTATCCCGCATGTTTTGGTCTAAGCTCAAAGAGTAAGTGCCGGGCTTTTGGAAAACCCATACCGGGTTTAAGGTAGTTCGGTAAGCGAAAGTGCCGCCTACGCTTTTACCCAACCATTGACCATTATCGTCCGCCAATTGAAGGCTCGCTCGCAGGGATAGCACCTTTCCGTCTGGTTGTTTCAACTTCAATAAAACATAGAGGTTTTCATACGCATAGCGGTTTCCATGACGAATTTGCAAGGTTACTTTAGCCTTCGCGCCCGCTTCTTTGACTTCAAATGTCTGGCTGATAGCCTGATTCCAGCTCCAGGAACCATCCTCTGTGCTGTCAAAAACCTGAGCAAGCTGCAGGGGATTTCTGTTGCACCCTTCTAAAAGGAGGCAACAGAAAACTATCCCAACATAAATACTACTTAATCTACGACGCATTGGAATCTTTATCATCCCGTGGCTTTTGGTCTCTGCGATTATCGCGGAGGTGTCGATTAGCATTGCCTTTGTCGGCATTCTGCTGTCCATTTTCGGGAGTCGAAGGGGAGGAACTTCCAGAATTTCGTGGTGGCTCTTGCCGAGGCTTGAAACCTTCTTTTCGCTCGCCTTGTGGCTGTTGAGGCGGCTTATTTCCTTCTCTGCGCTCTCCTTGTTGCCGACCGCGCTGCTCATTTCTTCGATCTTGTGGTTGCTGAGGTTTGAAGCCTTCTTTTCGTTCGCCTTGCGGTTGTTGAGGCGGCTTGCTTCCTTCTCTGCGCTCTCCTTGTTGCTGACCGCGCTGCTCATCTCGGCGATCTTGCGGTTGTTGAGGCTTGAAACCTTCTTTTCGATCGCTTTGTGGTGGCTGTGGAGACTTTAGTCCATCCTTACGTTCACCAAAAGGTGGTCGTTGGCCAGCATCTCGGCGTTCTTGATTCCTGCTGTCTTCCTGTCTTCTTGGGGGAGGTGAACCCTGGCTCTGACGAGAATCTTTCGTTGTTTGAGCGGGAGGTGTTATTGGACGGCTTACTTCTGTAAGCTGAGGATTGGCTTTCACACCCGAAGGCGAAGAAGTGCTATCCCCCGGTTTTTTCTTCTTCTTCTTTTTCTTCTTGTTGTCGAAACGGTTTAGGTCACCCTCAATAACTGCTTCGAATTCAGGCTCTTCTTCTTCCTCCTCTTCTTCGCTTAATGCCAACAACAGGTACTCGTCTTCGGCTTTTTCAGGATTGATACCAGCATCGTTCATGGCTTTGATTTCTCGTACTCGCTCTGGAGACAAAGGAATCATGGTATTGTCGCCCGGACTTACAGGATTGAAATACAAAATTCGGCGGAAGATGTCGGTCTTGACTAATTCCAACTTGCCGGTTTGAATCATCAGGTATTTACAATCGGTAGGTAAATCCTTGAGCGCGTCGAGGTAAGTATCGAGTTCGTAATTGAGGCAGCACTTGAGACGGCCACATTGCCCTGCTAACTTAAGGGGATTGAGAGATAGATTTTGGTAACGAGCCGCAGAAGTTGTCACCGACTTGAAGTCTGTCAGCCAAGTAGAGCAGCACAGTTCGCGTCCGCAAGTGCCGATACCGCCAATACGGCCAGCTTCCTGTCGTGCTCCAATCTGCCGCATTTCGATCCGAGTTTTGAATGTTTCAGCAAGCACTTTAATGAGTTCTCGGAAATCAACTCGGTCTTCAGCAGTGTAAAAGAAAATAATTTTTCCACCATCGGCCTGATACTCCACATCGCTGAGCTTCATATCTAGTTTCTGCTCTTGTATGAGTTCGCGGCTTTTGTAAATTACTTCCGGTTCTTTCTCTTTAAACGCGAAGTATTTGTCGAGTTCCTCTTGACTTGCTTTACGGAGGATACGCTTGAAGCTTGCGTCGTCCTCATGAATTCCTTTTTTCTTGAGTTGAAGGCGAACCAGCTCGCCTTTCACCGATACCTGGCCAATATCGTAGCCGGAGTTTCCTGCCTCCAGAATAATGTACTCATTATTGAACAAATCAAGCCCATCTTCATTACGGTAAAACTCCTTTCGGGTACCCTTAAAACGAAGCTCTACAATATTGAAAGCCGGCTGTTCACCGGGTATTGTCATACCCGAGAGCCAGTCATATACATTCAGTCTGTTGCAACCTCCGGAACTACAATGGCCTTGGTCTCCGCAGCCGGCAGGCGAACAGCCTCCGCTTCCACAGCTTCCACATCCCATAAGTAATATTCCTGTTTTGGTTTACTGCAAAAATGCGCAAAAAAATGCAGAACCGAACCCGTGGGAAGAAGGGACTATAATAGATCTTTAACCCATTTCGTTTCTACCCAACAGGAGGGAGATTGGTTTTCTGAAAACACTTTTATGCCGAAGGGATGCGATTTAGCTTACTATTGAAGCCAGCTTGTTGAATCGGGTTTACAGCGTTATTTTTCAACACCCTTCAACCAATCCATTTTATCCTTGAAACCGCTTGCCATACTTTGAGGCATTTGATAATTTAACCCGACATCGATTAGTATTAGGAGTGTTTTTCAACACTTTAATTGAAGCTCAACCGGTTCAGGGAACAGACTATTAGCCACGTTGCATAACGAATTTTCAACCTTGATTGAAAAGCCAATCAAGGTTGAAACCTTCATCCAATTAACCGCAAATTCTTGTAGATTTTACCACTTTTCTTTTTCTAAAACTCCCCGATAGCGAATCACAGAAACACCAATGCCATAACCTTGCAATTGATTATCGAAATTATAAAACCGGATTTTATTACAAGCTGTTCCCATTTTCACCTTCCTCCAAGTTTGGCCACCATTCTGTGTTTCAAATCCACCGGCCATCGTACCTACATAGCCAAGGTTGTTGTTGATAAAGCCAACGCCAAACGAACGAGCACGGAAGTTTTCTGTTAGCACTAACTCCTTCCAACTCTTTCCCCCATTGATAGTCTTCAGAATGCGCTGCGTTTTTTGGGTAGAATCCTGATTGTATGACTGAATGGTCACATAACCTACATTCCTGCTGGGGAACGATGCTTTCCAGGTAAGCTCAAAAGTGCGTTTACCTTCGTAAGCCTTCTTCCAACTTTTTCCACCATTGGCAGTTCTCAACACAAGCGCCTTCGATTCAGCGACATTTCCACTGGTTCCCGAACAGGCTATGCCTTCTTTCAGATTAAACATTTTTATATCGAACAGCATTTGTCCGTAGTCGCCCATAGACCAAGAGTTCCATCGGTCGCCATTGTCGTGAGAAACCATCATCATTGCAGGACTGCCCACCCTGCCAACGGCAAATAAGTGGTAGCGATAGCCAGTCTGACCGTGATTGATAAAAGGTTCTTTCACCACATCAATGGCACATAACCCCTTCACGTAAGGGCCGTTATAAGCAACAGGCTCCCAACTAATTCCGCCATTGCGGGTGCGGTAAAGTGGAATGGTATCGGTGACGTTGGGGAAGTAGTCTGTTCCAACTGTTCCTGCAAAGCCGTTAAGCGTATCGAGGAAAGCGACACAGCGAAAGAAAGTGCCTTGTTTCTCGAAAGATTTTGTCCAACTGTTGCCACCATCGCGAGACCGATAAATGCGGCCATGGCCATTGATGTACCAGCCATTGCGGCTATCCACGAAACAGATGTCGTCCTGTTTTCCAGGGTATTGCTCCGTTTTCATAATTTCCCAAGGTTCCGGTAAGCTGTCGGTTTGTTGAGCGCTGGTGTTGGTGCAACCAATTAGGAAAGCAAGCACGCCGAAAAAGGTAGAAAGGTGTTTCATGAAAGAACTATGGTTTTGAGGAGGGTTGTTCATTCGCCCAACTAACCCCTGCTTGAGTTACTTCAGGATTGAATAATTGGAAAAGACGCTGGTATTGCTTAGAAGTGAACATGTCGTACGCTTGTTGAATGCTTCCGGAGCGGGCAAAGTAGTGGTCCGTTTCCTTGAATCGCACCACCTTGGCTGTTCCAGGACGGAAATGGTTTACGGTATAAGCAATTTGCTCATGGTCAGCGAGCGAAAATGCTTGGAAATCGGATTCGCCGAACATCACTAAAACAGAGGAATGGGTGTTTTTCCAATTCTCCAGCAACGGCATATCCTGAATTTGTCTCCAGTATTCGGCATTTCTGCTGAAGATTCGGCCTTGGCCATCATATTCCCATCCTGAGCGCAATAAGCTGTCGGTTCTTTTGTCACGGGCCATATCGCTTAACGCTTCTTTTCCAATGAAATAGCGGTAAGCCAAAGCGGATTGTTCTTTACAGTAATGCTCAAATTCCATAGGATCTGGCTTGGCAAGCATTGTTTGTAGGCGATTCATTTCCAACTGATATTCAAACCAACTTTTCGACGTTGTACCGAACACCATTAATCCGGCAACTTTGGCATTAGCAGCTATGGCGGGAGCAATAATTCCGCCCATAGAATGCCCGAAGATAAACAGCCGGTTAGAGTCCACATCTGGAAGGCTTTTAAGCCGATTTAGTCCAACACGGAAAGCCTCAATCTCTTCTTTTAAATCGCAATCGCTGCATGCTTTAGTTCCAGAGCTTCGGCCCAGGCCTGGCTTTTCAATGCGCAGGGCAATGTAACCGGCATCAATAAATCCCTGAATAATTCGGCGGTAAGGATGGGTAGTATCGAGGTTTTCTATGCTCGTACACGTGTACCCCGGGATGAACAAAAGTCCCGGTTTTTTTCCGGAAACGCCGTTTGGACGATTTATTAAGACGCCAAGTTGGCCATTTCCGTAAGGTGCTGTGCTGCGTTCTAAACTGGAGCGAAGGCCGGTTTCAGCCGGTCTGCCGGCTGCATTTCCCTGAAGAAATACACGTTTGTCCTTTCTTATCACCTCTGCTTTTGCCACTTTGCCAATCGAAAAACCTGCAAGGATCTGACGCAATTGGTCAGCACTTTTCAACGCCTGATTGTTTAATGAAAGAAGCCTATCGCCTGGCAGAAGTTTCAGGTTGGCAGATGTTCCGCCAAGCACTTCCAACACCCAAAGTCCGGTTGCCTTTGAAGTATCCAAGCCAGGAGGTATCGAATCAACAACAGGTTTAAACCGCATGCCCATCCAGACATTGCCCTGTTGCGCCAGAGACGAACAACAGAAAATCATTGCAGGCAAAATCAACAATAGAAATCGCTTCATCATCAAATTGAATTTGAAGCAAGTTGAAACCAACAGCACTTTCTCGCCAACTGACCTTACACCAATGCCGTATAAGCGGGACGAATGGCTAT
>CALSBM010000005.1:0-78563 GCA_943373175.1 Chitinophaga pinensis | reverse complement strand
TTGCCTTAGTAAAAATCAATGCCGAGACGCTGGAAAGTGCGAATATCAATTATGTGGACAAGCTCAGGGTTGAACAGGAACTGATTCCTACCGGACTTGGCCCTTGGATTCCATCGCATGTAAGGCTATGGATTGATTTCGGTGATATCATCGAAGCTTTTTTCGGCGCTACTGCACAATTCGATTGCAGCTTACGCGACTTCGTTTACAATCAACCTAAGCCGGATGCTTTTTTTGATCGGTTGGTGGAAGTGGATGAACTTGCTATGGATCGAAATGAATTGTGGTGGAAAAATCGCCGCCATCAACCTTTGCGAGGAGCAGAGAAGGAGATTTATCGGGTAGTAACCGGAGTTTGTGAGTATCCCAGTGTTAAGGCCTTAGCAGAAGTACTGAAGTTGGCCTTTACCGGATTTTACAGAAGGGGAAAGATAGACTATGGCCCTTACTTGTTTGTTTATGGACGAAATACAACCGAAGGCGTCCGATTAAGAATGGGAGTGCGCACCAACCATTATTTCAGCAAACGCTGGATATTATCCGCTTATGGTGCTTATGGATTCAGAGACAACCGGGCGAAGTGGCTACTTCAAGCGGAACATTTCATTAATCGTCGTAACTGGACTCGTGTGGGACTTCATCTACGGTATGATGTAGAAGGCATTGGAATTGACCAAAGCTTTCTTGCCGACAACCGAGTAGCATCAGTTTCTTCACAAGCATTTGCAGCCGCTGCCCAGTTAGGGGCACTGAACCGTTTGACTTATTCCAGAGTCGGAAGACTATGGTTTGAGTCGGATATTGCCCGCAACTTAAATTTCAAAGCCTCTATCAACGTTAAGAACAATGAGCCGGCTGGTTTTGTATTCAAATGGATTCGGGATAATGACCCAGAGAACCCCAACCCCCGCAGCAAACGGCTTAACAATCAATGGAGAACCGCCGAACTGGCTCTCGACCTCCGTTATGCTCCGGGAGAAGAGCTTTTAGTTAATGGAAACGACCGCGGGGTAGTGCGCCGGAATTTCGCTCTAATCTATGGATTGAATTATACCCTCGGCGTGAAGGGTGTGTTAGGTTCTGACTTTAACTATCAAAAAGTCAGTTTCAACCTCTCTAAGAATTTTAGAATGGGCCTACTAGGTTGGGGAGAATATTCGATGACAGCAAGTGCTGTATTCAATCCACTTCCTTATCCTTTGTTAGAAGTTCAACCGGGCAATGAAACCTTTTTGCGATTCAGGAATGTCTTTAACATGATGAACTTCTTCGAATTGGTATCGGATCGCAGTATTACACTTCGTGCATTTCAGCATTTTGAAGGGTTGCTAATTAATGCCGTTCCATTGTTGAAAAAGCTGGATTTGCGTCTCGTTGCGGGTGGGGCAATTTGCTGGGGCGGTTTCAGGCAAGATAATCTTCGGTATTTACCGGAAGACGATGGAGAAGGGCGCCCTCTGGCGAAATTTTACACCCTAAACGATCATAAACTGTATGCGGAGGTGTCATACGGGTTCGAAAACGTATTCAAAGTTATGCGAATCGAAGCCTTTCATAGGCTTTCCTATTTAGATGTTCCAGGAGCTCCTCGATTCAGAATTAAGGTATCCACTTCATTCGGATTCTAATTTCACCCTTATACTTTCCCGCTCTGAATTTCGTTTCGCGACTATGACCAAACTGATACTAAAGTTAGGTGTTGTAGTTTCTTTGCTTTGTTTTTTAGAAGCGATGAACTGCATACCAACTAAAGCAGCAAATCGTCCTCTTTTGAGACCACTTCAACAAAAGCGTGCTCAGGAGTTCAACTTGCAATCAGGTCGTCAGTGGTGGTTAGTTGAAATCAATCAGAAAGCCTATCAAGGTAAAAAAGGAAGAAGACTTCCGTTCATTCAATTTAATATGGCGGACAGTGTAGCGTATGGTTTTAGTGGATGCAACAGTTTTCAATGCCCTTTAATCCTTGATGTTAGCGGCAATTATCGATTTGGCATTGCCCAAAACACCCTACTTGACTGCATGGAAGGCCATATTGAATCCGCTTTTATGCTTGGATTAGAAAAAACCGTTAAGCTTCGGTTGGAAGGCACAGAATTAATGCTGTTGAACAAGCAAGACTTACCGTTACTAAAATTCAGGTTGACGAACACTCAGTAATCAATCAATATTCCCCCGTTTTTTGGCTGTATCTTGCCGCCATGAAAGTGGTCATTCCGGTAGCGGGCAAGGGAGCCCGGCTGAAACCCCACACCTTTACCCATCCCAAAGCGTTAATCCCTTTGGCCGGAAAGGCCATTCTGGGTCATATTATTGACAAACTCATAGCAGATGGTTTTCAAGAGTTCGTGCTGGTACTGGGTTATCTTGGTGATAAAATCCGGGATTACGTTAAACAGCATTATCCAGAACTGAAAGTCACTTATGTGGCACAACACCAAAGCGAAGGCATCGGCCATGCACTTTGGCTCTGTTCTGATGCTTTGGAAGGCGAAAAAGAAGCACTCATTATTCTGGGTGATTCGGTTATCGATATTGACTATCGTCAGTTTGTTTCTTCTCACCATAGTGTGCTGGGTGTGAAAAAAGTGGATAACCCTGCTTTGTTTGGTGTAGCAGAAATCGATAAGGCATCAGGGTTTATTAAAAAGTTGATTGAAAAACCCCGGATTCCTAAAAGCAACGTTGCACTCACAGGATTGTACTACATTCGGCAACTTCCGGCATTGCTTGAGACCTTAGACATGCTAATCAAGCAGGAGCATAAATCTCTTGGAGAGTTTCAGCTTACCGACGCCTTAATGCATTTGATTGAAGCCGGAAATCCAATGGTGCCTTTTGAAGTGCGTCAGTGGTTTGATTGCGGGCAGAAGGAAATTGTGTTAGAAACCAATGCTGTATTGCTTAAACGCTTGAATCCGGAAGTGCCGCTTCATTTTCAAGACTGCATTATTGTTCCACCGGTAAGCATACACCCCGAAGCTAAAATCAAGTTTTCAGTAATCGGGCCTAACGTATCGGTTGGCGCTAATGCTGATATCGAAAACTGCCTAATCCAGGAGTCTATCATTGGAGAATATGCTAAATTGAGAGACATCAATCTGGCGTATTCACTCATCGGCAACGACTCTTCTGTAACTGGCTCCGTACAATCATTGAACATAGGAGATTCAACCGAAATTCAGCTCGGAAACTGAGCGCGATAAGTTGTATAAAAAATACGCTTTGTTGTATTGAAGACGAAATCATAGCACTATGCTATCGTTCGTTCTTCGTAAGGAAAATGCACTTTTCGAAAGGACAAGTCAGCCAATACCACTACAGTAAGGGGAAATGTTAACGCAATTACCCTTTAACCTTCCACATTCTTGCGCGCTGAAGTTGCTTCACCGGTACTTTTCGAACTTTATCCGAAGGAATTTTATCTGGGAAGTCGGCAACGGCTAATTCGAATACTAATGCATCGCCTTCAGGTCTGAGTACATGGCTAATGTACTGCCCTGCATTCTCGATTTGGCCAAAAAGACAACCGCCTATTTCCTGCTGGGGAAGCTGCAAGTTTTGGCCTTCATCCAAGAGGTAAAATCCTTTCACGGAATCCACCACTAATAAGCTGTAAAATTTGGTGAGAGGCATTTTCGGATTTTCATAAGCCATATAAAACGAGTATTTCATAGCTCCCTGAATTGGCGTTAGCTTAAACTCCACAGGGAAAGTATCGACCCGACTATTGCCGTTCCAAATTTCCATGACACCGCGCCAAACACCCTGATAACGAGCAGGAAATGACCCCGCCTGAGCGAATGCTTTCGAACCGAAACATAAAAAAAGCAGCAGCCATAGCCACTGCCTGAAGTTAAAAGCGTTTGCCTTTGAAGTCGTGGTAATAGGCATTGCCATTTCCTAAATTCTCGAAGATTTGAAATTGAATAGAGTCGTCAGGAGTAACAAAGAAATAGGCATCGGTGCTGTAATTAGGATTTCCACCACCAGCATCCACATATTGGTGCTTCTTAATGATACCCGAAGGAGTAGTAGTTTCAATAGTTCTCACCAGTTTCAACGGCTGGCCAATTGCTTTCAAACCACAACCGGCTATTTTTTCAAAGGTCAGCAAAGAGTCTTTCGGGTTTTCGGAAACTCCGGTATTGGCATCAATCCGAACATATTTAACTTGGTAATTACCACTTAAAGTATCCGACATTTTGCACACCGGACTCTCGTTGGGGTCAGGTGGAGTTCCTTCTTTCTCACAAGAACAAAGCTGCAAGGCAATAAATAAAAGGAGTGCTATATTAACTGAACCTCGACCAAGTAAAAGTAACATAAAACAATATTCGCACATAAAATCCTGATTACAATCGTTTACACAAATATTTTGGTGTAGGGAATGGCCAAGGTGAAATATTGAGGAAAGCGGCTTAGCCTCGTATCTTTGCACTCCTTTTAATATAGCGCATGAGCCGTTCAGTTCGAGTCCGTTTTGCCCCAAGTCCTACCGGTCCATTACACCCGGGAGGCGTCCGCACTGCTTTGTTTAACTACCTTTTTGCTAAACAACATGGTGGCACGTTTATCCTGAGAGTAGAAGACACAGACCAGACACGGTTTGTACCCGGTGCTGAAGACTTCATCATCGAATCATTGTCGTGGTGTGGAATTCACTTTGATGAAGGCGTACATCTCGGCGGCCCGCACGCCCCTTACCGCCAGAGCGAGCGCAAAGCCATGTATCGGCAGTATGCTGAACAATTAGTTGCCTCGGGCCACGCCTATTACGCTTTTGACTCTGAGGAAGAATTAGATTCTATGCGCGAGCGCCTCAAAGCCGCTCAGGTTGCTTCGCCTCAATACAATTCAATTACGCGGGTCAACATGAAAAACTCGCTTAGCCTTCCGCACGACGAAGTTCAACGCAGGCTACAAGCAGGGGATTCTTATGTTATCCGCTTCCGCATGCCACGCCAAGAGGAAGTGAAAGTAAAAGACATGATTCGAGGCTGGGTAGTTGTGAATACCGCTCAACTCGACGATAAAGTGTTGTTTAAAAGCGACGGCATGCCTACCTATCACCTCGCTAACGTTGTTGATGATTACCTGATGGACATCAGCCACGTAATTCGGGGCGAAGAATGGCTTCCCTCAACTCCATTGCATCTGCTCCTTTACAGGGCATTCGGTTGGGAGGAGCAAATGCCGGAGTTTGCACACTTGCCTTTGTTACTAAAGCCTGATGGGGACGGCAAATTAAGCAAACGCGACGGCGACCGCCTCGGCCTACCTTTTTACGCCACAAGTTGGACTAACCCCGAAACCGGAGACGTTACTCCCGGATACCGCGAAACTGGCTATTTCCCACAAGCCTATATCAACTTTTTGGCATTATTAGGCTGGAATCCAGGCGATAACCGCGAGGTCTTCAGTATGGAAGAACTTATTCATACGTTTTCCGTAGAACGCATACAAAAACACGGCGCACGCTACGACTTCAACAAACTCAACTGGTTCAATCAGCAATATCTTCGCCTTCAACCGGATGTGGAACTGGCGAAAGCCGTTATGCCCGAGCTACAAAAGCGTGGGCTCGATTTCAACAAAATTTATGTAGAAGAAGTTTGCAGGCTTATGAAAGAACGCTGGACCTTAGTTTCGGACTTCTGGAATTCGAGCGCGTTCTTTTTTGAAATTCCTACGGAATACGATGAGCAGGTGAAAGCCAAAAAGTGGAATGCGGAAACCGGACAATTTATGTTGACACTGGCACATACTTTTGAGGGCATGATTGATTTTGAAGCAGCCGAAGTTGAGGCCGCCTTCCGGCTGGCCAGTGAAAAATCAGGAATAAAAGCGAATGCCATACTCCAGTCTTTAAGACTTGCCCTCTCTGGGCAAGGCTCTGGTCCGGCACTATTTGAAATGGCCAGTCTGCTTGGCCAGGAAGAATGCATCAGTCGCCTTAAATTAGCACAGCAAGTTTTAGGCTGATGGCCAGAAAAAAGAAAGACAAACCGGCGGTAAATCCGCAGTTAGAAGGGCTCGATGTCAACTTCAGCAATATGGGAGAGATACGCACCTCGTTAGATATTAGTACCATCAATGCGTTTTTGAATGAAAATGTTGAAGATAAAAAACTGACGAAGCTTAAGCCTGGCTCCTCAGAGGAAGAATAGCCATAAGGCTTTTTCTATGCGTCACATAAATTTTTTTATAATTTAATTTTTGGGCGTAATGCTTAAATAATTAAATTAAGTACTTTGTATAACTGTTATGGTTCATTTTACTTCTGATACATTTCTGGGTCGCAGCAATTCAATCATGGCGATGGTGGTTGAAGCTAACGGTAAGGTGTCTGAGGTAAACGAATGCGTGCAAAATGTGCTTTCCAAGCAGAATAAACCAAGTTTTCTTCAAGATATTTTCAACCGCGAAGAGTGTGAACTACTTCTCCAGAGGCTATCAGGTCTTAAGGAAAATCAAGTTGCCATTACTTCAAGAAACAAGCAACAACGGATAGACTGCGCTGAATGGCAATTAATTTCAGCCGAACCGGAGCTTATCGGATTACTGACCCTTCCGGCAGATCGCTATCGGAATCTTAATCCGGGAAAACAGGACGAGAATGCCTTGTTTCAGTCGCTTACTCAAACAATTCCTGCCTTTCTATTTCGCTTTAGCCTGAATCTTAATGGGGAAATGTCCTTCTTGTATTTTGCCAGAGGACGCCAGACTCATTTTGTTCTTAACGAAAATAGAGTTGGAAGGGCAGAAGACTTTCTCAGTGAAAATGTTCACCCCGAGGATCTTCCAGAGTTCTATCAATCTATCCATGATTCTGCTCGAGAGCTATCCCCTTGGCAGAAATCAGTACGGCTAAAGACAAAATCTCACCATTACCGCTGGGCCGAAGGAATGGCCAACCCTCAGAAACAACCCGATGGCAGCATTGAGTGGTCTGGAGTAATGCTCGATATCCACGATTTGATGAATACCCGTCAAATGCTGGAGGAAATGGCTATTGCAGGCGAAATCGGATATTGGGAATATTATCCGGCTTCCAATGAATTAATCTGGTCTCAACAAACCAAGCGCATACACGAAGTCCCAGAAGACTATGTGCCCTCGGTTGAGAGTGCTATTAACTTTTATAAAGAAGGTACTAATCGGGATTTGGTTAGTAAGGCAGTAGAACTGGCGCTCAACGAAGGAAAGCCTTTTGATATTGAATGTGAAATCATCACCCAAAAGGGGCGAAACATTTGGGTTCGGGCTAAAGGAAAGACCGATTTTCGGGATGGAAAAACCTTGAGAATGTTTGGCATCTTTCAAGACATCACCCAAGATAAACTTAACCGGGAAAGTGTCCGCTACAACGAATGGCTTTATCGCAGTTCTTTCCTTTATTGCCCCGTAGCATTGCTTCAAACTAATGAAGCAGGCCTGATAATCAACGCCAACAACCTTGCGTTTTCAATGTTCGGCTACACCGCCGAGGAGTTTACTGAGTTAACCCGGTATCAGCTTTTCAGTAATAATGAAAATGAATTAAATGCTTATTCAGAGAAGAGAAGTCTAACAGGTGAAAATACCTCCATTCTCACCGGAATAAAAAAAGATGGCTCAACCTTTCCGGTTGAAGTATTGTCCCTGATCTTCAAAGATGGATCGGGAAATGTGCTGATTAACAAAGCCTTAGTTGATTTATCCGAACAATACAGGATGGAGGGCCTTATTCAGGAAAAATCGAAAGCCTTAGACCGTATTTTCAATGAATCTATTGATGCGATATGTTCATGTAGCATCGACGGATTCTTCATAAGCTTGAGCAAGGCCTGCTATAAAAACTGGGGTTACGAGCCGGAAGAAATGATTGGCAAATCGTTCATGGATTTTATCCTCCCGGAAGACCAACAGGCTACTCGAGACATCTATAAAATCATTCTTGAAGGAGAAGAAGTGCGTAACTTCAATAACCGATACTACCATAAGAATGGCAAAATTGTCATGAACGAATGGTCGGCCAAGTTCGATGCACTAACAGGCTTGGTTTACGCCATTGGCCGCGACGTAACCGCCTTGCATCAGGTTCAAGCGGAGAAGGAACATTTGATGCACGAACTCATCGGCAGCAACCAGGACTTGCGCCAGTTTACCTACATCACCTCGCACAACCTTCGTGCACCTATTGCCAACTTAATTGGGTTGTTGGAACTTCTGGACTATAAGAACCAGAGTGAGGAAGAACTTAATGACATCTACCTCGGGCTTAAGAAAAGCGGTGAGCAATTACACGAAACAATCTCTGACCTGAACGAAATCCTGATAGTCAGAAACAAAGCACGCACTGATAAGGAATGGCTAAGGCTTGACGAACTGATTGAGCGGTTACAGCAGCAGGTGTCTTGTGCCTTGGAGAAAGAGAAAGTAGTTTGGCAATTCGATTTTCAGCAATTTCCCCGGTTGTGGTTCAACCGCACCTACTTGGAAGGTATCCTGCTGAACCTTATCACCAACTCCCTGAAATACCGTTCCAACAAACGCACGCTCACCATTCGTATAGGAATGGATAAAGTGGGTGAAGAGCTACGTCTTACCTTTCAGGATAATGGGCAAGGACTCGACACTGAGCGGTACAAGGATCGGCTATTTGGATTATATCAGCGTTTTCACAACAACACAGACAGTAAAGGCCTCGGCTTGTTCTTAGCGAAAACGCAGTTAGAGGCTCTCGGCGGAAGAATTGAAGCCGAAGGAAAGGTAGATGAAGGATTAACCCTCAGACTCTATTTCCAGGACAAGCAAAGCCCGCCAATCAGCGACCCTGATCGAGATCAGCCTTAAGCTTGAGCATTTTGAGAGCGGCTACCGCGGCCTCATAACCTTTATTTCCCAAACTTCCACCGGCACGCTCCAAAGCCTGCTGATGCGTGAGCGTAGTCAGTACCCCGAAGATTACCGGCTTGTGCGTGTCGAGGTTCAGACGCATGATTCCCTGAGTTACTGCTTCTGAGATGTATTCAAAGTGAGGAGTATCGCCTTTGATGAGGCAGCCAAGAGCAACCACGGCATCACAGCCACTATCGAGGAGATACGCTGAGGCAAGTGGCAGTTCATAGCTTCCCGCTACCGTGTAGAGGCGAATCTGATGTTCGGGAATGCCGGCATCGAGCAGTGCCTGGCGAGCTCCAGACGCCAAAATGCCGGTGATATCGTCGTTCCATTCTGCTACTGCTATCCCTACCGAATACGCAGAAGGGTTTTGAAGTCCGGAAAACTGCGCATGATTGCCAGTTTGCTGAGCTGTTGCCATAAGGCGAAGATACAGCAGGTTAAGAGGGAATGGAACAAATTCTATATCATGCCAAACAAACCAAGATTTTGGCGGTTTTTATTCTTAAAACTTCGAGTGCTATGGTCATCGTTGTTTAGTTTAGTGGTTAGTCCCGGCTGGTGGTTCTGCTGGGATTTTTTGTGTTTGAGGAGAATGGAATAAGAGCATCTACTTCAGCCTAACAGATAGTTTACGTATATAAGCTTTAGCAGTTAAATTACTGCTGTTTATTCTGAGGATGTTTTCAATATTCTACTCGAATGAACTCAAGGTGTGAAGGGGTAGATTTGCCAGTTTAACGGACACTTTGAAAGGAATTACACCGTAGATTACCCGTTAAACATTTTCATAATTGAGTCAATTAGCTTATTTGAGCTTCGATTTTGATATCCCTTAATCTTCAGATTAGTATTAACGTAAAGTTCGGTTAGCGATAAAATCTCCCTGATATTGCGTAGCTTAAATTTCTTGATTCACTGAGAGTTTTAATGGTTAGCCATAATTTCATTCTACTTCCACTATTGGTTGTGTTGATGATGGTTTCAGCTTGTAGAAAACAAGCTGATTCGTCTGTTGAACAATCGCAAGCCTTGGCAACGGCTAATTATGAACTACCGAAGCCGATACAGGTAACACCTGAGATTTTTTTCAGCAAAGCGCGTGCTTCATCTACGGTTTCAGCATGGTTGGAAGCAACACCTTTACCGAAAGTCAACTTCCTTTCTGATGGCTCTACTTTGCCTGACCAATCGGCTGCCGGAGTAGGGTTGTTTACCACCTTTGATTCAGACGATGGCTTAGCACTCGATGCTTTAGGCTATGGCAAATCCCTCTTGTGCGACAGCCGTGGCCATCTTTGGATGGGGACTCAAGGTGGTGGAGTATCCCGCTTCGATGGAAAATCGTTCACTACGTTCACTACTACAATTGGCCTTGCCAATAATTTAGTGCTTTGCCTGGCAGAAGATGCTGAAGGCAATATCTGGATAGGAACTGGGGGCGGAGGTGTTAGTTGCTACAATGGCCATTCCTTTCGCAGTTTTACTACCGAGGACGGCCTTGCAGGAAACGATGTAATGTGCATTGAACCAGACCGCCAGGGCAACCTCTGGATGGGCACATACAATAATGGTATTAGTAGGTTTGATGGAAAGAAGTTCACCAATTACTCCTCTACTCCCAATGGATTAGCCGGAAACAGTGTTCGAAGCCTTGCTTTTGATAAGCAAGGATATTTATGGTGCGGAACCGAAGGAGCCGGCCTTAGTCGGTTCAATGGAACATCGTTTAGAACCTTCACTACCCTCGACGGACTTGCTGATAACCGAGTACTTAGTCTCACCACCGACCTTTCCGGAAACCTTTGGGCAGGAACAAAAGGCGGCGTTACTCGAATTAAAGGGCAATCTATTCAGACGTGGACCACCCAAAACGGCCTTCCTTTCGCGGAAATCTGGAGCATTGCCGCAGACCGTAACGGAAACGTATGGATGGGCACCGGTGGCGGTGGAGTAAGCCGTTGGAACGGGCAATGGTTCACCAATTTCAATACAAATCAGGGATTGGCGAGCGGGGCTATCGTGAGCATCTCAGAAGATAAAGTCGGCAATATTTGGTTCGGAACCGAAGGCGGCGGCGTAAGTCTGTATCGAGGTGGCGCTTTCATTACCCTCACTTCCAACCAAGGCTTGCCCGACAATACCGTGCTATGTATGGCCGAAAGCCGCAACGGTACGCTTTGGCTCGGCACTCAAGACAGCGGAGTGGTCAAATTCGATGGGCGCACTTTTCACTCTTTGCGTACAAAAGACGGAATACCTCATAAGTCGATTGGATGTCTGGCAACCGATTCTTCCGGCAATACCTGGATCGGCAGTGAATCTGGGGTATTGAGCCGGTTTGATGGAACTAAGCTCATCCGTTATACTCGGCAACATGGACTTTCTGGCAACCCCATTCGCAGTTTATTCCTTGACGCTAAGGGCGTTATTTGGATTGGCACCGACGGCGGTGGACTTACCCGGTTTGATGGAAAACTTTTTTCAACCTACACAACTCGACAAGGACTTCCGCACGACGCCATTTGGTCTATAGAAGAAGATGCAATGGGCAATCTATGGCTTGGCACCAATGGCTGTGGAGTTATTCGATACGATGGCCAGCATTTCCTCAACTTCACCACCAAACAAGGCCTTATCAGCAACTTCATTAAAAGCATTCATTCCGATAGCAAAGGGAATCTTTGGGTTGGTACTGGTGGCGGTCTCTCTATCCTACCTGCCGAATCTGTTTTGGGATTATCCAACCAGGTTTCTGTCCAACATCCTAGAGAAAACAAGGCTTTTTTCGTGAACTACACCAAAAATCAGGGGCTTCCCGACCAGTTCATCGCCTCAGTAAAGGAAGACCATGATGGCAATATGTTGTTAGGAACCAACTTTGGAATTTGGGTTATTCCGAAAAAGCAGGCTCAGAAAATGGTGCACCAAAACAAAGAGCAGCTTACCGGCAATCTTGAAGGACTTGTCATCTTCAATCAGTTTACCGGATATCCGGTCAGAGACGTAAATGCCGGATACAATAATGGAGCTGTTTGGGTGGATCGCAGTGGTATGATTTGGATTGGACACGGAAGTAACGGCATAACCAGAATTGACCTAAAAACTGTTCGCCCTTCTGTAAAAGCACCGCAAGTAGTGATTCAGGCTTTGAAAATCAACAACGACCAAACGTGCTGGTATTCATTGGGAGGCTTACAAACCGACAGTCTCACCCTTGCTCAACAATCCATTATTACCTATGGGCGAAGTCTGGAGCGACCCTTACAAGACAGTTTAAAGAGGCTCTTTACAGGCATCCAATTCGACAGTATTACGCGTTTTTATCCGCTTCCAACTCGGCTTGTACTTCCCTATCAACACAATAATGTGTCCTTTGATTATGTCGCTATAGAAACCGGAAGAAACCGAATGGTTCGCTATCAGTATATGTTGGAAGGTTACGATAGAGGTTGGTCGCCGGTTACAGAAACTGGAACCGCCACTTTTGGTAACATTCACGAAGGATTTTATCGGTTTAAAGTGAAGGCAAGAAGTCCGGAGGGAATATGGAGTGAGCCGGTAACCTTCTCTTTTCAGGTACTTCCACCTTGGTGGAGATCTTGGTGGGCTTTCACGCTCTATGCCCTTTTCTTTCTGTTTTTACTTCGGCTCTTCATTCAATGGCGTGAACGAAACCTAAGGTTAGACAAAGAGAAGTTAGAGCAAACGGTCTTAGCAAGGACTGCAGAGGTAGTAGCGGAAAAGAAAAAAAGCGACGATTTATTACTGAATATTCTTCCTGAAGAAGTGGCTGAAGAGCTAAAGCAAACCGGGAAAGCACAAGCAAGGCAATACAACGAAGTCACTGTACTGTTTACCGACTTTGTCGGCTTTACTGGTATAGCCTCCCAAATGGCGCCAAGAGAATTGGTGGAAGAAATACACCGCAGCTTTTCTGCCTTCGATTCTATTATTGAACAATTTGGATTAGAGAAAATCAAGACTATTGGGGATGCGTATATGGCCGTCGGTGGACTGCCAATTGAGCATCCGGAACACGCAGTTAATACTGTAAAAGCAGCCCTTGCCATTCGGGATTACATCGCAAAAAACGAGAGTAAGTTTCAGGTTCGAATAGGCGTTCACACGGGCTCCGTAGTTGCCGGAATTGTTGGTGTGAAGAAATACGCCTACGACATCTGGGGCGATACGGTTAACACCGCCAGCAGGTTAGAAAGCAGTGGAAGTGCGGGCAAAGTCAACATCAGCGAAACCACGTTCGTGAGGGTGAAATTGCAGTTTCAATGCGAATACCGTGGAACTTTCCCAGTAAAAGGGAAAGGAGAAGTCAGAATGTATTTCGCTGAAAATCTATCAGTATTATCGAACTGAAAGCCATAAGTTTCTAAGGACTATAACACACATTGTCACTTATTTTCTAATCGCTTTTTTATAAATAATATACAGCAGTTAAAATTTGAATTTCTCTCACTCCCCTTCAACCCCGTTCAGCCAGAAGTTGTTATAGCCTTCGCCTTGGCTGAGCTGTAAAAGTTGCTGCTGGAGCAGTTCCAGTACCGATAAAAACAGAAAAATCGCTTCGAGTTTAGAGGTACAAGATTCCAATAACTTCACAAAATCTTCCCGTCCCTGACGTTTAACCGCTAACAGCACTTTCTCCTTCATTCCTTCCATGGTAAAGGGAAAGGTAAAAACTACGTGCGTGGGCTTTTGTTGCCTTTCTTCATGCGCGTTCATCGTCTTGTGGAAGGTCTTCAGCAGTTTGTATAAGTCGAGGCTGTGTAACTCTTCCAACGAAACAAACTTCTCCCTGATTTGCAGCAGGTCTTGCTCCAGGTTTCCCCGCTGAACCCGCAGCAGTCGGTTTTCCTCCATCTGCCGAACTTCATCCAGAATATCCTTAAACTGCTTGTACGCCAGTAGTCGGTCCACCAACTCGGCCCTCGGGTCTATTTCATTGCCCTGAGCATCCACCTCTTTACGCGGCAATAGCATCTTGGCTTTAATCCGCATTAAGGTTGCCGCCACCAAAATAAACTCCGATGCCACCTCCAGGTTTAATTCCTGCATTTTATGCAAGAACGAAAGGAAGTCGTCGGTAATGCGGGCAATGGGGATGTCGTGCACATTCAGCTCGTCCCGTTCAATAAAAAAGAGCAGCAGATCAAACGGTCCCTGAAAATGCTGAAGCTGAATTTCGAACGACGACATCCCCGCTGAAGATTTACACTTGCCCCGGCATCAACTTCTCTAACGCAATGCTATAAGCAGTACGGGAGAAATCGGCAGCACCAGCATTACGCTCCATCACGGCATCAATGGCTTGACCAATAACGGATGCTACATCCGCAAAAATGGCAGTATCTGTCAAGTCGATGCCCGTTTGCATTAGGTAGGCAAACACCCGAGCCATTCCGCAGTTGGCAATGAAGTCGGGGATGAGCGCGACCCTGCTATCCACCGAACGCGCTATCGGCCCGAAGAAAATCTCATTATCGGCAAAAGGCACGTTAGCACCGCAGCTTACTACTTCGAGCCCCCCTTCGATTAGTTGGTCCATTTGGTATTGCTGCACCAACCTTGAAGCGGCGGCAGGTATAAACACCTCACAGCCTTGTGTCCAAAGCACACGCTGAGCCTCAGCGGCAGAAATAGCCCGGTCTGACTTCAACTGGTTGCCATTCTTTTCGAGGAATAACGTTTTTACTTCCTCAAAACTCAATCCTTCGGGAGAGACCAACCCCAGTTCACGGTCGAGAATGCCGGTGATTTTAGCCCCATCTTGGGCGAAATAGTAGCCTGCAGCCGCCGCCACATTGCCCCAACCTTGTATCAGCACACGTTTTCCGGACAGCGACTGCCCAAGACGTGTATAATAATGCTTGACCGCATAATACACGCCATAACCGGTAATCATATCAGAAACAGTAAAGCGGTTATCGGGTGCGAGTGAGGAATCCTGAACCGGAAGCGTTACTCCTTTTTGCAATTGGTTGATGCGTTCAGATTTACTGTCGCCGCCGTAATGGCCCTGTACGACTCCTTCTTGAGGATGCTCAACGCCCAAAGCGGCAGTCATGGGAATCACTTCGTGAATCTCATCAACATTGAGGTCGCCTCCGGTGCCGTAGTAGTTCTTCAACAAAGGGCGAAGGGCTGTGTACCAGCGCTTCAACACATCGGCTTTGCGCGGGTCTTTAGGGTCGAAGTCGATGCCGGATTTTGCGCCACCGATTGCGGGGCCGGCTACGGAAAACTTCACCTCCATGGTTTTGGCCAATGAAACCACCTCGCGTTTGTCGAGGCCCGGACGCATTCGGGTTCCGCCACCGGCAGCACCGCCGCGTAATGTGTTGATGACCGCCCAACCGCGGGCGTTAGTTTCGGAATCGTGCCATTCAAAGACGATTTCGGGTTCTTTATTTTCGAATGCCTGTAGTAGTTTTTCCATAGAAAAAAGGGTGGCCAACTGGCCGTTAACGCCGTTTTAGGCGGAAAGGAAATTTCATTTTATAATCAACCTTTATCAGGCCTTTGCTGATGTTGTCGAGCTTGCGAAACAACAACGTTCGTTTGAACGCTGCGAGGCGATCGGTAAACAGCATGCCTTCAATGTGGTCGTATTCGTGTTGAATGATACGAGCCGGAATTCCTTCAAATTCAGCCTCGTGCGGCTGAAGTTGCTCATCGAGCCATTGCAAGCGGATGCGTTCCGGGCGCACAACATCCTCACGGATATCGGGTATCGATAGGCAACCTTCGTTAAACGTGCAGGTCTCTTGACTTGATTCTACAATACGGGCGTTGATGAAGACTTTCTTAAAATCAGCCAGTTTTTCTTCATCAAACGGACTTCCGTCAACAACAAAGAGACGCAGTGAAAGCCCGATTTGAGGAGCTGCAAGCCCTACCCCGTTGGCGTTATACATCGTCTCGAACATGTCGGCAATGAGCTTCTGCAATTCGGGGTTTTCAGGTTGAATATCCTGGGCTTTTTTCTTGAGGACGGGGTCGCCATAAGCGACGATGGAATAAATCATAATCCGGGAAGAGCGAGATAAGTCTGAAGTAATAATACCGCTGCCACTGTGTCCACTAAACCTTTATCCTCCCTCATTCTACGCGACATTCCCGCGTCGCGCAGCGATTGCTGCGCCATGGTAGAGCTAAAGCGTTCGTCAACCCGGCTTACCGGGATTTCAGGAAAACGTTGTTGAAGCTTGCGAACTAATTTTTCGGCAGCAGCATGTGTCTCGGAAGGGGTGTTATCGAGTTTGCGGGGCTCTCCCACAACAAACCGGCTAACCGTTTCTTTGACTAAGTAGTCGCGTATATAATCCAACAAATCCTTCTCCGGCACCGTAGCGAGAGCGGTGGCAAATAAGCCGAGCGGGTCTGTAACGGCAAGTCCAACCCGTTTTCGGCCGTAATCAATGGCCATAATGCGTGACACGGCGCAAAGGTACAAAATCACCACGCCCTTTTTCACCGACACTCTATTCAAGGCTTCAGCCCGTGCTTAGGGTGTTTCCCTGTCGATTTAGTCGGTTTCACTGTCTTCTACCAAGAACCAAAGAGGTAATTGAAGACCTTTGTGTCAGAAATCTATGAAACCATCCCGAATCAGCTTCCAAATCCTAATAATCAGCACACTTCTCGCTGCGGGAAGTCCTGCTGATGCTCAAGGCTGGCGGCATATTACCGAATATTTAGACGGCCTCCAGGAACGTAATCCTGTGTTGCTCAGCTCCGGTTGGCAGCGCGAATCAGGTCGCAGAGATCAATCCGCCGCTTGGGCAACCCTGCTCCCAACCGTCACCTTTGCCGGAAATAGTGATTATAACTTGAATCTGCCGGTGCAACTTATTCCCGCCAGCATCTTTGGTGGGCCTGAAGGGCAGTTTCGCGAAGCACGTTTTGGTAGGGACTGGAACTCTTCGGTGGGTTATCAGGCAGAACTTCCACTGCTGCATGCTGACAAATGGGCTGGAGTAAAATTGGCTGATGCCACCCGCAAGCAAAATCAAGAGGAACAACGCGAACTGGTACGCCAAACGATGATGCGTGGCATTCAACTGTACTTTGGTCTTTTAATGCAGGTTGAAGCGCTCAAGCTTAATCGAAGCTTAGACTCCGCTTCATTTCTGCTTTACCAGACTACAGAACAGCGTATCAAACAACAGCTCGCCAGTGTCTTAGAACGAAATCGAGCTGAAAACCTCTGGCGCAGCTTTCATCAACAATTGAGAAGCAGTGAAGCGTCATTGGCATTAATGCAAAAGCAGTTGTTGGGTTTGGCAGGGTACGATAGCACTTCAGGCCCAATAGTCCGCGACTCGCTCGGCGCATATCTCCTGGCCGGAAATAGCCTTCCACCTTCGTTGCCCCAAAACCCCTCCCTGCTTGCCTCTGCTTCCGCAGAAACTGCCGCCTTTTGGCGTTGGAAACAGCAGCAACGCAGTGTTTGGCCACGCATTTCCCTCACTAGCAGGTACAACTGGGCCGAGCAAGCCGACGCACCCCTCTCGGCAGGTGCTAACCGTTTCAATTACGGTACTGTTGGCATCAGCTTCAATATCCCCCTCTTTCGAGGTGGACAGAACTTCTACCTCAACCAAAAAATGCGCGCCCAGTACGAACTGGCGAAGCTGAGAAAAGAAAACCAGGCCATCACCGCCAAGTTAGAAATTGCTGAATGGCAAACCCGCCTCACTGAAAAAATGGACAACCGTAACGAAGCGTGGAAACGAAGCCAACTCATGAGCAAAAGCGTAAACATGGCCCTTGCGGCATACAGCGAAGGCGTGATGACCCTCGACCAGGTCTTCGCTGTGTATCAGGAATATGCTCAGGCACAGCAATCGGCTTTGCAAACTACCGCTGATGCGGCCCTTTATGCCTGGTATTTTCAGGTTTACACCTTTCAATCCCTTAAATAATTCCTTATGCGATACTTCATACTAATGCTTTTGCCCATGTTTTTGGCCGCTTGCAACCGTTCTTCCGAAACCGTTCATCCTCAAACTCGCAATTTGGTGGAAGTGGTCTATGCGTCCGGCAATTTGTATCCCCAATCGGAATACAAGCTGTTTCCCAATGTAACCGGCTACATCACCAACCTGCCGGTTAAAGAAGGTGATGTGTTGGATGCCCAAGCGTTGGTGGCACAACTCAGTGGCCCCAACCGCGACGCAGAGCGCGAAAATGCAGAACGGCTGCTCGCCTTAACCGAGAAAAACCGTGAACCCTTGTTGGCACAACTCAGGGACAGATTAGAAGCCGCAGCAGCTAAAGCCCGTCTCGACAGCCTTACCGCAAAACGGTTTGAGCAGTTGGGCAGAACCGGGGCAGTTTCCGAAGCCGATGTAGACAAAGCCCGCACCGCCTGGATTGGAAGCCGGCAAGAATATCGGGCGATGCAACGCCAGTACGAAGCCCAGCAAAACAGCCTTGGCATCGACTTGAGCCAAAGCCGAAACAAGGCACTACAGGCTGGCAACAATGCCGCCGACAACCAACTTCACGCTCGCGGACGCTCACGGGTTTATGAATTGTATAAAGAAGTCGGGGATTATGTTCATCAGAACGAAGCGGTAGCACTGCTCGGAGACCCTAACCGGCCTATTGCTCGCCTCAGCGTGGACGAATCCGATATCGTCCTCATCAAAGAAGGGCAGAAAGTGCTGATTACGTTCGATGCTTTTGGTGACTCGGTTTTCGAAGCGAAGGTTAGCAGGATTTACCCGAAACTTAACAAAGCAGAACAAGCGGTTCGGGTAGAAGCTGCCTTCCTCCAGCCACTGCCTGACGCTGTTTATGGGTTGAATCTTGAAGCCAACATCCTCATTCGTGAACAAAAAAATGCCCTCAGCATTCCCAGAACCGCGCTGCTGAAAGGTGATTCCGTAGTGGTTGTTGAAGGGGGAGAGCAAATAAGGAAAAAGGTAAAAACCGGTGTTTCTGATATGCAATACGTTGAAATTGTGGCCGGGTTAAAGCCGGAAGATGAAATCTTAGTGAAAGGAGAATGACGATGAATGCCTCCGGTTCCCGACTGGCTTTGCGCATCGCATTGATCCATCTGCTGTCGAAGAAGAAGCAAACCTTTGTAGCGATGATGGGCGTAACGTTCGGCATCTCCATGTTCATCGTGATGATCAGCTTTATGCAAGGCATCAACGACTTTTTCATGGACCTTACCCTCGACGGTTCCCCGCACATCCGCATTTACAACCCCGCCAAAATCGACCGACCACCTCTTTTGGCCTTACGCTACGACAGCACCACAAACTGGTTAGTCGTTCGGCATCAACGGCCTAAAAATGAGCCTATCCGTCTTAAAAAGGGAGCCCAAATGCTGGAAAGCATTCGTAAAATGCCAGAAGTGCAACAGGCTTCACCTCAATTGGCTACCCAAGCGTTCTTTCACAACGGGCCGCTTGAGTTTGCCGGCAATGTGGTAGGAATTGATGTAAAGGCAGAAAACCAGATGTATAAGCTGTACGAGAAAATGGAATCCGGCAGCGTTGATAAACTTCTCACCAACCGTGAAGGCATCATGATAGGTGAACGACTCGCAGCCAAACTTAATATGGTAGTCGGCGACCGTGTGAGTGTGACCATGCCCAACGGTTCCACCTTCCTCCTGAAAGTAGTAGGAATCTTTTCCTTCGGCATCTCCACCATCGACGATACGCGTTCTTACGTTCAATTGCAAACGGCTCAGAAAATGCTGGCTCGCCCTTCCGATTACTTCACCGATCTCCACATTCGCTTAAAAAACTACCGGAATGCCTCTGCTTTAGCGCCCGGCCTCGAAAACCTTTATCGCTACAAAGCCGAGACTTGGGAGGTCGCCAATGCGTCCATTGAAGCTGGAGAAATGATTCGTAACGTTCTCACTTTCGTGGTTTCGCTTACCATGTTGGTAGTGGCCGGATTCGGCATTTACAACATTATGAATATGACCATCGTCAATAAAATGCGTGATATCGCCATCCTGAAAGCTACCGGTTTTGAAAGCAGGCATATCACCAACATCTTCTTGCTTCAAAGCCTAATCATTGGCCTTTCGGGAGGTTTGCTGGGCTTGGCTGCCGGCGCGTTAATCAGCTATGGCATTGACCAGATTCCTTTCCCTGCACGAGACATCATCAAACTCGATACCTTCCCAATCAACTACCGCTGGTATTACTACGCTGCCGGTTTGGTGTTCGGAGCGGTGACCACCGTACTCGCAGGCTATTTTCCATCCCGTAAAGCGGCCAAAGTTGATCCTGTGGCCATTATCAGAGGCTAATGCAAACAACTTCTTCCCGTCCTATCGTTATTGAAGCGCGGGACATCAGCAAAACTTTCTACGATTCAACCCCATTCAAAGTGCTCGATCACATCAGCTTTCAAGTGGAGCAGGGCGCGTTTGTATCGTTAGTCGGAAAATCCGGTTGTGGAAAATCCACTTTGCTTTATGTACTAAGCACCCTCGACACCGAGTACGAAGGCCAGCTTTTGCTCGGTGGTGAAACCGTTACAGGCTTCGACCAGGATAGGCTTGCCCGCTTTCGTAACGAGCACCTCGGCTTCGTTTTTCAGTTTCACTTCCTCCTACCAGAGTTTACTGCTCTCGAAAATGTGATGTTGCCCGCTTTAAAATTAGCGAAGTACAGCGAGCAAGAAATTGAAGCTCGGGCTATCGAGAAACTAAGGCTGGTGGGCATGGATGAATACGCCCGCAAGAATGCCATGAAACTCTCGGGCGGTCAGCAGCAGCGGGTAGCCATTGCCAGGGCGCTCATCAACGACCCGATGGTCATCATGGGCGATGAGCCTACCGGAAATCTCGATAAGAAAAACTCCCATATCGTGCTCGACATCCTTAAAGAATTGGCTGCGGTGAATAACCAAACCATCATTACAGTAACCCATGACCAAGAGTTTGCAGACATGACCGACCGCATTTTGCAGATGGAAGATGGAAAACTGATGTTATGAAGCTGAGTGAGGGTTACGGGCCGCGACTCGTGGTTGCTACTACGTTTAGCAGCATTGGCTTTATCATCCGTTGGGTTTACTTTCAGCCGGCTATTTCTCCGAGTCTGAACGGACTGCTGTTTGTGGTCAACTTCGCCGGCATCTTACTGCTTCTGCATTTATTCTCTCTGCTCAACCGCCAACTCGACCGCATCCTTCCATTTGAAACAGCCACCGCCCAACGCATAGCACTTCAGCTCGGCATTGGGTTGTTGTTCATCGTGCTATTGCGCTATCTTTTGGGCTATTGGGCCGAAAGCTTGTTCGCCTTTCATTATAACTCCATCACCAACGGACTTCTTACCGGGCTAAGCATCTTTCTGGCCTTCACCCTAAACCTTGGCGTCATCAGTCAATACCTTGTAAATCGGTGGAAAGACAGCCTCACTAAAGCCGCTATGCTGGAAAAAGAAACAGCGGAGTTGCGTTACGGAATGCTCAAGGATCAGGTGAATCCTCACTTTTTGTTCAACGCTTTTTCCTCTATTCAGGCACTCATTCAACTCGACCCAAAAGTAGCTTCAGACTATGTTCAGAATCTGGCAGAAGTATATCGGTATCACCTAGAGCGAGACAAGCAATCGTTGGTAGAGTTTGAACAGGAATGGAAGATGATTCTACAGTACGTGAAATTGCTGGAAACCCGTTATGAAAGTGGTATAAAGTTCGAACTACCCATTAACCAGCCCCTACCTGCCGGACAAATCCCTGTTCTCAGCCTTAGAATGTTGATAGACAACGCCATCAAGCACAATGAAGTTTATGCTGAAAATCCGTTGATTATTGAAATGATCGTTTCGGAAAAAGAAATTCAGGTCATCAACACCATCAATCCCAAAGATCAACTGACCGAAAGCCATCAGCAAGGATTAGTTCATTTATCTTCCCTATTGAACCTCTACGACCAAACATTAACCTTCGGCCCTAACGAAACCGGGAACTATTGGGTAGTTCGTTTGCCGGTGATAAAAGGGTAGAGCAAATGTCTGTAGCAGAAACGCATCATGCGTTTGCTTTACAACTAAGCCAGAACGGTCGCGCATTGGTTATGCTCAACTTTTCCGATGATGAAAATGCGAATGGGTATTTTACTTCGGCAATAACACTTAAACCATAAACCTCAGCGAATATCTACCGCTTGAGCTTTTCAATATTGATAATTTTTAATTGATAACTCATAACTCCATCTTCAAGTACTTCCCGGTATGGCTACCAGGGCAGGAACTAAGCCCTTCCGGTGTTCCTTCAAACACAATCATCCCGCCTTCTTTCCCGCCTTCCGGCCCCATATCAATAAGGTGATCGGCCACTTTGATGACGTCAAGGTTGTGCTCGATAATCAACACCGTATTTCCTCGGTTCACTAACTTTTGCAATACTTCCAACAAAATGCGAATGTCCTCGAAATGCAACCCGGTAGTAGGTTCGTCGAGGATATAGAACGTTTTGCCGGTATCGCGCTTGCTGAGTTCGGTAGCAAGTTTCACCCGCTGGGCTTCCCCTCCGGAAAGTGTTGTTGAACTTTGTCCTAATGTAAGATAGCCTAATCCTACGCTGTTCAGGGTTTCAATCTTCCTCACAATGGAGGGAACATGAGCGAAAAACTCCACTGCTTCACTTATCGGCATGTTCAATACATCTGAGATGCTCTTTCCTTTGTAACGAAGTTCTAACGTCTCGCGGTTGTATCGTTTTCCCTGGCAATCCTCGCAGTTAACTTCTACATCTGGAAGGAAATTCATTTCCACCACCCGAACTCCAGCGCCTCCACAGGTTTCGCAGCGTCCTCCTTTAACATTGAACGAGAAACGGCCAGGTTTGTAGCCACGAATTTTAGCTTCTGGCAGCTCTGCAAACAACGCCCGGATATCGTTGAATACGGCAGTGTAAGTAGCTGCATTGGAGCGCGGCGTGCGCCCAATAGGTGCTTGATCAATCTCTATCACTTTATCTACATGCTCTATTCCGTCTAACTTGCCATAAGGCAAAGGCTTTTGGCGGCTGTTGTAGAAATGCTGACGAAGTATGGGATAAAGCGTTTCAGTTATTAGGCTCGATTTCCCGGAACCGGAGACTCCGGTAACTCCTATGAGCGTCCCTAAAGGAAATCGAACGTTTACTTTTCTTAGATTATGGCCTTGAGCATCTTGAAGGTGAAGAAAATGTCCATTTCCAGGCCTACGCTTTTCTGGAACCTCAATGCTCATGGTTCCATTGAGGTAGCGAGCTGTCAACGAATTAGACTTCATAAACTCAGATGGAATTCCCTGTGCAACTATCTGTCCGCCGTGAATACCGGCACCCGGGCCAATATCCACCACATAATCGCTTTCGAGGATCATGTCCTTATCGTGTTCCACTACGAGAACAGTATTGCCCAGATCTCGAAGCTGCTTAAGTGAGTTTATAAGGCGGCTATTGTCGCGTTGATGCAAGCCGATGCTGGGTTCGTCGAGGATGTATAACACTCCAACAAGCTGGGAGCCTATTTGCGTTGCCAGGCGGATGCGCTGCGCTTCTCCACCCGAAAGCGTTCCCGCTGGGCGATTTAAATCCAAGTACGATAACCCTATGTCGGTAAGAAAGCCCAGGCGTTTCCGGATTTCTTTAAGAATCTCCACTGCGATTAACTGCTGCCGATTACTGATTCTCGATTCCAGGCCAACCATCCATCCTTGTAATACTGCTAATTCCATACGCGACAACTCTGAGATGTTCTTGCCGTCTATTTGAAAGTGCAAGGCTTCTTTCTTGAGTCGGTTGCCTTGGCACTCCGGACATTCTACCCGTGTAACAAATTCTTCTGCCCAATCCTGTAGATTCTCACTGCCCGGTTCGTGAAGATTCTTGCGCAACACGTTGATGATGCCCTCAAAAACATGGTGGTAACTGCTTCCGGTATTCGATTCCATCAACAACGGCTCTTCGTGTCCGTGAAAGATGAGATTTCTTATTTCCTCGCTATAGGATGAAAAAGGTACGGAAAGGCTGAATTTGTGCCGTTTAGCTAAAGCTTTGAGAATGCGGAAAAACCAAATGTCGCGGTACTCGCCAAGCGGGGCAATTGCACCGCCATGCACCGATTTGGTAGGATCTGGAACGATGAGCTGAGGATCCACTTCACCAATTTCCCCCAATCCTTCGCAGTTCGGACAAGCACCATAAGGAGAGTTGAAGGAAAACGAGTTTGGCTGCGGTTCGTCGTATGCAATACCGCTTTCCGGATCCATTAAGAATTTGGAGAAGAAGGACAAAGCTCCACTCTCGTAATCCTGAATCAGAATAACGCCTTTGCCTTGTTTCATGCCAGACTGGATAGATTGAGACAGTCGGGTTTTCGAAGCTTCATCCACTTCTATTCGGTCGATAACTAATTCAATATCGTGGGTTTGGTAACGGTCCACTTGCATTTTAGTGGTGAGCTCGCGGATTTCTCCGTCAACCCGAACCTTAGTGTAGCCGTTTTTTAACAATTGGGCAAAAAGCTCACGGTAATGGCCTTTTCTTGCACGAACCAATGGAGCTAAAACAACCACCTTTTTTCCGAGGTAATGCTGGAGTAGATGGTGCATGATTTGGTCGTCGCTCAGCCTAATCATCTGCTTACCGCTTACGTATGAAATGGCATCGGAAGCGCGAGCAAATAACAGCCGAAGAAAATCGTAAATCTCAGTGATGGTGCCTACCGTAGAGCGCGGATTGCGGCTGGTAGTCTTCTGTTCAATCGAAATCACCGGGCTAAGGCCTTCTACCTTATCTACATCAGGTCGTTCCATGCCGCCGATGAATTGACGGGCATAGGCAGAAAAACTTTCCATATAACGACGCTGGCCTTCCGCATAGAGGGTGTCGAAGGCTAAAGAAGATTTCCCGCTTCCACTTAATCCGGTGAAAACAATGAGTTTCTCCCTTGGGAGACTCAAATCGATGTTTTTGAGGTTGTGTTCTCGGGCGCCGAGAATGTCGAGGGTGTGCTCCTGCTTCATGAACGCCGCAAAGGTAGCAGAGGCCGTGCATCTTACACGCAGTTATTCCAACACAGAAAACTTATAAGAACAAACCGGCGGAACAGGCATTTCTATTACAACATTGTCGCGCACCTTAACCGAGTTGATTGTGTTATCTGCTACTCAAATCCGAACATCATATTCAACGCGTGCTGTTGTTTTCCGCTACCATGGAGAATGATTGACAATCACTTCTTACTTAGTAGCCAAAACGTACCGTTGCTCCTTTATTTCCGTTTGAAGTCAAAGTCTCCGCTGCCTTGGCGAAAGCGGAAACCGGTAACCTTACCGCTGTTATCGCGCTTCAAATCGATTAAAACATCCGCCATTTTGAAACGATAGCGATCGGGCTCGTCGGCAGGCAAGAGGGGAAAGGGATCCTGGCCACTGGCTTGGGCTATCAAACGTCCGCGGCTTCCGTATAACTTAATTCCGATTGGTAGATTTGGAGAACTGAAGTCTCCTGTCAAATTCGCCAGTTGTTCGTCGTTGAGGATGGGAACGGACTTAGGCATTTTCCAACTTTGACCATAAAAGTCTTCCAGCAAGAGGATTGACACATCGTTCATTTCATCGCTGTTGAGGTTGGTTAAAAGGGCGAAGCTCATAATTGAATCTGGGGCATATCCCGCTACAGCCCGAAACTCATCTATAGCACCATTGTGTCCAAGAATAAGCTTCTTTTTGAATGGCATCTCAAACAACCCAGCACCATAATCGTCTTGCATCCGTTTCATGTACGCTACTCGTTCGTGTTTCAACAACTGAAATTGAAACAGGGCAGTAAAAAACTCTGCAAGGTCATGAGCAGTGCAACTGATGGCGCCGGCTCCTCCTGGAATGGAGGGATAAGTATTGCGCGAAAGACTGTAATCTGCTTTAAAGGAAGCTGCTTCACCATTTTCGGGCATCACGGTTTGTGCATACCGCAAGCTTTGTAATCCCAAGGGACGCGCTATGCGGTCTTGCAGATTCCAAGCATAGTCGCGACCGGTGACTTCTTCCAGAATCCAGCCGAGAAGCAGGAAATTGGTGTTCGAATACGATGCGGTACTGCCTGGTGCAAACAAGGAAGATTGCTTGCTAAGCATTTTGAGAACTTCCTTCTTACTTCGTTTTTCGTATGCCCAAGGTAGATATCCTGGCATAGCGGTTAAATTGAACAGCCCGGAGCGGTGGCGCAAAAGCTGGTCTATGGTGATGCTGTCTGCTTTTGGCATTTGCGGAAAGTAGCGCGACAAACGGTCTGTGAGGTTGAGCTTACCTTCCTCTACTAACTGTAGAATCATCACCGCTGTGAAGGTTTTACTAATAGAGCCGATATGAAGACGGTCGCTTTTTTGAAGCGGTTTTCCTGTGCCTGCTTCGCCAAAGGCGCGTTCATATACCACATGCCCGTTTTTTGTCAGGCAAACCTGCCCGTATAGCCGCCCTTCCTTGGCCATCATCTCAAACAAACTGTCGAGACGTTCAACAGATTGTGCCAAGGAGAAAAATGGAATTAATACCCAAAAGGCCAGAATCAATGCTTTCATACTTGCAAATTAAGTCAGACTCAGCCTTGACTTTTATCTTAAGAAGTTAAAGAATCTCAACCGATTAATTTAAAACACACACCGATGTTTAAGCTAACAGTTCTGCAAATCTTTATTGTCTTGTAAAACTAAAATTCTTAACCTATTCAGTTTTACAACGGATATTCCCTAATCAGAGGTAAACTGTACTGAAAAAATGGACTATATAAATAACATTATATACCACTTTCAGACGTCAAGAAAAAAGAGAAATTTAACATTTTACAGAATAGAAATAGTAAAATATACGCTTAATAAGAGTGGTTTTTATTCGCCAGTTTTTACACTTTTTTTTGTAGAAATGGATATTCAAAATGATAAAAATGAAAGAATTGAAAATAGTACACTTTTCAATTTCCCGAAGATTCATTACGCAGTATAGGCTTCTTGTGCTAACAAGCTAATTTGTGTGAATCTGCCGTTTCAATCTGATAAAATATGGAGGAAAATTGCTCTATTTAACTAAAAGCAGAATTTCCAATCAACGTTACATGTATTAATAAACAATATCAGAAACTGCGATTTTTTTGAGAATATCAGTTTATAATAATTTAATGTCGAATTCGGTTTATTGCCTTGTTCTCTAATTCCAGAATACGCTTAAGCAGTACTTCAAATTCAATGTATTCGTGTTGATAAAGGGCTTTTTCAAGCTCTTCCAAACTTCTGCAAAGCGATCGCATCATCAGATTGTCAGGATCTGAAGGAAGGTAATGATTAGAAGCTAACCTGAGGCGAAGTACAAATTGATGTATATCGCAATCGTTTTCCACCATACTTCCAGCTCTGCCTTCTTCCATCAGTGCAAGAATTACATCCGGACATCCTTCACCTCGGCTTATTCGTAACAAAAGTTCGACATAAGGAAATAGGGACTCCGTTTCTTCCATTACATGTTGTGTAAAGTCTGCCTTAAGCTGAAGGAAGGTTTCAGTGAGTATGGAAAGCTGTTGCTGAAAATTCTTGGCTTGCCGGGCTAAGTGATAAAGTAGCAATTCGATCCTCGGAAAAAGCTGCGCGAGAAACTTATGGTGATTCTGATGTAATAGGCGAAGAATTTCAGCCGTAGTAAGTGCTTCCGGCCTACTACCTTCCCAATTTACAACTTCCCCAATGGCATGTAAGTCTTCTAAAACTTTTTCAGACCGAACATCGGTTAGCAAACATGCTTTCTCCAAGGTGAGGTTAAGATCAAGTTTGCGAATCGACAATCCATGCTGCTCCAACACCCTGAAGGCGAGAGGAGAAGTGGTAAGAAAGTCTTCCAATGTATGTTGAACCGTCAGTTGTTTCATTTCCGAAGTGAGGCTGCAAGGAGCCCACCGTTAATTAAGCTAACAAACCCAGCTTAAATTTGTTGAGTATTTATGTCATCTGCTCCTTTGTTTTTCCACAAGCTCGGTGATTCAGGGCCACCGGTAGTTATTGTTCATGGTCTATTCGGCACTGCCGACAACTGGATTACCCTTGCTAGGCAGCTCTCATCTTCCGCTAAAGTTTACTTAGTGGATATGCCCAATCATGGTCGTTCTCCTCATACGGAGGATTTTAACTATATTCTAATGGCAGAAATGCTTTTGGCTTGGGCTGAAGTAGAGGTTAAAGAGCCTTTTTGGCTAGCAGGTCACTCCATGGGTGGAAAAGTTGCTATGCTGTTTGCCGACCGTTATCCACAATGGGTTAAAGGATTGATGGTGCTTGATATTGCCAATCGCACTTACCACATGGAGCACCAGAATTACTACCTCTCAGTAATGCAGGAACTCGACCCTGGAGCTTTTCAAAGCCGCACCGCACTCGAAGCTTGGATGAAGGAACGCATTCCCGAAGCCGACATCCGCCTTTTTCTCTTGAAAAACCTCTACCGCGATGAACAAGGATTATTCGCTTGGCGCCTCAATTTGCCAGTACTCAAGAATAAATTACCTGAAATAGGGCAGCCTATCAACCTTGTCAATGTTTTCCCGTCCACTGTTTGGATGGTTCGTGGCGGCAATTCAGGTTATGTGTTAGAAGAGCATGTCGAAGAACTGCGTTCCCATTTTCCCCAGATTCAATTGCATACCGTAGCCGGAGCCGGACATTGGATTCATGCAGAAAAATCTGCCGAAGTGCTCGAACTCATGAAACAATGGATGCTTGGTTAGAAGTTAACCCCATAATTCTAAGGTTGATTGAATCTATATTAACACGATTTGCCCTTGTACAATCTATCATCTACAGATTTGATTCTGCCAGTGTGAAAAAGATTGTCATAAGATTACAATCGGATGGTTTAAACTTGCAAGCATAGAACGCTACTCTCATGAATAATAATAATAACGAAAAACTCAAAGCGCTTCAACTTACGCTCGACAAACTTGAGAAAGCGTACGGTAAGGGTGTTATCATGAAGCTTGGCGACGCTAAGCTCATGGATCTTGACGTCATTCCCACAGGCTCTCTTGGGCTCGATGTAGCTTTGGGAGTAGGCGGTTTCCCCAGGGGGCGTGTTGTTGAAATCTTCGGCCCTGAATCCTCCGGAAAAACTACTATTGCGCTCCATGCAATAGCCGAAGCACAGAAGAAAGGGGGTATTGCCGCTTTTATCGATGCCGAACATGCCTTTGATAAATCTTATGCCGAACGCCTTGGCATTGATACTGAAAATTTGCTTATTTCTCAGCCAGACAATGGCGAACAGGCTCTTGAGATTGCAGATAACCTGATTCGTTCCGGTGCTATCGATATCCTCGTAATCGACTCCGTTGCGGCTTTAGTTCCTAAAAGCGAAATTGAAGGTGAAATGGGCGACTCCGTACTTGGCCTTCAAGCTCGTCTTATGTCTCAAGCGCTACGAAAACTCACCGGTACTATCTCGAAAACAGGTTGTGTTTGTATTTTCATTAACCAATTGAGGGAAAAAATTGGGGTGATGTTTGGCAACCCCGAAACCACTACAGGTGGAAACGCACTTAAGTTTTACTCATCAATACGTCTTGATATTAGAAGAAGTAATCAACTAAAGGAAGGCGTGGACATTATGGGTAACAGAACGAAGGTTAAAGTAGTTAAAAACAAAGTTGCTCCTCCTTTTAAAATGGCCGAATTCGATATCCTTTATGGAGAAGGAATTTCTAAAGAAGGCGAAATTGTGGACATCGGCGCAGAAATGGGCGTTATTAAGAAGAGTGGTAGTTGGTACAGCTATGGCGAAACCAGGCTTGGACAGGGACGTGATTCAGTAAAACAACTGTTGATAGACAATCCTGAACTCGCCCAAGAACTGGAGCTGAAAATCAAGGAACTCCTGAAAACGCCAACTGCAACTGCCACGCCTGTTAGCACGGAATCAAACTAACTAATGCCAGTCTGATGAAGCGAGGACTCGTACTTTCTGGTGGAGCCGGACGCGGATTTGCTCATGCTGGAGTCTTACGTGCATTAGAAGAACTGGACTATAGCTTCGACTGCATCGCCGGTGTTAGCATCGGTGCTGTAGTTGGGGTGCTTTACGCAGACGGCTACTCCGCCGACGACATCTTCCGAATCTTCCGAGATGAACCCTTATCTCGCTTTCTCAGAATTAAACTTAGCTCTGCCGGTCTTTTTCGTTCCGACGGGTTGAGGCATTTGTTGCAAAAGAATTTACGTGCTAAAACCTTCGAGGAGCTGAAAATTCCGCTCCGAGTAACCGCTACCAACTATTCAACAGGAAAGTTAGAGGTTTTTGAATCAGGCCCCTTGCTTGAACCCATCATGGCGTCTTCGGCAATACCCCTCCTTTTTCACATGGTAAAAATGGGAGAGCATTATTACATCGATGGAGGAATATTATCGAACCTGCCGGCGCACATCATCCGGCAACACTGCGACCATCTTACAGCAATCAACATTAACCCGGTAGGGCCTGCTCCTCCTCCTTCCGGATTGATTGATATTCTTCTTAGAACCTTGCAGTTGGGTATTCATGCCAATATTCACCAAGAAATAAAGGATGTTGACTGCTTGCTGGAGCCTGAGGATATGTATAAATTTTCAATGTTCGATTTATCTAAAGGCAGAGAAATGTATGAGCTTGGCTACCACTATGGCATTGCCAAAATGTCGGAGCACCAGAAGGCATGACCAATCTGCATTGGCATATTATAGGGTTAGGCTGGCTCGGTGGTGCATGGGCTGAAGTTCTATGTAAAAGAGGAGTGAGGGTTTCAGGAACTGTTCGAACCAAAGAGAAAGCGATGAAGTGGAAGGAAAAGCATCCTTCGATGGACATCAGCATTTGGAATTCAGCTTCTGAAGCTGCTCCACATATCCCTCCAGGAGTCACCCATTTGTTGCTTTGCATTCCTCCCTCGGGAGTTGAACCCTTGTTATATGCTCAAGCCTTGGTGGCGGTCGCTCGTCAACTTAGAATAGCCTCTCCTCAGGCTAAGCTAATGTTTACGTCTTCAACATCCGTTTATCCGGAAGCATCCGGTACATACTCAGAAGGAAGTATGATACCCGGTGAAGGAAGTTTAGTGATTCAGACAGCAGAAAAAGCACTTTCTGAAGTGTGGCAAAATTTGCTAATTATCCGATTATCCGGTTTAGCTGGGTATGGACGTGTGCCGGGACGATTTTTTGCTGGAAAACCTGTTGATGGATCCCGCTGGGTAAACCTTATCCATCGTGACGATATTCTTGGATTTTTAGCTCATTTGGAAGCACATCCCGAGGCTCATGGAACAGTTAACTTAAGTTGCCCTCAGGCTGTCACTCGTCGTGAGCTTTATGCCCTAAATGCTCAGCAATACGGGTTCCAGCTACCTGTTTTTAGCCATGATGAAGCCGGTGAAAGAAGGGTAGTTTCTGAACGAAAGGAGCTGTTTAAAGACTTCGTTTTTTGCTTTCAATCGCCTCTGGAATTTCCTATTTAGGCGCCTTAAGTGAGATTATTTAAGGGAAAAAGGTCAGGCTTTTGTCAGGAAAATGAGCTCTGAACATCAGAAAAGGCTCTTATTGATTTAGAAAAACCAATTTATTACTTAAGAAGTGTTAAAGAGGCGTTAAGCCACTCTTGTTTCTTCCCTTGTTTGGTGCTATGTTGCACATTCTTAAGCCAAATAAGGCAAAAAGAACATTTTTAAAGATCATTTGAACACTGTAACACACTACCGCCTATGTTGAAAAAACTTTACTTAAGTGTGCTCCTGTTCCTCTTTACTCTAATCGTTGCCTGGGCTCAGTCAGGTACCGGCGTTCTTCAAGGACGTGTGCTCGGTGAGGGTAAGAAAGAGGTTATCGCATTTGCTAATGTGATATTGGAGCGCGAGGGCGCCATCAAAGGAGGGGCAACCACCGATGCCGATGGACGCTATAAATTTAGTTCTCTTCCTCCGGGAACATACGACTTGAAAGTCAAGTATCTTGGTTATGCGCCAAAGAACATCAAAGGCGTAGAGGTGAATTCCGATAGGAGTACTTTCGTGGATATCTACCTCACTTCGAACGCTGTCAACATCAAGGAAACAACTATCATTTATGAGGTGCCGTTAATACGGCCGGATGAAACTTCGACTGGCCAGACGGTTACTCGTGCAGAGATTGCTCAAATGGCAACCCGCGATGTAAACTCTATTGCGGCGGTTTCTGCAGGGGTGTTTCAGTCAGATGAGGGTGGCGCAATCAACATGCGTGGAGGGCGTTCCGATGCTACGGAATATTTTGTGGACGGTATCCGGGTGCGTGGTTCTACAAACCTTCCAAACTCTGCTATTGAGCAAACTACGGTTATTACCGGTGGTGTTCCTTCTCAATATGGTGACGTTACCGGTGGTGTAATTAACGTAACTACCCGAGGGCCTTCACGTAACTTCAGTGGCGGAGCTGAGATTCTGAGTTCTGCTTTTTTAGAGCCTTATGGTTATAACCTCGGTGCTTTGAATATTACAGGACCGCTTTGGGTTAAAAATAAAGGCAAAGAAAATGAACGTGCTGTTTTAGGTTACTTCCTCTCAGGTGAGTGGGAAACTCAGTTAGATAATGATCCTTCTGCTATTGGAGTTTGGCAAATCAATCCCAATAAACTGGCAGATTTACAGGCAAATCCACTTCGTCGTTCCCCACTCGGAACTGGCTTTGTTCAAAATGCACAGTTCGTTCGTAGAAGCGATATGTTCCTTGATGATGTACGTCCGAATGTAACTTCCAACCGTTTATCGTTCTCTGGTAAAATCGACTTCCAGCCTACTAACGACTTTACGTTTACACTTGGTGGTAACTATGACCGAACATGGGGAAGAAGTTACGTCCGTGCGTACAGTTTGTTTAACTCTGCTAACAACCCTTCCTTCGAAAACCAAACGTTTCGTATTTATGGTCGGATTAAGCAGAGTTTCAACTCCAAAATTGAGAGTGGTGCATCAACCAATAACTCCACGATTAAAAACGCATTTTATACCCTTCAATTTGACTATACCAACACGACAGGCCGTAACGAGGACGACAGGTTAGGCCGTAACGCGTTTAGTTATGGGTATATGGGTGAGTTTGATGTTCTTCAAGAAAGAACCTTCAGACAGGATTCTGCTACTGTTGATGGAATCTTTCAGTTAAACACCAACATCATGTCCGGCTTCCGCGACACTTTGGTGACCTATACTCCCAAGGATGTTGATCCTTTGCTTACAGCCTTCAATCGTCAGTTCTTTAGCTTATTGGGTGATCAGCGGTTAACTAACTTCAATGATATTCAGCAGTTAGGTGGAAACATTAATGGACTACGCCTTAACTCTGTTTATGGAATTTGGTGGAACAGTGGCCGTCAGACTGGTGGTTACTCTTACTCTAACAACGACATGTTTCGTGTAAGTGGAGTTGCCTCTGCGGATATTAAAAGTCACGCGATTAAGTTCGGTTTCGAATATGACCAACGCATAGACAGGGGTTATAGCTTGAATCCTTTCGCTTCTGGTATCGGTCTTTGGGGACATGCCCGTGGTTTAATGAATCGTCACCTAAACGAACTTGATCTTTCAAATCCTATTTACGCACGAGATGAATTTGGTTTGTACAACGATACCATTTATTTCAACCGTCTTTATGTAGGGGCAAACCAGTCCACGTTTGATAGAAATCTTCGTAGTTCTCTTGGCCTCAACGTTCAGGGTCTTGACATTGTTCAAATCGACAAATTGGATCCTAACGCATTGAAAGTGAATTTCTTCAGTCCGAATGAATTGTTGAATGAAGGCCAAAGCTTTGTTTCTTACTTTGGTTATGACTATAAAGGAGATCGTTTATCCAGCCGACCCGGCCAATTAGACTTCTTTACGGACACAACCAACCGTAACATTGCTCCATTCTCGCCTATCTATTTAGCAGGATTTATCGAAGACAAATTTGACTTCGATGACCTTATCTTCCGTGTAGGATTGCGTGTTGACCGCTTTGATGCAAACCAGCCAGTACTTAAAGATCCATTCCTTCTTTTCCCTGCTAAAACGGTCGGTCAAGTTTCTGGAGCTTTGAATACTGCTAACGGTGGTCGTCATCCCGGAAATATTGGTAGCGATTATGTAGTTTACGTTAATGACGCGAATGCTGCTACACCAGCTATTCTTGGCTACCGCAGCGGTCAAACTTGGTTCAACGCTAGTGGTCAGGAAATTCGTAACCCATCAGCACTCGCAAATGCTGCTGCTGCTGGCCGTATTACTCCTTACCTCGAAGATCCTCGGCAAATTAGCGTCGGAGCAAATGCGTTCACTACCTATACACCGCAGATTAACTTCATGCCGCGTGTTGCGTTCTCATTCCCTATTTCTGACGAAGCACAATTCTTCGCTCACTACGACGTGCTAACTCAGCGCCCTTCCGGATTCCTTCGTTTTGACCCAACAGACTTTTTCTATCTGCAAAATGTTGGCGGTACCATCAACAATCCATCCCTACTTCCTGAGCAAACCATCGATTACGAACTTGGCTTTAAGCAAAAGTTGAACGAACGTTCAGCAATAACTATTTCTGCATTCTATCGCGAGTTGCGTAACATGATTCAGATCATTAACCGTCCATTTGCGTTTCCTGTTGACTATCGTACTTATGGAAACATCGATTTCGGAACTGTAAAAGGGTTAACTATATCTTATGACTTACGTCGTTCCGGAAATATCCGTTTCAACGGTTCTTACACCTTGCAATTTGCAGATGGTACCGGTTCTGCTCCTGAGCAAGCGGCTAACATCATTCAGGCTGGTATCGATAACCTTCGTACACCTTTGCCTCTTAACTTCGATGCACGCCACCGTTTAGTGGGTACTCTCGACTTCCGTTTTGGTAAAGGAAAAGACTATAACGGCCCACGTCCTTTTGGATTTCCAATTCTTCAGAATGTTGGGTTCAACTTTGTTGCCAACGCTGTTTCTGGAACTCCATTCTCACGTCAAACATTCGTAACTCCTGATGGTGATGTTGCCGGAGGTATTGATGGCCGTACAACGTTGAAAGGTACTCTAAACGGTTCTCGTTTGCCTTGGCAGCTTAGAGTAAACCTCCGCGTTGATAAAGACATTGACTTTAAAATTGGAAAAGGCACCCCAGATCGCCCGAAAATGGCTACTGTCACGGTTTACCTTCAAGTCCTCAACCTGTTTGATTTACGTAACGTTCTTGGTGTTTATCGTTATACTGGTGACCCAATGGACGACGGATTCCTCACTTCTAACCTCGGAGCTCAGCAGCTTAACGGAACTTTGGATCCTGCTTCTTTCATTGACCTTTATACGGTCTCCATGCAGAATCCAGACAACTTCGCACTTCCTCGCAGAGCACGTATTGGCGTAAGATTCACTTTCTGATAAAATAACACATGCGATACATGAAGCGATACTTTTTATCCCTGGCGTTGGCAACGTTGGCTCTAAGCCAAGCTATTGCCCGCGAGGATTTATCGGCCTCTGCACGAACACTTCCCGGTGCTGCCGCATTGCGTGGTGCTGCTAATTGCGCCCCTGCGACTTCTCGAATTTTTTTGGATGTTAACAATGTTCGAGCTAGGATTTTAGCCGGCGGTGATTATTGGTGGGATCAAGGTTCTTCCGGTCTAGCTGGATATGAAATTCCTAAAACTACTGACCCATCTCAACCTCGTCTCAACTCCCTGTTCGCTGGTGCGGTTTGGGTAGGTGGTTTTACCTCAGGTACTTTAAGAGTGGCTGCGCAAACTTACCGCCAAAGCACAGTATTAGGAATTGGCTACTGGCCTGGTCCGTTAAATACCAACAACGCAACAACTACTTCAGCAAACTGTCTCTCTTTCGACAAACACTGGAAAGTAGAGCGTGCTCAGGTTGAAGCGCACCGTGCTAACACAATTATAGCTCCTGGTGGTCAAACCAGCTTGGTTCCGGGTTATGTTCCCCCGCAGGTCTTTCTCGACTGGCCGGCTAATGGCGACTTAAGCTTGGGTCAAGCACCTAATCTTGCTCCTTTTGTTAATGTTGGTGGCGACCCCAATGTTTATGAGCCCGCATTAGGCGATTATCCTCGTATTAATGGTGACCAGTCTATCTGGAATGTTATTAATGATCGTGGAAACGTTTCCGGTTCCGGGGCGCAACAGATTGGTATGGAAATTCAAACACAATCTTTTGCTTATGCCTCTAACGATGAGCTAAATAACATGACGTTCTATTTCCATACTATCATTAATCGTTCTACTCTTCGTCTCGATTCTTGCTATATGGCTCAATGGGTAGATCCGGATTTAGGAAATGCCGCTGACGACTTCGTTGGTTGCGATGTTCCTCGTGGTCTTGGTATTTGCTACAATGGAGATAACAACGATGAAGGTATTCAAGGTTACGGCGAGAACCCTCCTTCGGTAGGGTGCGACTTCTTTGAAGGCCCTTTCTCTGATCCTAATGATGGAATCGATAATGACCGTGATGCTCGCGTTGATGAAATAGACACTTTTATATGTGACGGAATTGCTAAAACAGAACGTTGCATTATGTCCAAGTTTCTTTATTTCAATAACGATGCTTCTCCAATTGGTAACCCAACCACAGCGGTTCATGCTTATAACTACATGACTGGTTTCTGGAAAGACGGTAACCGTATGGTTTATGGAGGAAATGGATATCCTGGTTCTACTGGTTCTACTGTTTTCGAGGCTGATATGATGTTCCCTGGTGCTTCAGACTTTCAATATGGGTGGTCTATTGGTGGAACAGGTCAAAACCCTCGAACAATACCTTTTGCATGGACAGAACTTTTCCCAGGAACAGGTGCAGCTGCTAATGCTCCGGCTGACCGCCGGTTTGTACAATCAGGAGGACCATTTACATTGGAACCTGGTGCTGTAAACTATATCACCATTGGTATCGTTTGGGCTAAGGCATCATCTGGTGGTGCTACAGGCTCTTTTAACCAATTGTTGCGCGCTGACTCTAAGGCTCAGGCACTCTTCGATAATTGTTTCCAAACTTTGAATGGCCCGGATGCTCCTGACATGAACATTACCGAAATGGATCGCCAGCTTGTGTTTACGCTTACTTACAAGCCTTCTTCCAATAACTTCGGTCTGAAATACAAGGAGGTAGATCCTATCATCAAAGCAATTTATGGTTTCAATCCTACTCCTGCACAGCTTGATTCTTCTAGCTATAAATTCCAAGGTTTCATCGTTTATCAGTTAGCAAGCTCAAACGTATCCACAGGTGAACTTCGTGATGCAAGTCGTGCTCGTATCATATTTCAGTGCGATATTAAAGACAGCATCAACCGTTTAATTAACTATTACATCGATCCGGATTTGGAAAAACCAATTCCTCGTATCGAAGTTGACGGTGCTGATCAAGGTGTTAAAACCACCTTCCGCCTCAACCGTGATGCGTTTGCTACTGGAAACGATCTTTTGATTAATCACAAGAAGTATTACTATTTAGCGGTTGCCTACTCTTATAACAATTACGAGGCGTTTAACCCTATCACCAATGAAGGACAGGCATTACCATTCTTTGCTGGCCGTAACAACATTTCCGTTTATACCGGGGTGCCACATATTAATACTCCTGAAAAGGATGGATTAATCCTCAATTCAACTTACGGCGATGCTCCAATTGTACGTCGTGTTGAAGGAACAGGTAATGGTTATCAGTTGCTCGATTTGTCTGACTCTACGGTTTCTGAAATTCTGGCGAGTCCTGATAACAGAGCACTGTTCCCAGTTTATAAGCCTGGATTTGGCCCAGTAAACGTTAAAATTGTTGATCCAAAGTTAGTAATCCCAGGAAAGCATTGGCTGCGAATTTATAATCCAGGCAATCCTACGATTGATACCATTAGTAAGAATTCTCGATGGATGTTGATACTTAATCCTGGAACAGCAAATCAGGATACTGTTTTCAGTGATACTACTATTTCTACTAATTCTGAGCAAGTTGTAGGCATGTACGAAATGACCAGTACCTTTAAGAGTTATGGTATTTCTGTTTCTGTTCTCAATGCGGTAGATCCCGGATTGGCTCCCAATGACGACCGTAATGGTGTATTGTTATCGGATTTCTCATTCAGAGACAACACAAACCAGTGGTTACAATTTTTAGAAGATAGCCCCAATTTTGACTGGATTTTAACTGGTCCTTCTGGTGCGGGTACTGGTGCATTAAGTGGGGATGATAACAACTTCTTCAGCGGTATCTTAAGTGGTGCTTGGTCAGCAATGCGTTTTGTCCGAAGAAGTTCTCCGGATCCAACGATTACCTCACTTCTTCCGAGTTTTCCTGCTCCGCTTTCCTCAACAGATTTATCTCTAGGTGATATACCTTCAGTAAAGTTGGTCTTTACACCTAATAAGCAACATTGGACTCGTGGATGGGTACTTGAAATGGGTGCCGATCCGCTAAATTCTGAAGGGGGACAGACTAAAGGTCGAATGCGATTAGGACGTTCAGTCAATGCTAATGGCGATACAGTTCTTGATCCTACTGATATTGGCCGCGGATGGTTTCCTGGGTATGCTATCAACATGGAAACAGGAGAAAGATTAAATATTTGTTTTGGTGAAGCTTCTGAATTCAGAGATGCAAATGGAAGAGATATGCTTTGGAATCCCACTTCAACCATTTTCGATAATAGAACGGGGACTTTGCCTGTTGGCGGAAGACATTATATCTACGTTATGAAGTCTCGTTATGACGAAGGCGAATTCCTCAAGCGTTTCCTCTTTGCAGGAGCAGGAGCAGGAGCACCTTTCACAGGTACACAGGGTTCTATTGTTGTTAAGCAACTTTATAATAATGTCGCTTGGGTGAGCATTCCTTTCCTTTCTCCTGGTCAACAATTGTTAGCTACTGAGTTGTCAGTGAATCTACGAGTCGCAAAACGATACACTTCTTTTGCAACTCAAACTCCTGCTTTAAATAATAACAATCCACTATACGAAATCAATACTACGCCATTTGCACCTGTTACTTTCAATAAGCCTACAGCAGTAAATGCGCTTAATATAATTCGTGTTGTTCCTAACCCATTTTACTCTGTTTCTGGATATGAAAACAGCCAGATTGATAATAGAGTGAAAATCACCAATCTTCCGCGTCGCTGTACAGTATCTATTTTCACATCATCCGGCGCATTGATTAGGGTGTTGTCGAAAGACGATGAGACGACCAGCGTTGATTGGGATCTCCTTAATAGTAAGCGTGTTCCTATTGCATCAGGAGCCTATATCTTCCACATTAACGCGCCAGGTATTGGTGAAAAAACCGTTAAATGGTTTGGCGTAGTTAGACCAATTGACCTTGACACCTTCTAATCAACCCTCACAGACAGCCCTATGATGACAATCAAAAATCTGAAACACCTCCTTTTTGGAGCAGTTCTGTCTGGGATGGTGTTGCCTTCCTTTGCAGGTAACCCTGACCGTGTAGGTCAGGCTGGCGCAACGGAACTCCTCATTAATCCCTGGTCCAGAAGTTCTGGATGGTACGGCGTCAATACTGCGGGTATCCGCGGTATTGAGGCTGAGCGCTTCAATGTTGCCGGTTTAGCTTTCGTTAAAAACACAGAAATTCAATTAGTAAGAACTAGCTGGTTGGAAGGAAGTGGTATTAGTTTGAATGCTGCTGGTATTGCGCAAAGAATCAACGAGTCAAGTGTGCTTGGCTTTAGTTTGATGTCGATGAACATGGGTGATATTGAAATCACCAACATGAATAACCCTGACGGGGGAATTGGGTTTTATTCTCCTTCCTTAGTGAATATGGGTCTTTCCTATGCCAGAACATTCTCTAAACGTATTTATGGTGGCGTAACCGTCCGATTAATCTCTCAGTCAACGGCTGAGGTTAGCTCGGAAGGAATAGCTTTCGATGCGGGTATTCAATATGTTACTGGAAAAGATGATCGCTTGAAATTCGGTATCGCAATCCGTAACGTTGGTACTCCAATGCGATTTGCAGGCGATGGACTTTCTGGAAGAGCAACTCCCGAAAATTCAAGCTTAAGTCTTACCATGTCTCAACGGGCTGAACGTTTTGAAATTCCTTCGTTGATGAATATTGGAATGCAGTATGATATTCCATTGACCAAACTTCAGAAATTAGTTGTAGCTGGTAACTTCACATCCAATTCTTTTTCGAACGATCAGTTCGGCCTTGGTCTTGAGTATAATTTTGGTACTTGGTTTTCCCTCCGTACCGGTTATAATTACGAAAGTGGAATTAATGACCGAGTAACACGTTCTACTGCTTTTACAGGTTATGCTGCGGGTTTCTCAGTTGATATTCCTTTCAACGATAAAGGTGGAAAATTTGGTTTGGATTTCTCTTGGAGACACACGGATCCATTTAACGGAACTTACGGTATCGGAGCACGCATTACCCTCTGATTTATTTCTTTATCTTTACACTCGGAACGCCCCCTTAAAAGGGCGTTCCTTGTTTTTTAATCAAGTTTACAAATGAGCGTATCATATTTCACTAAGGAAGGTCTCGAAAAACTTAAGGCTGAGCTTTCAGAGAAAAGAACTAAAGGTCGGTCTGAAATGGCTCGCGCAATTCAAGAAGCACGCGAGAAAGGCGATTTGTCGGAAAATGCAGAGTATGATGCCGCCAAGGAAGCGCAAGGACTACTTGAAATGGAAATTTCAAAGTTGGAGACGCTGCTTGCTAATGCAAGAATTTTAGACGAATCGAGAATAGATACTTCAAAAGTGACTGTACACACCAAAGTTCGTGTAAAAAACTTACTCAACAACGTCGAGATGAGTTACCACCTAGTCTCTGAAAAGGAAGCTGATTTGAAACTAGGTAAAATATCAATCGGATCGCCAATCGGTAAGGGTTTCCTAGGCCGGAAGGTTGGAGAAATAGCAGAAATTGCTGTTCCATCCGGTAAAATGAAGTTTGAAATCTTGGAAATAACTGCCTGATTTATGGCTTCAATCTTTGCTAAAATTGTTAATGGAGAAATTCCCTCCTATACGGTGGCTGAATCAGAGCACTTCTATGCATTTTTAGATGTAAATCCTTTATCTAAAGGGCATACTTTGGTTGTTCCTAAAGAAGAGATTGACTATTTTTTTGATCTTTCAAATCAAAAGTTAGGCGACATGCAAGTGTTTGCTGCTCGAATAGCACGATCAATTAAAAAAGTGACTGGCTGTAGCCGTGTGGGTCAAGCGGTTATTGGATTCGAAGTTCCTCATGCTCATCTTCATCTTATTCCAATGAACAACATGGCGGATATCGATTTCTCTAAACCTAAATTGAAGGTATCAACCGATGAAATGAAAGCAATAGCGGAAGCTATAGCTTCGCAGTTGTAGGTTATTTAATCCTATTTGGATTTTCCTTGATAAAAGCACTCCATCCACTGCCGCTTACGTTTTTATTGCTGTTAAGTGGTAGAGATTGTTTAAGGTAATGGCACATGGCTACTGCTAAAGCATCGGTAGCATCTAAGCCTTCCTTATCTAAATTCTGCCCTAATAAATGAACGAGCATAGCTGCAACTTGTTCTTTGGCTGCCTGACCGTTACCCGTTATGGCAAGTTTTACTTGGGTTGGCTGATATTCTGTTAATGGAATTTGCCGATATAGGGCTGCCGCCATGGCAACTCCTTGTGCTCTTCCTAATTTTAGTACGGATTGAACATTTTTGCCGAAGAATGGGGCTTCTATCGCCAGTTCATCTGGAAAATATTCGTCAATCAAATTGATAACTTTCTCAAAGATTCTTTTAAGTTTATTGGGTTGACCTGAGACTTTACTGAGGTTTAATGCACCAAGAGTTAGTACTTTACACACTTTCCCCTTTACTTCAATCAGGGCATATCCCATGTGAGTAGTTCCGGGGTCTATTCCTAAAATGATTTTTTCTGTGGATTTTTGTGCCAACTTGCGTTCTGTATGAAGGGTAAGTTAAAGATAGTGGCTTTATTGAGCCTGAAGATAACGATATCGGCAGCCTTCCTTTTTTATATGAATAGGCATTTAAATTGGAACTTACTTTTTCAAAATTTGGGTTTTCTCTCAGGGAAGACTATTGCAGTTTTAATGCTTGGAAGTCTTGTCGGTTGGAGCATTGAAGCCTTTAGATGGAAGATACATGTGGCGCATGATGATTTTGATTTTGTTAAAGCAATTCGTTCTGTAGGGGCGGGATGGAGCGTTTCTGTGTTTATGCCTGGGGGTGTTGGTTCTATAGCGGCTAGAGTACTCCATCTTCCAGATTCTTTGAAAGAGCAACAATGGAAGTTGGTTGTTCAAGCAACATTTTGGCAGTGGTCTGCAATTTGGCATTGGGGGTTGTTAACATACGCCTTTAGAGAATACCTGCTTGGCAATTCTCCGGTTTTCTTGTTAATATTTGTTTTTACGAGTTTCATTGTAGTTTTTTTTCTTCTTAAACCTTCTGAACATGAAAGAAAAGGTTGGGGAAAATGGATATTGCATCCTAGGGCAGGTTACTTTTTGCTACTACTTTCTATGTTGCGTTATGTTATATATGCGGCTATTCTGTATCTGGGATTGAGGCTTAGTCCTAGTTTGTTTTTGCCATCTTATCAGGTATTTATCCCGCTTATTTTGCTTTCTTTCTCTTTACAATTTGCTGTTCCTGTTCTACCGATTCTGGATTTTGGGCTACGCACTTCTGTTCTATTTTGGATTTTTGACCCATTCGGCGTTGATGTAGCTTCAGTCGCCAGTTGGGCTTTTTTACTATGGTTTTTTAATTTGATAGTTCCTTCGACAGTGGGATTAGTAGTTGGTTGGTTATGGTCTTGGGAGTAACTACAGCTATTTTTGCTTTTGGTTACGCTATTCTAGTGCTTTTTTTTGCTAAAGGCTGGCGAAAACTCACAAAACGCTCCGAACTAGCACCTGTCAGTAACAATAAGGATGCTGTTCATTCTTTAGCTTTATTGATTCCTTTTCGCAATGAATCAAAGCATTTACCCTTCTTAATAGATTCTATTGACCAGTTGATTTTAACCGGTATTGACTTAGAAGTTATCTGGATTAATGACCAAAGTGAGGATAGCTCCGAGCTGTTGATAGAAAATGCAATTAAAGTTCGTAAAAGTTGGAAGCTATTGCGTACCACACCGGATTTTGAAGGTAAAAAAGCAGCCTTGACACTAGGTGTTCTATCCACAGTTAAAGAATGGATAGTTTGTACCGATGCTGATTGCAGCATGAATCCATTTTGGTTGTTGGATATGCTTAAAGTTGCGGAAGCCGAAAATGCAGACGTGGTGTCAGGTCCTGTGCTGTTGAAGGCTTTCAATTGGTTTGAGCGCCTTCAATCTCTTGAGTTTATGAGTCTTAATGCTATTGGCGCATCATGTATAGAACTGAGAAATCCTGTTATAGTAAATGGAGCCAATTGGATGTATAAAAGGGAGGCATGGCTAAAGGTGGATGGCTTTAAAGCTCATCAGCAATTGGCGAGCGGCGACGATGATTTGTTGATGCACCAGTTTTTATCGAAAGGGTACAAGATTTCTTTTTGCTTGAAGAAGGGTGCAATAGTTGAAACACAGGCTTGTAAGACTTTTCAAGAACTCCTTAATCAACGATTGAGATGGATAAGTAAAAGCGGCCGTTACTCAAGAAAGGATATCACTTTGATTTTAGCTTCCGTCTGGATTTATCTTGCTCTTGTTGTGTGCTTAGCTATGGCTGGACACTGGTTAATTGCTTTAGTGCTTTGGTTAGTAAAATGGACGGTGGATGGCTGGTTTTTAAGATCCGTTTCTGAATTCTATGGCTTGAGGAACTCACTGAAATGGCTCTCTTTGGTTCAGGTTTTTTATCTGCCTTATGTGCTCGTTGTTGGTCTCCTTGGTAACTTTAGTTTTTATCAATGGAAAGGCCGACGACACCGCCCGATGAAGGCTTGATGATTCAAGTGATGGATGAGATGTATTTTTTGATTGAGTGGTTGGAATTAGAAAGAAAATGTTCCATGCCCGAAGCTCACTTGTTCCTCGTGCTGAAACACCTTATCGAGGAAGGATTGGTAGATCAGCTTTTCTTTGCCCCTGAACATAAAGAGTTCATAAGGGTCACTCCTTTTGAAGAAACAAAATTTAAAGAAAGCGCCTTTCTCAATACTCGAAAGGGGTTACTTTGGTTACATGTCTGATTACGCTGCAAGGTTAGATGGAGTTGTTCAACTGGCTCAGGCATTGGGTCAGAATTTTTCCGAGAAAGTACTTACAGAGCTGTATGCTTACATTTTAGAAGACTTATTTCAGGTTCCTGTATTTTGCCTTAATTATCATAATGGCCATAAGTGGTCGCGATTTGGACGAGGTGGAACTTGTCCAGATACTGATTTTAGCGCTCATCCATCGGTTCTGGATTTCCAGCCTGTCCATTTAGAGCCCTTTACACACATGCTAACCATTCGTCATTACAACTTAGTGTTAGCAAGGTTGCTTTATCAGGTTCCATCTTCAGAATATTCAGTATCACATCTACAAGGGGTAACCAATATGCTGGTTGTAGGTTTGTACAGCCGGGAAATGCTCAAACAGCAGGAAGAAAGACGTTTACTAAGCCATGAGCTTGAGTTAGCCAGCCAAATTCAACAAGTAATGGTTTCTCCTACTTTGCCTACAGGCGAAGAGTTCTCTGCCGCTGTGCACATGAAACCACGCTCTGTACTAACTGGCGATTACGCTGATATCATGTCACTGAGGGAGGGAGAATGGCTGTTCTTGCTTGGTGATGTCAGTGGGAAGGGCCTTCCTGCCGCATTGCTTAGAGCCAATTTGCAGGCACATTTGCATGCGTTAGTTCCTGTCGCGCATGATTTAGAAGCTTTGATTAGGGAGCTAAATGCTCGTTTTTACAAGGCTACGAATGGAGATCGGTTTGTAACACTTTTCATTGCTACTTTATCGATTAGAACTGGCTTATTGCGTTACATCAATGCTGGAACTGTGCCGCCAGTTCTTCAAACTCCAGAAGGCTATCAGGAGTTAAACGGGGGTACTACCTTGCTTGGATGTTTTCAGGAGTTGCCATTTGTAAATCCGCAGGAGATGACATTAAAACCTCCTTTACGTTTTTGCCTTTTTTCCGACGGGCTCTCTGAGGCCACCAATTTACAAGGCCAGATGCTTCAAGTCACGGATTGGTTGCCTTTGTTAGATAGTAAGATGCAAATAAAACAAGCGGGTGATTTTAATCAATTAGTGCTCAAAGAATTGATGCAATTTACACTTTCAGACCACCACGAAGACGATTTAAGCATCCTCTCAATACAGTGGAATAAGTAAGTACACGTTAATTGAACACAATTAGTGCCCATCATCTGTACATACTTCTTCTTTCTGATTATGGAAGATATCAAGTGCAGCTAAACCGCCAAGAGAAGCCCAGAAAAGAGATGCTGTTTTGTCTATATCTAAATAATTGTTCAGGAATCCATGGCTTAGATAGGTAATAAGACCAAGCAATAAATACAAGGCTGTAGAACGGGTAAAGGGACTTTTTCCTTCTAATACTAACCGCATTCCTCTTCTTAAAATAGTAAGCACTAAGCCTATGAAAATAAGGAAACCTGGAACTCCTGTTTCAACTAACGGGCCCAAATATTCACTATGTACACCACCAACATCTCCAGCATTTGTGCTAATGATGGTTTTCTCGTGTGGCTTTTGAAATGGAGCGTACATCTTAAAATAAGTCCCAGGACCCCATCCCAATAATGGACGTTCTTTGAACATCCTGATTGCACAAGCCCAGCGATTAAGCCGCTCCAGATTGGAAGCGTCTGTTTTGATATTCGAAATAGACTGAACGTGCTTGTTTAATTTGGTTGATGAATCGGTTTCATTTTGATTCAACTCGAGTAAAATTCGATCCTGAAAAAGAATAAAACCTAACCCAACAAACGAGAGTATAAATAGAAGACTGAAGTAGTTTATTCTGAATTTCAGCAATAAAAAAAATCCAAAAGCAGCGGCCAAACTGAGCCATGCAGCCCTTGTGTAGGAAAAGATTATTGCAATTCCGAAGTGTAAAAAGAAAATTGCCACGATAACTACTAGCAATGGTTTCTCACTGAAGTAACGAATCTGGAATAAATTGACTGCCAAAAAGCACAAGACAATTGCCAATACTGCCCCATAAATAGCGTGATTTTCGATAAAGGGTTGCATTACCTCACTGGAAACCACGTGAGAGAAAAAATATTTCGCATGCCTGATAAGGGTATAAATGCATACAAAAGCAAGCGGAATCATATAAACCCAAAAGAACTTCTGAATATTCGCTCGTTTTCGAAATACTTCAGCACCAATCATGTAGAAAACGGTAATAAACCAAAGATTAGACAAAAAGAATTTTAATGAAATTAATGGATCACTACTGCTAAAAATGGTCAATCCCATCCAAGATAAATGGATTCCAATACATACTGTAAGTGGATGGAGTAATAGCTTTCGATCGATATGCCCGGTAATAATCACCTTCAACCAGAAAAAAACCATTAACCCAAACAGTATGGGTTCTGTTGGCAATGTAAACGATATTCCAAGGTCTTTATAGTCGAATAGAATGGATATAGGTGTAAGAAATGTGATGAGGAAGAATAGAAACTCCAGATTAAAGAAAGCAAGATAGGCCAAAAACAAAACTCCGGTTATCAGCGGGAAAAAGTAAAACTCTTCGCTAATTAATATTCCATTAAGTACTCCGTATCCTAAACCGAGAGCCCAGAATGTTTTCTTATTTAGGGTTTTCACCGATTATTCGGTTTTTGCTTGCTTTAGTTTTAGGAATCGATAGTTTTCCAAAGAAACCAACACTATTATGCCTAAAAGAAATGCGCCTACCGTAGAAAGGAGAACTATGAGCCAACGGATAGGATAAGCTTTCTTCTCTGCTGCTTTGGCATAATTTACAACGAATTTCACCGGCAATACTTCAGTGGCATCCACTTTCGACCTCTGATATAGATTGAGTAAACGGTTGAGCTCTACAATTTCTTCATCGAGTTGAGCCCTTACAGAATTGAATGCACCTCCATACATAGCAAGCTGTTGTTGTTTGAATCCGAGTGCTTTCAACGTTTGACGTGCACCCGAAAGCCTTGCCCTGGAATTGATGATTGAAGTGTCAGACTCTGACATATTTGAAGCTCTGAGAACTTCCAAACGTGCAGTTTCGCTACTTTCAACTGTGGTAGCTTGGATCAACTCCTTCGTCATGTATTCTGTTTGAAGCTGATAGTCGAATAGCCCAAGCGAGCGGAAGAAATTAAGCGAGTCGTTGAGCTTTTCGACTTCTCGCTGCTTCTGAACATACTGTTGATTGACGATTGTAAACGACTTTTCAGCCTTTTCCTTTTGTATTTTATTCTTAGTGAGATCCAATAAACGGGCAATTTCGTTCGCAATATCAGCGGCCATTTTAGGGTCGGTGTCTAACACTTCAATCACAACCGACATATATTCCGTACGTTTGAAAATGATATTTCCTTCGTATTGCCTGGTCAGTATCGCATTACGATAAGGCGAGCTTTCGTCGATATCATAATGAGTCATCAGGTTGAATTTTCGAACAATTTCGTCCCGAATTACATCGCTTTGTAATATTTGAATTAACTGCTCTGCGTGTTCTTCCGCCCCAAAGGCAAGAGGATCCTGCTCAACTCCACCGTTATTTAAAAGAGCTTTTGAGATAGAGTTGGTTGTAGATGGATAAAAAATAACCGAAGAGCGGTATTTGGGTTTAACAAAGAGCGAAGATGAAAAAAGGGCAGCCGCTGCTGCGGCTGCCACACAAACTAAAGCAATTTGACTTTTCCACTTCCAAAGGAACTCAAACACTGAAAGGGAATCAAAATCCTGGCTGGTTGGCGTCTTTTCCGTCATAATGATTAGGAGTGCCGCAAAGCTAAGGGATTCGGTCGCTTATTGCTCTTCGTTTGCTTCTTCTTCGAGTCTTCTGGCTTCTTCAGCAGCTCTGTCCTGAATCAAGCGGGATGGGTCACAATTCAAGCATCGAACCCCATCGGAAGCAAAAACAAGTGTTTTTTCGATAAGCTCATCGTTGTAAAAGGTGTCAATTAAGCTCTCACCGTTTAAATGATGGATGATATTTTCATTTAAGATAAAGCGCTTATCGTAAGGTATCATGATTTTCGTTTTCATTTCGGCTGCACGAAATGTGTTGAGCCCTTTTTGACCCAACGTTGATTCAATGGAAAGAACAGAATCTTTCAAAACGAATTTCTGAGTAACGAACTTGGCGAAGTATTCCGCTTGCTCCCTGCTTTTTCCTCTTGATAACCGGAGCTGTTCCACTTTCAAGGCTGTATCGTTTATAGGGCTGATACGGAAGCTATAGGCATCATAGCCAGAATCTTGGTAGTTGGGTGATTCAATCCTGAGAACTCCCTTCGAAGGATAGGATATGTTATGGGTTTGAGCGTCCTGCCCTACTTTACTGAATGCATTAAGCATGAATAAGAGGTTGAATACGGATAGAATCAGCATTATTATCCAAGTAAACAGCATCCATCTGCCATAACCGGCGCCAAATACTTTTTTCTGGGTCAACATTCTGAATCCGGTGATTCCTATCAAGCAAAAAGGAATAGCAATTACTGCGAATCCACATATTGCAATGAATGCGTCGTAGGAATTAGAACCGGAAAAATTCCTTACCTCTTCGGGCAGGTTTCCTCCATTAATAAAGCCGGATGAAAACATGAATATTGCACCCAGCGCGATTAGTAACGCTAAAGTGGTAAGGCTACCAAAGGCAGTAAAGAATAATCCTAGAGCCAGCTTAACTACCTGAAATCCGCCTTTAAATAACCCTCCCATGTTTTGGCTTATCCATCTAAGGATTACTTCCAACACCTTTACTGGGAAAGTGATGATTTTGATGAGCACAGAACTGTCCTTCTCAGATTTTTCTTGTTGCTGTCCTTTTACTTCGGCTTCAATGGTTTCTAAGTTGGCTTTTTGTCCTTTCATTTCCACACGTTCTACTAAGGTTTTTGCTTTTGGCAAACTCAACCATAGTAAGCTATAAACAACGAAACCTATTCCTCCGCTGAGTAAACTGATGAAGAAAAGCAAACGGATGATAACAGGGTCTATGGAGAAGTAAGCGGCCATCCCGCTTGCAACGCCTCCGAGAACCATGTCGTCGGCATTGCGATAGAGTTTTTGACTACGTTCTACCCCAATGATTCGTTGTGATTCAGGCAGTTTGTCTCCATCAGGCAAGGATATCCAAAGTGCCAGATAAGCCAGCAATCCAGTTCCGAAAAAGAAGGCACTTATAAGAAAGATCAACCGGATTATCCAGACTTCGGTACTGAGGTAGTTTGAAAGTCCAGCAGAAACCCCACCCACGAGAGCATTACGCTTAACACGGGTCAATCGTAAATGTGGGCGAAACTCTTCTTCCTGTGGAGAATTTTCAGCACGCTCTTCGAAAATTGTATCTGTTGCATTGCTGGTTTCAGGTTCTTCAAATGCTTCGAAATCCCTGGCTGTCCCCATCTCAGCAATCACTGCTTGGATGTCTTCTTCCATCACGACCTGTCGGTCGTCTCTTTCAAGCAAAGTGCGAAGTTTTTCGGCAATTCTATTTTCAATATCCGAAACTATTTCACGGCTGTCTTCGTAGCGGGCAAAGAACTGTTTGACCGATTCTAGGTAGTGAGCTAGTTGAGCATACGCCAGTTCGTCAATGGTAAAGACCATTCCGGCCAAGTTGATGTTATGCGTTTTGTTCATCTTTCTTAGGTTGATGGGCCATAATTAGCCTGATGGAGGAATCGATATCGTTCCAAGTTGAGGTAAGTTCAGCAAGAAAACAGAGGCCGGGCTCTGTAAGGGTGTAGTACTTTCGGGGAGGGCCGGAGGGAGATTCTTTCCAGGTATAGCTCAGCGTTCCGGCACGATGTAGTCTGTTGAGTAAGGGATACATGGTGCCTTCTACGACTAACATTCTGGCAGTTTTAAGCTCGTCGAGCAAATCTGAAGCATACACCTCTCCGCGTGAAATGATTAAGAGGATGCAATATTCAAGAATCCCCTTGCGCATCTGGATGGCGGTGTTGTCACTGTTCATGGCAAGGTAAAGGGTTTAAGATGGTACAAACATAACCAAGGAACTATGTATAGCCAAGTACTAAATTGTGTTGATGGTCGAATTTGTAGATGAGCGGTAGCTGAAATGTTTGAGTTGAAAGTGTGGGTTGAAGGCGCCTATGTAGTACGAGTAGAAATTGTGTAGGCAGAGAAATACATTGGACACAAAAAAAAGCCCCGTCCTTTCGGGCGGGGCTTCATAATTCAGTGACTATAACTCAGTCGCGACGAGGGCGAAAGCCACCTTCACGAGCAGGGCGCTCATCACGAGGACGAGCTTCAGACACGTTGATTGCACGAGACTTCAGCATTCGGCCATTGAGGGTGTCAATGGCTTTGCGACCATGCTCGTCATCTGCCATCTCTACGAAGGCAAATCCGCGGCTACGGTCAGTCATTTTGTCGATTACTACTTTGCAGGAAGATACTTCACCGCACTCTGAGAACAGCTCCTCGAGCTGGGCTTCTCGAACTGAATAGTCGAGATTGCCAATAAAAAGGTTCACGTTACTAGGAATTTGAAGCGACAAGGTAGTGCATATTTCTGATTACTTGTTAATTTATTTTTACAGAATGCTGAATAAATCGAGTTAATGCCTCTCCCTGAAGCATCCCCTGAGACAATAAAGCGAGGTCTAAGGCTTTTTGGGCCATGTTTTTACGATGTTCTTCATCTGAAGTTGCCATTGCTTTAATAAACGGATGCCCACTGTTTACTACTAGATTGAAGCGCTCAGGAAAGTCTCCCATTCCAAACATCCCTCCGCCAGAACGGGATTGCTCCTTCATTCTGCGCATGAATTCAGAACGGGTAATCACCACCGGAAGGTCATCCTGGCTTAAGGTTTCCAAGTGCAAATCGTATTGCTGGCCTTCTGTCAAAAGGCTAAAGCTGTTTTTTACCAGTTCGCTTTCTTCCTCTGTAAGAAGCGACACTCGGTTTTCTTCTTTCTCAATAAGTTTGTCAGTTACATCAGAGTCAACACGCTTGAGTTGGAAGTTTTCACGTTTCATTTCTAACTGACTAATGAAATGGGAATCAATCATGTGTCCTAACTTCAAAACGTCATAACCTTTAGTCTGGGCAGCACTTACAAATCCATGCTGGCGTTCTACATCATTGGTGTATAAGGCAACAACTTTATTGTTTTTGTCAGTTTGAAGTGCCGCAATAAGGTTCTGATATTCTTCAAGGGTGTGGTATTCGTCTTTTACGTTTTGAACAAGACAGAAGTCTTTGGCTTTTTCGTAGAACTTCTCATCGCTTAGCATTCCATACTTTACAAAAACTTCTAAGCTGGGCCATTTCTCTTGATATTGCTCCCGGTCGCTTTTGAAAATCTCTGATAGCTTATCGGCTACTTTTTTAGTGATATGAGTGTTGATTTTGCGAACATTCGCATCGGTTTGTAAGGCAGATCTTGATACGTTCAATGGAATATCCGGTGAGTCAATTACTCCATGCAATAGTTGTAGAAAGTCCGGTACAATTTCTCCGACGTTATCGGTAATGAAGACTTGGTTGCAATAAAGTTGAATCTTGTTCTTCTGTATTTCAAAGTTCTCCTTGATTTTAGGAAAGTACAATATTCCAGTCAGATTGAAGGGGTAGTCCACATTCAAGTGAATCCAGAATAGCGGTTTCTCAGAGAAAGGATAAAGCGAGTCGTAAAATTTAAGGTAATCTTCTTCTTGAAGATCTGCCGGCTTTTTGGTCCAAAGGGGTTGAGTTTCGTTGATTACTTGGTCTTCGAAAACCACTTCTACTGGAAGAAATTTGCAATACTTGTTCAGTACTTCTTTGATTCTGGCTGCTTGGCTAAAATCTTCCTCATCTTCACTCAGATGCAGGATAATGTCGGTTCCGCGTTCTGTACGGCTTCCTGGGCCAAGCACAAATTCTGTATTCCCTTCGCAAACCCAATGGGCTGGGGTAGAATCTGCTTTGTAACTAAGGCTTTGAATCTCGACCTTTTTTGCAACGATAAAAGCAGAATAGAAGCCAAGGCCAAACTGACCAATAATGGCATTTTCTGCCGTTTTGTCTTGATACTGCTCCATGAACTCAACGGCACCGGAGAAAGCAATCTGCGTGATGTACTTTTCTATTTCATCGGCACTCATCCCGATTCCGGAGTCTGAAATAGTGATGGTCTTCGCTGATTCATCGAAGGCAACAGTCACTTTTAGCTCACCGGTTTCCCCTTTGAATTCGCCAATTGAAGCCAGTGTTTTTAATTTCTGGGTTGCATCAACCGCATTCGAGACTAATTCCCTCAGAAAAATATCGTGGTCTGAGTATAGGGAACGCTTGATGATTGGAAAAATATTCTCGGTGTTAACAGAGATTTTACCTGTTCTGGTTTCTACCATGACGCTTAGATTTTCAGGAGTGCTATCAAAGGCTTTGCCGATTGACATTTTGGCAGAAAGTAATTCTGTTTTTCGAAAGTTCATTCATGCCAGCAACAATTTAATGACTCTTAGGAGAGGGTATAGAACTCTGTTTTTTCGTATGAATGAACGCGAATGAGGCCGCTTCGAACTAAGTTAACGAGCATTTTTCGTGCACGCCAATGAGAGATATTGACCATTTTGCAAAACTCCTTCAAGGTAATTCTTGAGTGATTTCGGAGATATTCCAGTAATGCTTGCTCCTTAGTAGAAAATTCTACCATTAATGGAGCATCAGCGCCCTCTCGTTTTAGCACTTCTATAGTGGTTTTACTAGCTAACACACTTTGGTCTTTGATTCGAATATATGCCCACCATTGATTATCGTCTGCTTTTGCGTAGTAGGGTTTTTCATCCCCTTCTGGAACTTCAACTTTAAGTACAAGTTTTCCCTGAGCAGTTTCAATTTGTTCAATTGAAATGGGGATTTCAGGCTTGCTGAAAATCTCTGCTGCCAGTTCTAACATATATACCTCTTCTTCAGGATTATTCACTCCCCGAATGGCGCCATTGTCTCTAACTCCAATGAGGAGGCTACCTCCTTTGGTGTTCGCAAACGAAACCATGGTTTTGGCAATCTTCAGCGAAGAAGAGATGGTTTCCTTAAAATCGAGTACTTCACTTTCACCTTGTAAAATCAAGGTTTGAAGCTCACGAGGGCTAAGTCCGGTCATGATGTTTCCAAGATTAGGGTTTCAGGGTCCCAATAGACGGCTTTCCAGTTTAGAATGCTATCATTCTCAACTAAAACGCCTTCAGCAACTAACAGCTCCTCCATAAATGTTGGAGTAGCGAAGTGCATTTTTCCGCTCAACATTCCATTGCGATTAACAACCCTATGGGCAGGAACCGGCGGGAGAACTTGGTGAGCTGCGTTCATTGCCCATCCCACCATTCTCGATGATTGGCTACTACCAAGAAAACGGGCGATAGCACCATAAGAGGTAGCCCTTCCGGCAGGTATTTGCCGCACTACGGCGTAAACCTGTTCGAAAAAGTCGGTTTGAGTCATAGCAAATCAAGTTTGGGTTGAAAGGTTGCTCGGGTCAATATCGGAAAACGGAAAGGTTTGTTTTAGGATGTTTGAAAATTCCGGGTTGGTTTAAGTGAAAATAACGAAAATGAAGATTTAACGATTTTTTTCAAGAAGGAATTATGCATAGTGAAAGGGTTGATTCAAGGGTAATTCTTGCCTTAAAACCCTTTTACAAGTTTAGTAAAGCCGTTTGCATTAGGATAATTTCGAATCACTAACCTATTAAAACATGAAAACAAACGCCTTATGCCCCATTCAGGTTTCGCTTGATCAAGATCAATTGTCAATGCCAATTCCTGTTATCCGATTAATGACGTATCTACAAGCGCCAACATCGCCTTCGTATCTGGAGACTCCCTCAGGTCAACAATTGCTTAAGGATATTGGAAGCGCTTTAGTAGAAGAATGGATGTCGCTTTGTCCCTTTCCAATGATGCCCGACTTACTCATGATGCAATTTCAGTTTATCACTACTAAGCTGCATGTTCATGTAATGCTTAGTCCAGATAAAACCATTTCATTGCAGAAATCCGGAAGCACCAACAAAGAGCAGTTTATCGCTGCAATGCATCGTTTAGATGAGTTAGCCTATCATTGGGCTGAGTCTGCTGAATCGTTCCTTAAAGTAACAGAATCAGTTGAAACTGAAGAGCAACAAGCACTGTCAGTCCATTTTCTGAAGACGTATGAAATGAAAGTAGAAGCCAGACTTACAAAATTGAATTTAGGCTTCCAATGGACTTCGCCCATGCTTAGTTTTCCGAACCATGAGCTGAATTCTCGGCCACAGGTAGTTCCTTCTGTAGGCTTGTTTTTCCGTTCAAAAGGTGAAGCATAAAGGAAATTAGAGATCCCTTCATGAATAAGTTCTACAAATTCATGAAGGGATAGTAGATTCTTTAGAATTCAACCATTAATGCCGACAGGAACATGAAGACTGATGGAAACTGTGTGATTCTACGTGCCATGGAAATGCGGGCAAATAACCAGGCTGCTCCCAGTAAAATGGACTCTTCTTTCGGGTTCTCAATCCGATTTCTTGAAGTGTCCCTGCTTCATAAAGTCTTCCGTTTACCATAGTGTATCGTACACTTTCGGTATTGATAATGGTATCGAGCGGATTTTTATCCAGAACGATTAAGTCCGCTAATTTGCCTGCTTTAAGGGAGCCTATTTCATCATCCATTCCGATGTAATGTGCTCCGTTCAAAGTTGCTGTTTTGAGTGCATGATAGGGATTAAGGCCACCCATAGCTAACATCCAAAGCTCCCAGTGAGCACCCAATCCTTGCAATTGACCATGAGCGCCAAGGTTCACTTTCACACCTGATTGTTGAAGCCGCGCACAATCACGTGAAATTTGCTTAAATCCTTTTTCATACTCTCCTTCTGGAGCCATTGTTCGATGGCGTGAACGACTGTCCAGAATCTCTCTTGGGGTAAAACGGTTCAGCCGGTTATTCTCCCATACGTTGGTCTTCTGAAACCAGTAGTTTTCTCCATTAAGTGCTCCATAAGAAACAATGAGTGTTGGAGTATAGCCGGTTTTGCTTGCAGACCAAAGTTTAATCACGTCTTCTTCTAATGGAGTAACAGGGATGTTGTGTTCAATTCCAGAATGTCCGTCGAGAATCATACTCATGTTATGGAAGAAGAAGGACCCGCCTTCCGGAACTACGTTCATTTTCAACCGGCGTGCAGCTTCGATAACTTGCTGACGCTGCTCTCTTCTTGGTTGATTATAGCTTTTTACCGAAAATGCCCCCCAGGCTTTCGTTCTTCTTAAAGCAGACATTGCGTCTTCCAAAGAATTAATCGGAGCCTTGAAGTCTCCCTCAGCACCATAAAGGATTGTTCCGGTTGAGAAAATACGCGGCCCTACCATGGTTCCTGATCGTACTGCTTCTGCTTGAGAAAAAACCATTTCGGAATTGGAAGAAGGATCATGAGTTGTAGTAACCCCAAATGCTAGGTTGGCGTAGTAACTCCATTGTTTTTGCGGACTTAAGCCAGCTCTGAAAGTGCCAAGGTGGGCATGTACATCCACTATTCCGGGCATGATGTATTTTCCGGAAACATCAATGACTTTTGCTTCAGCAGGGATAGTCATATTATCGGAAGAACCTATTGCCTTAATGCGGTTGTTTTCGATAATAATAATTCCATCTTTTATGATAGAGTCTGCTTCCATAGTTAAAAGTGTAGCTCCTTTGAAAGCGAGTAAGCCACGAGGATAATCCTCCTCCAGGATTAATCCAATAGCGAGACCTGTAGTATCTGGAGCAGGAATACTATCCGGAGAGCCAGACAGAAACTTAAATCTGCGATTTATTGGGTTTCTGAAATACTCATTGCCTAAAGTCCAGAATACAGTTTTCGAATCTGCAGACCAATGCAGACTATATCCAGCATCCCGTGCTAACAGAGATACCGGATATGCGGTACTTTGAGCACTTAGGTCGATGGTTTTTCCCAACAATGGAAACGGTGCAAGCCACGCTTTGTGTAAGTCACTAAAGGCTATCCATTGATTATCAGGGCTAAGTTTAACCTCGGGAGCATATTTAGAAGTGAAATGTATTCGTTCATCGCCGCCGTCTATTCGGATGCTTTTGTATTGCTTTTCGCTTCCATCCACCCTGAAAAATACTCGGTTACCACCTGCCATAAACTGAGGCACACTGCCTTGCTTTGATATTCTTTTAGGCTTACCTCCCTGTATAGAAACTAAGTAAATGCCCGTTTCTTTACTGTATTCATAACCCATGTGGTCGTTGCCTCCTTCCTTTTCATAAATCAATGTTTGACCATCGGGTGAGAAAGAAGGAGTTCGGTAATTGCCAGGGGGTAAACTTAGTTTCTTTGGTGTACCTGAAGGGAATGCCATGGTCCAGATTGCTCCACGAGATTCGTCATCCCAGCTTACGAAGCACAATTGCTTACTATCGGAAGAGAAATTTGCTTCGAAAGTGAAGGTCTCGCCTTCACAGAGTCGCTCAGGTTTGCCATTCGGAAGTGCTTTTTTGTATAAATGTCCGGCTGCGTTGAAGACTAAATAGCGTTCATCCGGTGAAGTAACGGCCATTCGGATTGCTTTTGCTTGAAACTGTGGAGCGCTTATTTCCTGGCGAAACCTAACTGCTTCCATAATCTTTTGCTCAACCTCGGCTTCAAAAGGGATTTCAAAATAACGTCCACTTGTTGTATCTACTCGCCAAAACTTGCCTTCTCCCCAGATTACTATTGTTTTCCCATCAGGGTGCCACGAAAAACCCGGGTATGTGCCAAAAATGGCCCACGCTTCCTGTTGGTCTTTACTTAGTTTTGAAAAGAGAGGTCTTTCTTTACCACTTTCGAGATCATGGAGAAAAAGCACCGTTCGTTCTCTAACTCTTCTAATAAAAGCCAACGTTTTGCCATCTCGCGAAATTTGCGGTCTGCAGGCACCACCTGGTCCGCCAGTAACCGTTTCCGTTTCTCCATTACGAAGATTCAGCCGTTTAATAACGTAAATCTGGCTGTTCGGGTCTTTGTTGTACTGAAAATATCCACCTGGGTAAACGTCTTCTGAATAATAAACAAACTCTCCGTCTGGACTTACACAAGGCTCATTCAGGTCTTGCTGATCATTTTTTCTTTTTGTCAGTTGAATGCCAGTTCCTCCGCTAATATGGTACATCCAAAGTTCTCCGGCACCCAGCGACCTTGTACTTGTAAAGTGTTTACGAGCAATAAGATACTGTCCGTCTGCTGTAAAAACACCATTATTTAGTAAGCGAAAATCTTCTTTGGTTATCTGAGCCGCCTTTCCTCCTTGAGCAGGCATAACCCATAAGTTATCTCCACCTCCACGATCAGAAGTAAACAAGATTTTTTTCCCATCCGGGCTATAGCGTGGCTGGCTCTCCCACGCCATTCCTCCAGAAATAATTTGTGCTTTACCACCAGTTAGTGGCATTTGATATAAATCGCCTAGCAAATCAAACACGATGGTCTTCCCATCCGGGCTAACATCAAGATTCAGCCAAGTGCCGGTTCGCGTAGTAAATTTAAGTGTTTGAGAATCGCCAGGAGGGTTGTTTACGTCCCAGCTTTTCGATGATTTGTCCTGTGCAGAAACAGAAATAATCCCACTAAACAGAAGGATAAAAGCAAATGCCTTTTTCATTTCGGAAGATAACATTTCCGCCTCAACCTTAAACTGACTGAAGTACCCAGCGTATCGCAGGCCAAGCATCTTTCATCAATCGCTTTTGTGTTGGGATGTCTGCCCAAAGAATGTCGGTAATATCTTCCTCTATTTGAGCTGTCAGAGAATAGGGTTCTTCACATCGCATTGTGTACCAGAAGCTTTGTTTTAAGGTTGGTTTCCCTTTCCACATATACGCATGAAAGCTACTGCGATGGTATTGTTCAAGAATCAATCTGGAAGTCAGAATTCCACATTCTTCCGAAACTTCTCTAACAGCAGTCTCAACGGGCGTTTCCATTGGGTCAATTTTTCCTTTAGGCAAATCCCAAAACCCCTTGCGCTTTATCATAAGCAAATGGCCATTTTCAAGGTAAACCAGGCCTCCTGCTGCTTGTATTGGGATGAAATTTTGAGCGAACTTCCAAAATTCTCCAATAGGGTCATTGCACAGGATATGAAGATGTATAGCGCTGTTATTCAGGCTTTCCCAAATTTCTTCGAACGACCATTCTTCTGTTGAAAGGGTAATGTCTGGGTCGCTTGTAGGTGTTTGGCTAAACGAAATGCGGCTGTCTTGAACAAAAATGGGGTACATTTGCATGTGCTTTATACTAGTGAGATTGCGGAACAAGTTGCTAAACTGCTTCTGGAATTAAAAGCAGTAAGGTTAAATCCTCAACAACCCTTTCAGTGGGCTAGTGGTTGGAAATCTCCCATTTACTGCGATAATCGCCTTACCCTTTCCTTCCCTAAATATAGGACGTTCATTCGCCAATCGCTTGCTTCGGCCATACTTGATGTTTTCGGTAAACCGGAAATCATTGCTGGTGTGGCAACTGCGGGAATTCCTCAGGGTGTGCTTGTAGCAGAGCAACTCGGCTTACCGTTCGTTTATGTCCGACCCGCTGCAAAAGACCATGGAATGAAAAATCAGGTTGAAGGGATAATTAGGCCAGATGCAGATGTAGTGGTTATCGAAGACCTCATCTCTACAGGAGGTTCCAGCCTTAAAGCGGTTCTGGCGCTTCAGGATGCCGGCTTTAATGTAAAAGGCGTTGCGAGTGTTTTTACTTACGGCTTTCAACAGTCTAATGAGGCTTTTGAAAAGCACAAAGTCCCTTTAGTGTACTTATGTGATTATCCGACTTTACTGCAAATAGCCGTTGAAGGTGGCTATTTAGAAAGTCAAGATATTCCACTTTTAGAATCTTGGAGAACGAATCCGGATAGTTGGATGCAAGAGTAATGCAACCTGCATTGATTTTATATCCCTTCTTTTTCCTTAAGTACTACCTTTTTTAACTGCTTCCTTAGCGCTTCCATCAGCGAGCTGCCACTTCTTTTAAAGTATCTCACCCTTTTGTAGCCCATCAGAGGTTGTATCCCCCAATACGCATTGGTCAAGAACACTTCATCTGCGGTTTCAAGCTGCTCCACTTCCAATGGAACTTCCTTAACTGTTAGGTTAAGCGATTGAAATAAGCCAATCAAGTAAGCTCTCATCACTCCAGATAAACAACCTTCACTTAACGGCGGAGTAAGAATCTCTCCATCCTTTATGAGGAAGAGGTTGCTATTTACTGTTTCGCACATTCTGCCAAACTCGTTTAGAATCACTGCATCTGAGAGTTGTTGTTGCTTCGACCATGCACCGGCGAGCACGTACAACAGAGCATTAGCAGTTTTAAGCGCACCTAAGGTTTGAATTGGCTTTCTATGATGCGGATAAACGTCAACCATGAGATGAGGAGCCATCTGAAGCAGTTGGTTGGAAGCTACGGGTATAAATTCAAGGACACTGTCAACTGTTGCATTCTCAGGAAAATAAGTGCCGCCACCTGTTCTGAATAAACTAAGACGTAGCCTTCCGCAATCCGTGCTTTGCTGGGCATTTACCAGTTTTTGTACTCTGGGCATCAACTCAGGGACTAAGTTAGAGTTGAGGTCATATCCCAATATTTGGGCGCTTTCTTCGAGCCTTTGGATATGCATATTGAGCAATGGAATTACGCCTTCCATGAGCAGCATGGTTTCAAACAAACCATCACCATAACGAATTCCACGATGTTCAGGCCCGGCAAACGATTGATTCTGCGGAATTAGCTGCCCGTTAAAATCGTAGAACCTACTCATGGTTTTCTTCCTACGTGGTATTGCGCCCGGAAATAGTGGTCATCAAAGAAGCGTGTTCGCTGCCAGTGACTAACCTGGTAAAGCGAATCTTTCCGATAGCGGATTTCGGAACGGGAAGAGTAAAGCAGATTTTCTACCTCTTTTGTTGCATCAATACCGACAGGATTTCCCCTAATGAAGGATATACTCAACTGCCTGACTAAGGCATCAGGTTTAAGTGCAGAATATTGAACATTCATTGTGTCGCCAAACAAAAGGGTATCAACCTGGTAAAACCCATGAAAAGCAGGTTTCGACAAATCGCATTCAGCCAAAGGCTTAAACCAATCTTCCCAGTTCAGACTGTCAGTCGCGGCAACGCCTTGCTCACCATCCGTTTGAAGATGGCGCTCAACAGCACTTCCTTCCAATTGGAGGCGCTTAGATTCCTGCGAAAGCCATACGTTAAGTTTAAAGTAAGGATATTGGCCTGCAATTGGGGTAACCCGGGATTTGCCACAAGCGAACAGTAAAAAACTGCCTAAAATTATCAACGGCCACCTTCTCACGAAACAAGAAGCGATTGACCGTCCATAGCTTGAGGCGCTTTAATGCCCATTATTTCCAAAATCGTAGGAGCAATGTCGGCTAAGCGGCCATCTTTCAGCTTTGCTCCATCGGGTAAGCCACAAACAATAAACGGTACTGGATTAAGGGAATGGGCGGTATTGGGACTTCCATCAGGATTTTCCGCATAGTCGGCATTGCCGTGATCTGCAGTCACCAAAACCGTATATCCTTGTTTTAATGCAGCTTCACATAGTTTTTGAACGCATGTGTCCACTGTTTCAACAGCTTTTACAATTGCAGTATAAACACCTGTGTGCCCGACCATATCGGCGTTGGCAAAATTGAGGCAAATAAAGTCGGCAGTTTTGCCCTCAAGCTCTGGAAGAAGATGTTCAGTGAGTTCGATTGCGCTCATTTCTGGTTTCAAATCGTATGTTGCCACCTTGGGAGATGGAATCATAATCCGTCTTTCATCTTCAAATGGAGTTTCTCTTCCACCAGAAAAGAAAAAAGTTACATGAGGGTACTTTTCAGTTTCCGCGATTCGAATTTGTTTTTTTCCAGCTTTATCAAGCACTTCCCCTAGGGTTTCTCTTAAATCATCATTTTCAAAAACTACTTCAACATGCTTAAAGCTGGCGTCATACCGTGTCATGGTTACATAATTTAAATCAAGCTTTTTCATATTGAAGTCAGGAAAGTCGGTTTGACTTAACGCTTGTGTTAACTCACGGCCACGATCTGTTCGAAAGTTAAAAAAGAGCACTAAATCGCCATCCTGAATGCGCGCGTCCATTCCGGAACGCTTCATCGGAAGTAGAAACTCATCGGTAATTCCCGCGTTATAGCTCTTTTCGATTTCAGCAACAAAGTCGGCTGTTTCAGTACCTGTACCATGAACCAGAAGGTCGTATGCCTGCTTTACGCGCTCCCATCGTTTATCGCGATCCATGGAATAGTAACGACCAATAACAGTTGCTAAAGCAGTTTTTTTATGTGTTAGATATTGCTCTAGTTCTGTGATGAATCCTTTGCCACTTTTCGGGTCACAATCTCTGCCATCAGTAAAGGCATGCACAAAGCAGCGGTCAAGGGAATATCCTTCTGCCATAGCAATTAGTGCTTTAAGATGATTCAGATGAGCATGCACGCCACCGTCAGAGACAAGCCCTAAAAAATGAACAGCGCATTGCTTTTCAGATGCTTGTTCAAAGGCGTGCTTTAAAACAGGATTCGCTTGCATTTCACTCAAGCGAATAGCGCGGTTAATGCGTGCTAATTCCTGGTAAACCACTCTTCCTGCTCCAATATTCAAGTGTCCAACCTCAGAATTGCCCATTTGGCCTTCCGGAAGGCCAACATCTTCTCCACAAGTCAACAGCTTCGACATAGGGTATTTCTGCTTGAGGTGTTGATAATATGGAGTCTGGGCGTGGGCTATAGCGTCAGAATGGCTGCCATTGCCAAGCCCCCAGCCGTCAATAATAATTAACAAAACTGGTGATGGAGTTGTGGTCATGATTAGTGCAAATTTACATTTCCTATATCCGTCAAGGAAAAGATGATTATCTTATTTTCGCTGTTGGTTCTGGCACGTTTACTGTGCCAGTTTGGAGCCTGCCTATGAAAGTTCTTATTCTACTCTTTACCCTTCTCTTTCCAGCCTTGTTTCAGGTTCAGGATTCTTACGAGCAAATCGCCCGAAACATCCGGGATATCAAAACCAATGAACTCGCTGCGCATTTCGATAATACTGTCGAAATCATTATCGACGGTCGAGAAGGCTGGTATTTAAAGCAACAAGCCGAAGTTATTGTTAAGAACTTTTTGCTTAAGAATAGGCCAAAGTCTTTTCAGATTGTACATAAAGGTGTACCGTCAGATGGTTTAACATACTCCATTGGGCATCTTATAACAGAAGATAATAAAGAATACGCTACTTATTTACTTTTGAAAAACAAGTCAGGGAAAATGTTGATACAACAACTTAAGTTTGAAATTCAATGACGTTGGAAGTATTTATAACGGAGGCGCTTCGCGAAGACTTAGGCGATGGAGACCATAGCAGTTTAGCTTGTATTCCCTTTGATGCCCGACAAAAAGCACGATTGCTAGTAAAAGATACAGGCATTTTTGCCGGAATGCGATTCGCTCAGGCTCTTTACTCCAGAACTGATCTCCAAATTCAATGGACACCACTGCTTGAGGATGGAGCAGCAGTTAATGTAGGCGATGTAGCCTTTGAGATTGAAGGGATTACCCGCGATATTCTCAAAACCGAGCGACTTGTCCTCAACGTTTTGCAACGAATGAGTGGCATTGCAAGCTTCACCCACCGCATGAAGGGATTAATGGAAGGCACTCAATGTCAACTTTTAGATACAAGAAAAACTACTCCATTACTTCGTTCACTCGAAAAGGAGGCTGTGAGAATTGGTGGTGGTGCAAATCATCGCTTCGGTCTTTTTGATGCAATTATGCTTAAAGACAATCATATCGATTATGCAGGTGGCATAGAAGCAGCGATCGAGGCTACAATTGAATATTTAAAGCAATCTGGAAAATCCTTAGAAGTGGTGGTGGAAGCCAGAAATATGGATGAAGTTAGAAGAATAGTGCTTTATGCTTCAGATATAAAGAGAATTTTGCTAGACAACTTCACTCCCAAACAGTTAAAAGAAGCTGTCGCTTTTATCGGAAGTAGAACCGAGACTGAAGCTTCAGGAGGAATCAATGCAACCAATTTAAGAGAGTACGCGCTCACGGGAGTAAACTACATCTCAATGGGAGCTCTTACTCATACGGTACGAAATTTCGATCTTAGTTTGAAGGCCTTCCGTTAACAAGGAAATAGTTATTGTTATTGCTAAATCCCTTATTACCAATTAATTGTTTATAATTAAACAATCATGAATTGGTATATTCAATCTATTTAGCCATATATTTGTTTAAACAAATAACAGAACATGGCTACTACCCAATGGGGCATTGACCCCGCACACAGTGAGATTCAGTTTAAAGTGCGTCACATGATGATTAGCACAGTTACCGGCTCATTCGGCACCTTTGAAGGCAACTTATCTGAAAGTGAAGTCGGATTAGATGGAGCAACGGTTAGTTTTAAGGCGGATGTTCAAAGCATTACTACCGGAAACAACCAACGCGACGAACATTTAAAGAGTCCGGACTTTTTCGATGTTGCAGCTCATCCAGAACTATTTTTTCAAGGAACATTAAAGGCAAATGAAAGTAGTGATAGTTACTCGTTGAATGGCACCCTCAACTTGCACGGCCATAGTAAGGAAGTATCCTTAGCTGTAGAGTTCAGCGGTGAAGGAAAAGACCCATGGGGAAATGTGAAATCAGGCTTTAGTTTATCGGGCAACATTAACCGCAAGGACTGGGGCCTAAACTGGAATGCGCCAATTGAGACCGGTGGTCTTTTAGTTAGTGAAGAAGTAAAACTTCAAGCTGAAATTCAATTGATTAAAAAATGATTTTTCTGCGTAAAATCTAATTATCAAGGGGGCTTTTGCCCCTTTTTTGTTGTTTTTTAGTTTTTAGAGTTGCTTTTAGATTAGTAAAAGATGAGAAAGCAAACAAAAAGTGACAGCTTAGTTACTAAGAGTTAAAAATAAATTTACACTAAACTTACGTGGAAATTTAATCGTTTCTTTAATAACCTGTAACCCCCCACCCAAAACCAATGAACTGTTTAATTGAATCAGTTATCCGCAAAGCGGTTAAGAGCCGCAAAAACGTAGCAGTTATGCAGCGTTACCTTCGTTTGAAGTATCGTATCTCTATCCCGGCTGAGCTAATCCTTTCAAGGTTGAATGCTTCGCGTTCGCAAGCAGCTTAAGCCCGATTAGTAATCTTCATTAACCAGCATCCGCTGGTATTCGTCGCCCTTTCTGTCCACAAATGCTCGGCTTAAGCTGCATGTACTTAAATCACTGCAGCTTAACTCGATGTCTTTAAGTACTGTGGACATAGGTTTAAGAGCATTACCCACTTTTATTTTATATCCTTGGATTCCAAAAGGTTCCCATATTACCTTACTATTCTCTTCACGCGATACGATGAAATTGTACAGTAAGGGAATTGGTGAAAGTTTTCTAGAACATTGTTTAAGGTCTATGTCTGCTTCCATGCTCCAACTCCTAACAGCTTCAGAAAACAACTTCAACAAAGCATCTTTATCCTCGGGGTTGATAAACCGCTGTTTTTCCATTTGAAACAGCCCACGAGGAAAAGACCGGAATCCAAAGGGATCCATTATCTCGGTTCTCCTCAACATCAGAAACTTTGATTTTAACTCCGCAGCCGCAAAATAAAATTTGTCAGGCAAGTGGAGTATAAACGTTTCAAAGGTTTGAGGACTGGTTGGCTCCTCCATTTTAAATTGTTGAAATACGTAATAAGCCGTAGCTAATCGATTTTCGAATAAATAGACTGCCGGAAGCTCATGACAACAGAATAGAACAGAGCTTCCAGCTTTTAGAATTTTGTTGATTTGTTCATTCCAGAATTCAATTAATTGCAATGGAGTGGCTGCCTGTTTAGAATCGTAAGCCGCATAATCAGAAGGATTAAAACCTTTAATCTGATAGACTCCTGAGTTTTCAAGTTTTCGATATTCTTCCCAGGTGAGCCTTACCTGCCCATTAATTTTCTTGTATGCATTAGCAAGGCTGATGTTTAAACATTCAGAAATCCAATTGGCCAGCTCTGAACCATGATCGACTCTTTCTCTTAGTGAATTAAACCAATTCGTTTGCTCCTCCATTTTTGCCAGATAACTAATTAGTAATTCTTGCAAAATATTGACAATTAAAGTATTACGCATCGTTAACTTAATATTGTCAACAACTTGTCTAATGTGTCTTATTTCTGTAAAATAAGGATATCTTGAAATTCAAATGTAGTCTCAGACTTACCCTTTAGCCAAAAGCCGGGTAAATGGTGTGCTACGGAAAATCCAGAATTCTGGATTGCTTTATCAAGCCAACTCTTTCTGTAAGCTACATTAGCACCTTTTACCCGCTTATCCATAAGACAATAATCTCCATAATCAAAAGGAAAGGCGAATTCAGGATTGAATGGGGGTCGTACTTCATCCGTAAAAATGAAAAAGGTTGCAAATACAACTCCACCTAACTTAAGTGTACGATGTAACTCCTTAAGAAAAAACGCCGTTTCTTCAGGTTGTAAGTGTGAGAAAACGGATGTTAAAATTGCAAAATCGAAATATTGGCTTTCCGTAGGGAAAGGCCGATTTGCCTGAGCTTTTAAGTTGTATAAGTCGTTTCCACCTGAGTAAGGCAAAAACCGGAATCTTGGAAAACGGGATTCTATTTCCTTTTTACACCAATTAATGGCTTGGGGCATGATATCAAACCCTAAATACCCTCCTTCTTGATTGAGATACTGGGTCAAGGGAACTGCCATTCTTCCCAAACCGCATCCCACATCTAACACATGATGATGGGGCATCAAGCCATACTTTTGAAAGTATTCCGAATACTTTCGTCCTTCTTGTAAGAAATCTCCGGCTCCGGTAAAAGTGAGTCCGCGTGGAGGAACCATAGGAGTACGTTTTCCAAGAAGGAGGTCCTTCGTATCCAATGGCCAATAAAAAACTTGACGAGCTTTTAATCTAAGTCTGGGACTAAGCCAATAATACAACGATCTGAGAAGTTTCTTCATTGCAACTTAGCCGCCAGGTATTTACCAGTAAAACTCTCCTTACATAAAACTAGCTCTTCTGGAGTTCCTTCAAAAATAACAAAGCCGCCCTCATCCCCGCCTTCCGGCCCTAAATCTATGACCCAGTCGGCACATTGAATAACTTCTTGGTTGTGCTCAATGACTATTAAAGAATTGCCCTGGTCAATCAATGCATTGAATGCTTTCATAAGTTTTCTTATATCGTGAAAATGCAGGCCGGTGGTTGGCTCATCAAAAATGAATAACATATTTTGACGAGCTTGTCCTTTGGTCAGATAGGAAGCCAGCTTGATGCGTTGGGCTTCTCCACCCGATAAGGTGGCAGAGCTTTGGCCTAATTTTACATACCCAAGTCCAACTTCTGCTAATGGCTGAAGGCGAGCAATAAGATTCTTTTGGTCTTTGAAAAAAAGAAGGGATTCTTCGATTGTAAGATCCAGGACTTCAGTAATGTTTTTACCTCTCCACTTTACTTCCAACACTTCATCCTTAAAACGCTGACCTTTACACGATTCACATTCCAATTCTACGTCAGCAAGAAATTGCATTTCAACCCTTACGGTTCCATCACCTTGGCACACTTCACACCTTCCACCTTCAACATTAAAAGAAAAAGCCGCCGCCTTAAGTCCTGTGGCTTTGGCGCGAGGCTCTTCCGAAAATAGGTTTCGAATTAAATCGTAAGCCTTAGTATAAGTGACAGGATTTGATCGGCTTGATTTTCCAATGGGGTTCTGGTCTATCATTTCCACATCCTCAATTCTCCCATTCCAGCCTTCGAGTTTATGAAAACTCCCTGCTTTTTCTGAGGTGCCGAAGATGGCTCTTTTTAAAGCTGGATAAAGAATGCGCTTTATCAAAGTTGTTTTACCAGAGCCACTAACTCCAGTTATTAGCGTGAGCATGTTGAGAGGAAGCGCAACAGAAACGTTCTTGAGGTTGTGTTCCCGGGCTCCTGTAATAGTTAGATAATGCTGCGGCTTTCTTCGTATTGCCGGGACTTCAATCTGTTCTCTTCCCGATAAATAGGCTCCTGTTAAACTACCCTCATGCGACTTTAACCCTTTTAGGTCGCCTGCATACACCAGATGGCCTCCATGCGACCCTGCTTCCGGACCAATATCTACTAAGTAGTCTGCCGCTTTGATGACAGCTTCTTCATGCTCAACAACAATGACTGTATTGCCCTTGTCTCTCAGGTTTTTCAATATCCCAACTAAACGGTCATTATCCCGAGGATGGAGGCCAATACTTGGCTCGTCTAAAATGTATAATGAACCGCTTAAATTGCTGCCCAACGAAGTAGCCAGCTTTATGCGTTGGCTTTCACCACCAGATAAGGTGTTGGAAAGCCGGTTTAAGTTGAGGTAGCTGAGCCCAACATCTTTCAGGAATCCTAAGCGACTTAAAATTTCTTCCATTAGTCTCGAAGCAATCGCTTCGCGCATAGAATCGAACTTCCAATTGCTTAGTAGTTCCAATAAGCTTCCTACCGGCTGCAAAACCAATTCTTGCAAACTAAGCTGTGACCCATCTTCAACATTAATCAACTTCACATATCCTGCATCTTTCCGCAAACGGGTTCCTTTACAATCGGGACAAACTGTTCTTCCGCGATACCGGGAAAGCATCACCCGGTACTGAATTTTGTAAGACTGTTCTTCTAGAAAGCGGAAGAATTGATGCAGCCCTTCAAACCAAGAATTACCATTCCAAATCAGTTCTTTTTCGGATTCCGAAAGTTCGTTATAAGAACGATGGATAGGAAAATCGAATTTGTATCCATTGCGAATGAGTGCTTGGCTCCATTCCTGCATTTTTTCTCCCTTCCACGGCGCGACTGCACCATCATAAACAGAGAGGTTTTTATCTGGAATAACAAGGTCTTCGTCAATGCCGATTGTGCTACCAAAGCCTTCGCATGTTTTACATGCGCCGGTAGGAGTAGAAAAACTAAAGAAGTTGGGGCTTGGTTCTACAAACGCCATTCCGTCAGCCTCAAACCGATTAGAGAACGACAATTGTTCTTCGCCAATCAGTAATACGCAGGTTCCATGGCCTTCCGAAAATGCGGTTTGTATAGAATCAGAAAGGCGATGCCGACTATCATCGTTATCCTCAATTTTGATTCTATCAACAAGCAAGAGGCATTGATCCGGCTCAATAGAAGCTTTTTCTTCAAGAAGATCTTCAATTTTTTTTCGATTGTCCCCAACTTTCAATCGTACGTACCCTTTCTGGAGCAGAACAGAAAGTTCTTCTTGAAGTGACCTTCCATGAGAAATGAAAGGCGTTGCAACTTCAACCCGTTCACCGGGATATTGCATAGCCGCATCTACCACATCGCTTACCTGATGCTTCCTCACAAATTCTGCGCTTATTGGAGAAACCGTTTGGCCTACTCTAGCATAAAGCAATTTGAGATAATCATAGATTTCGGTAGAAGTACCAACAGTAGAACGGGGATTTCGGCTGATGACCTTTTGCTCTATCGCCATAGCCGGAGATAAGCCAATGATGCTGTCAACATCAGGTTTCTTCATTCGGCCTAAAAACTGGCGAGCATACGCAGACAAGCTCTCCACATAGCGCCTCTGACCTTCTGCATAAAGGGTGTCGAACACTAAACTTGACTTTCCCGAGCCGGAAAGACCGGTAACCACACAAAGTGTTTGTCGGGGAATTCTGAGGTCTATTCCCTTAAGGTTATGAAGCCTGGCTCCTTTAATGAATATGGCATCACGGGGGTCTTCGTTGAGTGTTTCGTCAGAGGACATTAAAAAAAATTTCAACAAATATCGTCGTGGTACTTGACAGCCCGGAATTTTATTGCAAGATTTGAATCAAATTAAAACGCCAAACAAGCCTATAGCCCAAACTCTACGCTGAAACCCACTATTAAAAACAAGGAGGTTCGTCATGAACACACAGGGAATTAGCGACAGAGAGCTTGTTTCGGCTTACGTTCGAGGAAGCGAACGCGCACTCGAAATGCTTATCCATAAGCATAAGAAACGTATTTACAGCCACATTTACGCAGTAGTCAGAAATCGAGATTTGGCTTTGGACATCTTTCAAGATACGTTCATCAAAATCATCGATACTGTGAAATCAGGGAAATATACCGAAGAAGGTAAGTTTCTACCTTGGTCTTTGCGTATAGCACATAACCTGTGTATTGACCACTTTAGAAGGCAAGCGAAAATGCCTAAGGCTAAACTGCCTGATGGTGGAGATATTTTTCAAGTTCTTGATTTGAAAGAAGGTAACATTGAAGACAGCATAATGAAGATGCAAACGGATTCCCGTTTGAAAGAGTTGATTCTCCAATTACCTGATGAACAAAAAGAAGTGTTGATTTTGCGATTGTATGAAGACTTAAGCTTCAAAGAAATCGCTGATCTTACCGAGGTAAGCATTAATACCGCCTTGGGAAGAATGCGCTATGCGCTAATTAACCTCAGGAAACTTGTGAAAAAACATGGGATAATATTGTAAATTCTAAAAGGCTTTGGAGTTGGGTGTTGACTTAGTTCCTATATTTAGGCAAAACACCCTTCGTATGCCCCAGTCTTTACCCACTTTTACCCTTGGTATTGAAGAAGAATTTCAGATCATAGACCCTAAAACCCGCGAACTGCGCTCACACATGTCGCAGATTGTAGAAGGTGGAAAGGTAATTTTGAGAGAACAAGTGAAAGCCGAAATGCACCAAAGTGTGGTGGAAGTAGGTACAAACATTTGTCAAAATATTGATGAAGCTCGGAAAGAGGTGAAATACCTCCGAAGAATGATCTCGGATTTGGCGGGCCAAGAGGGTCTCACCATAGCTGCTGCTGGCACACATCCATTTTCTCGTTGGCAGGATCAATTGATTACCGACCATCCACGTTATGAGGAGATAATCAATGAAATGCAGGATACTGCCCGTTCCAATCTCATCTTCGGACTTCATGTCCATGTTGGTATTCCGAGCAGGCAAGTAGGCATCCACATTATGAATGTGGTTCGGTACTTCCTTCCTCACATTTTTGCGCTAAGTGCCAACTCTCCTTTCTGGGAAGGCAGGAACACTGGATTCCGGTCTTTCAGAACTAAAGTGTTCGACAAGTTTCCACGCACCGGAATCCCGGATTTTTTCGCCAGCGCTGCCGAGTACGATGAGTATATTAATCTTTTAGTTAAAACTAATTGCATAGACAACGGAAAGAAAATCTGGTGGGATATCAGGCTACATCCCTTTTTCGATACTATTGAGTTCAGAATATGCGATATACCAAGTAAGGTAGATGAAACGATAGCCCTTGCAGCACTAATGCAGGCCTTAGTTGCTAAATTGTTTAAACTGATGAACTCCAATCTTACTTTTCGCATTTACAGCCGAGCGCTGATCAGCGAAAATAAGTGGAGAGCCGCCCGATATGGAATTGATGGTAAAATGATCGATTTCGGAAAGCAGGAAGAAGTAGATACCCGCCTTCTTATCATGGAACTCCTCGAATTCGTGGATGACGTAGTGGATGATTTGGGTTCCAGACACGAGATTAATCGAATTCTGGATATTCTTAAAAATGGCACTGGTGCCGACCGACAATTGGCATGTTTTAATAGCACCGGGGATCTTAAAGCAGTTGTTGACCAGATTGTCAAAGAAACCAATACCGGTCTCGAAGACTAAATCAGGCCGCAACTCAAAAAAAGAGATAAATTCGCGCTTCTTTCATGATGGAGTCGAAAAAACCTGCAGTAGCTATCTTGGACATGTACAAGGGTGCTCCTAACCAGGGTATGAGAAATATCCGGCAATTAGTCGAACAATTTCAACTTCCCTATACCATTTTTGATGTACGCCAAAAAGGGGAATTACCCCACCCTGGCGCATTTGATGTATATATTTCTACTGGCGGGCCTGGTAGCCCATTCGATGGACTTGGAGAAGCTTGGGAAAAAGATTATTTCCATCTTATCGACAAGATTGTCAGCCATAATATCAGTCATCAGTTCCACAAAAAACACCTTTTCGCCATCTGCCATTCTTTTCAGATGCTATGCAGACACTTCGATTTAGGAAAAGTGTGCATGAGGAAAAGTACTTCCTTTGGCGTATTGCCAACGCATAAAACAGAAGCTGGTAAGCACGAGGCTTTTTTCAATGGTTTAGACGATGTGTTTTACATTGTTGACTCCCGCTCATGGCAGGTTGTATCACCCAACGAGAAAGCCATTAAAAGCACAGGAGCAAAGTTGCTAGCGCTTGAAAAAAATCGCCCCCATATTCCTTTGGAACGTGCCATGATGTCAATTCGGTTTTCAGATGAAATATTCATGACGCAATTTCATCCTGAAGCCGATCCTGTAGGGATGATGGTTTACTTTCAGCAGGAAGAAAGAAGAAAGGCTGTTATTGAGGAACATGGAGAAGCTAAGTACAACGATATGCTTTTCCACCTTAACGACCCAGATAAAATTCAGCTTACCCAGCAAACCATTATTCCGCTGTTTTTCCACCGTGTTATTACGCAAAATCAGTTGATTCACTCCTGAAATGATTCCAGAAATCCAAGCAGCCTACAATAAGGCATTCACGCCTGAAAAATACGAGGCACTACTTGCCGATTCTTTTGACGCATTGGGCGAAGAGCGGGTTTTTAGGGTATCTGAGACTCCACTTTTTGTGCCTGCTTATCTAAGAGATCGCTTAGTTGAAGCAGGTGAAGCCATTGTGGAGGTAATTGCTAGGCCTGATTTTAAATCAATTAGCAAGGATGCTATTCCTCTGGGACTTGAGGTTCCGAACGAAGATTCTCATACCGGAATGTTAGCCATCGATTTTGCAATATGCCGGGATAAGGAAGGACTTCTTGAGCCGCAGTTAATTGAGATGCAGGGATTTCCTTCCTTGATGGCTTACCAAGATTATACAGCTAAAGTTTATCGAAAGCACTTCCTTGTTCCGGAAGACTTTACGCCTTACTTTAACGGACACACTTCAGAGTCTTATCTTAAACTTCTAAGCGAATTGTTGCTTAATGGGCATGATCCTAAACATGTTGTGCTCATGGATTTACATCCTGAAAAACAAAAAACTAGGGTTGACTTTGCCGTAACAAAGAAACAGTTTGGAATAAAGGCAGTTTGTCCAACGAAAATGACGTTGAGGGGTCAAAAACTGTATTATCTGTTAAATGGAGAAGAAGTGGAGATTAAGCGTATCTACAACCGATTAATCTTTGACGAACTTCATTCAAACCCTGATATAAAATTACCTTTTTCACTTCAGAGTCCCTTAGAGGTTGAATGGGTGACGCACCCCAATTGGTTTTATCGAATCAGTAAATATACCATGCCTTTTCTGAATCACCGTTTTGTGCCTAAGACATGGTTTTTAGAAGAATTGAAGGAAATTCCGGATGATTTGGAAAATTGGGTGTTGAAGCCACTATTTTCTTTCTCTGGAATGGGTGTAAAATTCAACGTTACGAAAGAAGACATCGAAGCATTAACTGAACGGAAAGGCTGGATTCTTCAACGCAAAGTTCAGTATGAGCCTGTGATTCAAGCTCCCAATGGCATGGTTAAGTGCGAAATACGTTTACTTTATCTTTGGAAGCCCGAATGGGAAAGACCACAACTCTGCATTAATCTCGGCAGAATGAGCAAAGGGGTAATGATTGGAGTACGTTACAACGCAGAACAGGATTGGGTTGGAGGAAATATTGCTTTTTTTCCAGCTTCATGAGGCTGTTGCTGATTGGGCTTTGTTTGCTTTTTGCCTCCGAAATTCAGGCACAAAATTATGCTTTAGCAAGTAATGCCTCTTGGTCAGATTCTGTAGATGTAATACACTCTCACATTCGATTAAAAGTCACTGATTTTCAATCTAAACAGATTGAAGGTTATGCAGAGGTAAAGTTTAAATGCCGAGTAAGTGGTCTGAATCACTTCAAGCTTGATTTGTATAAATTACAAGTTGATTCAGTACGTAGTCTTGCTGGCCAATCACAAGCCTTTCAATACAACGATAGCCTGATTTACTTTCCACTGTCAGGTTTAATGCAACCGGGAGATAGTTTGTCGCTTAAGATATATTACCGTGGGCAACCCCAGGTTGACCCAACCGGATGGGGGGGATTCTATTTCACAACCGACATTGCCTACACGCTGGGAGTAGGATTTGGTGCTGACCCACATAGCTTGGGTAGATATTGGTTTCCATGCTTAGATAATTTTGTAGAAAGGCAAACATTCAGTTTCAGTATTGAAACTAAACCCAATCACAAAGCCTATTGCAATGGATTGTTAACCGACAGCCTTCAATTGCCTACTCTGAACAAAGTTTGGAATTGGAAACTTAACCAACCTATTCCTTCTTACTTGGTAGGAATGGGTATTGGTCCTTACGTGAGTTTTAAAGATACTGTGCATATTCCGGGAAAGGTTGTACCTATTGAAATAGGAGTTCTTCCATCAAGGCTGGCTGCTTTACAAACTTCTTTTCAAAACTTAAAACCGGCTGTTAGGGGTTATGTCAGCCAATTTGGCTCTTATGGCTTTGATCGAGTTGGTTACTATATCGTGCCATTTAACGGCGGTGCGATGGAGCATGCCGCTAACATAGCCTATCCAGATTATGCGGTTAATGGAACAACCTCCGAAGAAACCCTCATGGCACACGAACTTTCTCACCATTGGTGGGGCAACTGGGTGACTTGTTCCAGCGATTCTGATATGTGGATTAATGAAGGATGGGCAAGCTTTTCAGAAGCTGTTTTTCTTGAATACGTTTATGGAAAGCAAGCTTATTTAAACGAGGTCAGAGAAAAACATTGGGATGTGTTAGCGAATGCTCACATCCGTGATGGAAGTTTTTTGCCTGTCTCAGGTGTTGGTCATCAGCAGGTTTATGGCAGTCATGTATATAGGAAAGGCGCTGGCATAGCACACACATTACGCTCAACCTTAGGGGATAGTCTTTTCTTCGCATTTTGTAAATTGTTTTTGCAGAAGTATGCACTTCAAGGAGTAAGAACTATGCAAATGGCACAAATGATAGACAGCCTTACAGCTTCTCAGGCTGGAAGTCGTTTCTTTAGAGATTGGGTATTCCGTCCAGGCTTTCCGCATGTTAGACCAATTATGCAAATGACAGGTTCCGGTATGAGTCGATCTATTTCTGGAGTGTTAGAGCAAAAAAACAGAGTGCCCGGTCCTTTATCCGATAGCTTACCAATTACGGTCACTTTTTGGGATGGAAGTTTGAGGCCAATTGACGTTAAAATGGTTGTAAATGGGGCGTCAACTACTATTAATCAGACTGTTACAGTTCCTTCCGGTTGGGGACAACCTTTGTTTTATGGAGTCAATTCTCAAACAGCGTTTTGTGATGCCACATCCTTTGAACAGCTTTGGATAAAGAAGTCTGGAACTTATACGCTGCCAGGCTCAAAATTGAGTGTTCAGGTGGTACAGGATCTTTCAGATTCAATATTTCTTCGAATAACACATCATTGGGTTCAGCCATTTGGCGGTGCGGCAGTCCCAGCGAGACTATCATCCCAGCGGTATTGGCAGATTCAGTCCATAGACCCCTCTCAGCAACTTGCTTCTGGAAATGTGAGGTTCAATATTCCTTATGATGGAACATTGGCTTTAGGTGGGGCTTTAGACCAGGACTTGTTAACAACCTCGGAAGATTCATTAACACTTTTGCATTCAACATCAGCCACTCCGCTATGGATGCCAATAGGCGGACTTACTCCTCAAGGTGCACCTGCCTTGATAAAGAACATGGGAGGAAGATTTGATAAGCGCGGAAATTGGATATACACACCGCTTCAAGGAGGAGAATTTTGGTTAACTCCTGCAATGGCAGCTCCCAGCATTACAAGCGTGAATCAAATTGAACCCGAATTTAAACTGTTTCCTAACCCTAATCAGGGAAGCTTTTCGCTTGAAGCAACAGAAGAGCCGGAAGAAGTTAGAATATTGAATTTAAACGGTCAGGCAGTACCTTTTTTCAAGAACGGCATGAAATATCAACTCAAATCAATACCGGATTCAGCCTGTGTTATTTCAATCCGTTGGAAAAATGGAACCATTAGTCAGAAAAAAATAATCTTGATACCATGAAAGTAGCAGTAATAGGATCCGGAACGATGGGCAATGGTATTGCTCATGTTTTTGCCATGAAGGGGCATGAAGTCAATTTAATTGATGTTAATGAAAAGGCTCTTCTTAAAGGAATGGAAACCATTTCGAAAAATTTGGATAGAATGGTTGCTAAAGGTTCCATTTCTGAAGATGATAAGACAGGAACTCTAAGCAGATTGAATCCAGCTCATTCACTTCAGGGAGCTGTTGAGGATCGTGAATTAGTTATTGAGGCAGCGACCGAGAATATTCAACTCAAGCTATCCATTTTCAGGGAGTTAGATGAGCGATGCCAGCAAACATGCATTTTAGCTTCTAATACTTCTTCAATATCAATTACAAAAATAGCTTCCGTGACGCGCCGTCCTGAACAGGTTATTGGAATGCATTTTATGAATCCAGTTCCTGTAATGAAGTTAGTGGAAGTGATACGTGGCTACTCCACCTCGGATGTAGTAACTGCGAATATCATGGAGCTCTCACGAACTCTGGGTAAGGTGTCGGTTGAAGTTAACGATTATCCAGGATTTGTAGCTAATCGTATCTTAATGCCAATGATTAATGAAGCTATTTATACGCTTTATGAAGGAGTGGCTGGAGTTGAAGAAATAGATGCAGTTATGAAGTTAGGAATGGCACACCCCATGGGGCCACTTCAACTGGCAGACTTTATCGGACTTGATGTATGTCTGGCTATTCTTCGAGTTCTTCACGATGGATTTGGTAATCCCAAGTATGCTCCTTGTCCCTTGTTAGTCAATATGGTAGAAGCTGGACAGTTTGGAAATAAGTCAGGAAAGGGGTTTTATATTCACAATGCAATAAGCAAAACACTTGAGGTTTCATCGAAATTTAAACTGTAGTTTTTTTTTGTAAGGCATGCCACGCCTATATTTGCCGTATTGAAATCGTGCAAATGAAAAATCTTACTTTCAAAAAAGCGTTTATGGGATGCTTCGCGCTGCTTGTTAGCGCTGGAAGCACTTTCGCCCAATCAGGTGGGATGCCGCCCATAACGAAAGACCAGTGGCAAATTAGTGCCCATATCGGCAACGCATCTCTAATTCCAGGCGAGATGGACTGGAATTTTAACCCTGGTTTCGGACTTTCTGTTCGGAAATCGCTTGGTTATATTGTGTCACTTAGAGGTGGATTGTGGTACTCCCGTCTGTCAGGATGGAACACATCACCCAGCTCTGTTCGTCAAGGAACACCCCGCAATTTTGACCTCCGTCTTTGGGAAGCAACCCTTACAGGTGTTGTGTCGCTCAATAACCTGAGCTTCATGAAAAAAGCAACTCGCTGGAATGTCTATGCTGAGTTTGGATTCTCTTTGAATGGCTATAACAATCGCGCTGATTTACGGGATGCTAATGGTAATGCCTATGATTACAGCACTATCTCTTACTTCAACGCTGATGGAACTGATAAGTCTCGTTCTGATATCATTGACCAATACAAGGCTCAGATGGATGGTACTAACGAAACTTGGAAAACCATTAATGGTACAAATGGTAAAGAAGTCATTAACATTTATCTGACCGGAGGCTTTGGATTTGATTATATGCTCAACAAGAACATCTCTCTCGGATATAATCAACGTTTCCTTTTCTCTCGAGATGATTCTTATGATGGGTACTCAATCGCAGGTTCAGTAAAGGATGTAATTTCTTTATCTACTGTTTCTGTCGGATACTTCCTTGGTAAAAACAGAGAAAAGCCACGTTGGTATTCCAATCCTGTTGAGAAAACTTACGACATGATTGCGAATAGCACCAAAAAGGTAGATGATGCTACTAAAGATTCTGATGGTGATGGTATTGCAGATGCTTTTGATAAAGAGAACAATACCGCAGCCGGTGCTGTAGTAAATTCTAAAGGTCAAACACTCGATTCAGATAAAGACGGTATTGCAGATCATTTGGATGCTGAACCATTCACTGAGCCTGGTGTAAAAGTAGATTCTAAAGGTATTTCAACAGAATCTAAGAAACCTTGGGCAAATGGCACTAACGGTGGTGGCGGAAGCGGAACTGGTGGAAGCGGAACTGGTGGAAGCGGAACTAGCGGTGGAAGCGGAACTAGTAAAGCGGATGAAGAGGATAAAGACGGCGATGAAGACGGCGGAGGCACTCGTAGTGGAAAAGGTGGTCGTGTTTCAAGCATGATTCTTCCTCACATCTCGTTTGACAACGCTTCAGATTTTATCCGTACAGAAAATTACGTTCAACTTTATCAAATCTCTCGTTTGTTGAAGGATAATCCTGGAGTTAAACTAAATGTAATCGGCTATGCTGATGCAGTAGGAAGTGATAATGTAAACAATGAAATTTCTCGCTACAGAGCCGAAGCAGTTGTAAAAGCACTTACTGAGAAGTTTGGAGTTGATAAGAGTCGCCTTAACATTAAATATGAAGGCGAGAAGAACCTAATCATGAGCTATGGTAACGATCACCCTGAGAAGAAAGTAAACGCGATAAATCGTCGTGTTGAGTTTAAAATTCAGTAAACGTTAATAACTCGAATAAAGAAGGGCAGCCATTGGTTGCCCTTTTTTGTTTTCTATCCCTCCTACTTTTGAACTACAAACGTGTTGGTATTAGCTGAGAAATGAATTTTTTAATTTACTCTAAGGATACTATTAAACATTATGGTTTGATTGGTGCTTTACTGCCGAATTTCGAGGCCATAGAGCCTGTAAGCTGAATCGTAATCCCAAAGCAACTTACTTCCTTGTTGATAACATTAACTGTCAATTCATCGAGATATAATCAGAATGACGGTCATAGTTGGTTTTGGGTCTGAAGAAAGAAAGCGAAGAAGTAAATGTGCCTTTTGGTTTTCTATAACATTCAATTGCTGCATCAATCAAAGTATAGAGGTTGTTTACAATTAAAAAATTATTTTTAATGTAGATTAAACTATTGAAAATCAATTACTAATGTATTTTTTGCAACTTCTTTAAAATATTTAATGCAAGAAAGGTTTGGAAACGAAGAAGGTATTTCTACCTTTGCAGCCGCTTCAAACGGGAGGGTATGCATAAAAGAACCCGGAAACAAGAAGCGATAGTTCCTTGACATGATGCAAGCACCGGCGGATGAGAGATCATCTGTCAGGAAAGAGGTAAGTTAAAAGCAAGAAAAGAAAAGAACAGGAAAATACTACAATGGAGAGTTTGATCCTGGCTCAGGATGAACGCTAGCGGCAGGCCTAATAC
>CALSBM010000004.1:0-79448 GCA_943373175.1 Chitinophaga pinensis | reverse complement strand
CGAATTTACCCAAAAAACGATTAAGGATATTGTTGTCGCTTATTATCTTTATTCAATTAAGTGAATCCGTTTTCATTATGAACTCAGGCCAAGGATTACAATTTCAGGATAAAGACATCAAACCGGGTACGCTGTTGATGAGTGAGCCCTTTATGAAGGATCCTAACTTTCTTCGTAAAGTTGTTATGATGGTTAAACACGATGAGGAAGGAAGCTTAGGATTTGTGCTCAATCAGTTATCCGACTGGACTGTTCATGATTTGATAGAAGATTTTCCTTTAAGCAGTTATCCCATTTATGTTGGTGGTCCAGTTTCTCAGAATACTTTACATTATTTACATCAACTCGAAGAACTCAGCGAAAGTGCTATGCCAATTACTGAAGGATTATTCTGGGGAGGTGATTTTGACCAACTAAAAGCTATGGTAGAAGCAGGAGAAGTTGATCAGAATAAAATTCGCTTCTTTATTGGATATTCTGGTTGGTCAGCGAATCAGTTGTTGGATGAACTAAAGGAGCAAAGTTGGCTAATAAGTCAACGAAATCCCGTGAAGGTCTTGCGTTATGAGGATCATGAAATGTGGAAGGCGCTGGTTACAGAATTAGGTAAACCGTTTAATTTCTGGGCAATAGCACCCATCGATCCGGGGTGGAATTAGTCGGTTGACTTAAATAGCAGAAAAGCGGGCTGAGGAGTCAAATCCCGTTGGCCGGGTTTGGGTGAGCTGGTAAAATAAATCGAAGACTATTCCTTCTTTTAAACCCATACCAGTAACAGCAATCTTTTTAATATCTGTGACTTCCATCACCTGAAAGTAAATTTCTAGAGCCGGAATAATAACATCTGCCCGATCCGGATTCAACCCTAACACCTGAATTCTTTCCTTTAAGGAGTACCGTTGAAGATAGAAATACAGCTCCTTCAGGTTTTTAAGAGAGGCAGTCTTTCCATTTTTAACCTTCATGAGGTCGAAGGCTTTGTTAATATTTCCTCCTGACCCCAAAATCAATCCGGGAGCTCTGGGTTTAACTTCCGTTCTAAGCCAGAGAGTTAAATCTTTCCAAACACTGTCATCGTCTTGGTTATCAAGAATTCGGACTGTTCCGAGGTTGAATGATCGAGAAGCAATTTTCTCTTTTCCGCTGAGTAAACTAATCTCAGTACTTCCTCCTCCTACATCCACAAACAAGCTGTTTTGGTGCATATCAAGGAGGTTAGATTGTGCCCGCCAGATTAAATCTGCTTCTTCCTGTCCGGAAATGATATCGACCTTTATTCCGGTTTCCTTTTCGATTTGTTTTACAAGCTCAGAGCCGTTTTCTGCTTCTCTTAAGGCAGAGGTGGCGCATGCACGAAAATGTTCGGTTTTAAAAAGTTTCATCAGCAATGCGAACGCCTTCATCATGTCTAACAAATCATCGGCTTTTCTTTCCGGAATGTTTTTATTGATGAAAACATAATCGCCAAGGCGAAGTGGAACTCGGACAAACTCGACTACTTTATGCTGCGGAACCCCATTTTCTAAGTGAATGCTACAGATGTATAGCCTAGCTGCATTCGAGCCAATGTCTATTGCTCCTAAAATCATACTTCTTCGATTTGCTGATTGCGCACCGATTTCCGTTTTGATTTTACAGTCGGTTGGAGACTCTCCAATAGCTCGTTAATTTTCCATTGTGAGCGTATTGGTTCTTCTCCTTCCTCGCGTTGAACCATGCTGTTTTTAAGTCCTGCATCCAGTATTCTGGCTCGACAGTTATCAGACCACTGAAGTTCGAAGATTTGAATCAGGCTTTTTCTTATGTTTTTGTCGTAAACAGGAAACGCTATTTCAACCCGATTCGATAAGTTTCTATTCATCCAGTCCGCTGATGAAAGAAATACTTTTTCTCTTCCATTACCTCCATTTGCAAAGATGTATAGGCGGCCATGTTCCAGAAAACGATCTACAATAGAGATTACTTGAATGTTTTCTGACATTTGCTTTGCACCGGGAACCAAGCTACACATTCCGCGCACGATACAATCTACTTTTACGCCAGCTCTACTGGCTTCATAGAGTAATTCTATCATACCCTCGTCAACAAGTCTATTCATCTTCAGCTTTATCCAAGCCGGTTTCCCAGCTTTAGCATTGGCAATTTCTTTTTGAATAAGCAAAACAAACCCTTCGCGGAGATAATTAGGAGCAACCATTAGATGCTCGTACTCATAACTCCGTGCACTGTTTTCTAACCAACGGAACAACTTTTCGGCGTCTTTAACTAAGCGGACATCGTGGGTGAAAAGTCCGAAATCGGAATAAATGCGTGCGGATTGTCCATTATAATTTCCGGTAGAAAAATGAACGTATTGTGCAAGCCTACCTTTCTCGTGACGGCTAATCAGGCACATTTTACAATGAACTTTCAAATTATGAAAACCATAAATCACTTTTACGCCGGCTTCGTCCAGTTTTTCTGCCCAATACATATTGGTTTCCTCGTCGAATCTGGCCTTGAGTTCGATAATGGCGGTCACTTTTTTTCCATTCATTGCAGCCGTTACTAAACTGTTGGCAACTTGAGATAAACGTGCAATTCGGTAAAGCGTGATTTTTATTTCTGAAACCGATGGGTCAATGGCTGCTTCTCGTAAAAATCGCAAAACATAGTCGAAGCTTTGGTAAGGATGGTGAACCATTACGTCTTGTTCCCGAATGGCGTCGAACATGCTGATGTATTGATCTAACAATCGATGCGGGACATGTTCGAGGGCCTCGTATTTAAGCGAAGCTCTTCCAGCATCCGGAAATGCCATGAAATCTGAGAAATTATGATAACGTCCACCGGGAATAATATTGGCCTTTTCCAACTTAAACTTTTTGATTATAAGGCTCAGCATATCGGTAGGAATACGGGCATCATGAATGAATCGTACCGGTTCTCCTTTTTTCCTTTCTTTTAAGCTTTTACTTAGCTTATCTAAGACTGATTCATAGATGTCGTTGTCAACATCAAGTTCCTGATTGCGAGTCAGTTTTATGGTATAAGATTCCAGAATTTCATACTGAAACACTCCAAAAAGGTAGTTCAGGTTGAATCTAACTACATCATCAAGCAGAATTATGTCTTTTCCATTTCCCGGAGAGCTGTTTAGTTCAAAAAAGCGGGGAATAAATTTGGTTGGAAGTTCAACTAATCCATATCCAACTTCTTTACTCTTCGAGCTATTATACATTTTAACCGCGAGGTAGATGTAGCGATCTTTAAGATGAGGCGTAACTGAAGTGCCGGAAAGCATGATAGGAGTGGTATATGGAAGAATCTGATGCTTAAAGATTCCCCTAACTTCATCTTCTTGCTCTTTCGACAACTCATTCTCGTTGATAAGTCTGACGCCGTTTTCTCCAAGTGCCGGCAATATTGACTGTTCAAAAAGGCGCTCAAATCGGTTTTGCTGCCTAATGACAATATCCTGAATAAGTTGAAGGATTAAATCCGGATTGAAGTTTAGTTTTTCCCGATCTACTTTAGATAACGAGTTCAGCTTTCTTAGTGAAGGCACTCTGATGCGGAAGAATTCATCTAAGTTGGAAGAGAAAATCGCAAGAAACTTCATTCTTTCCAGCAATGGGACGTCCTCGGCAGTAGCTTCTTGAAGCACACGGTCGTTAAAAGCTAACCAGCTAATCTCGCGGTTGAGAAGTTCAAACTTCTCTCCTTTGCGTTTGGTTTTGTAGATGTAATCGCCTGATGGCATGGGTATATCAGAGAAAAGAGTTCTCTACTTTTGGGAAATCATGCCAGATAAGCTCGGCATTGGATGGAGCTATGTCTTCCCACCTTGAAACTGCAAATTCAATTTCCATAATCCCACACGTAGGTAGGTTATCGAGTTGCATCATTTCAATCAGGTAGTTAACAATTTGAGTTATAGTAGGATTATGGCCGACAAGTAAAATAGACTGTAGATCGTTAGAAGCATTCATCAATTTCAAGATAACCTGTCGGTATTCAGCTTGATAAAGCCAATCCACTTTTTCAGCTATTTCTGGAGTAATTCCGGCAGTTGCAAATAGAAAAAAACAGGTCTGTTGGGTTCGAAGGGCTTCTGAGACCCAGGCTACATCAATCTGAACATTTCGCCCTTTAAGTTTGTATCCGAGCTTCTGTGCTTGCTGCTTTCCCGTCTCCGTTAAGGGACGATCCACGTCATCGCCAGTAGCCGACTCAAAGGCCGCTTTGGCATGGCGTAGAATTAACAGCTTCTTCATGAGATTCACAAAAATAAAAGAGTACTTCTGTTATATTGTTAATAAATGATGGTGTATTTCAACACTTTTCAACAACTAACTTCGCAGCATGAAACAACTCTCCAGTTTATTGGCTGTTTTCCTCTTTGCAGTAACCTTAGTTTATGCACAAAAACAGGATACTCTTAAGATTGCACACTACAATACCGAAAATTTATTTGATACTATAGACGATCCTGCCATTGATGATGCCGAGTTTCTTCCCGATGGAAAAATGCAGTGGACAATGGAGCGTTATCAAACAAAGCTTTCAAGAATAGAAGAAGTTGTTGAAGCATTAGGATTTCCGGATGTTCTGAGTTTATGCGAAGTAGAGAATAAGAAGGTACTCGAAGATTTGCTGCGTCAGCCAAAACTGAAAAAACTTGACTATCAAATAGTTCATCACAATAGTCCGGATGGAAGAGGAATAGATGTAGCATTTCTGGTAAGAAAACGCCTTGGTAAACCGGCTAAAATGATGGCGAAGGGGGTTGATTTAGGAGCCAATTCTTTTCCTACCCGAGACATTTTAGTATTGCAAATTAAATCCGGCAAGCAGGATATTTTTTTTACTGCCAACCATTGGCCAAGTAGGAGAGGGGGCGAAAGTTCTTCTGTTAAAAGGATGGCAGCAGCTAAAGCTGCGGTTGCTATTGTAGATTCTCTCGAAAAAAAATATCCACAAGCTCCCATTGTGATGATGGGAGACTTTAACGATACTCCTACAGATTCTTCCATTCGCCTTACCTTATTGAATGGTGAAAAAAAATGGGGATTTAATCCATTCCTCCCACTTTCAGAGAAAGGCGAAGGAACCCATTATTATAAAGGAGAGTACAGCATGTTAGATCAAATTATTTGCTCCAATCAACTTAATGCTAAAAAAGCCTTTTCCTATGTCAACGGTTCTGCAAAAGTCAACAAATTCCCTTTTTTGACTGAGCAGGAAGGAAAATATCAGGGCGCTCCAAAGCGTACTTACGTAGGAAACAAATACATGGGCGGGTACAGCGACCATTTTCCAATTAGCATTCAAATCCTGAGACAACGACCATGACGCAATCCTGGTTTGCGAGTTGGTTTGATACGCCCTGGTATCATTTATTGTACAATAATCGGTCGCACGAAGAGGCTGCAAGTTTCATTAAGAAGCTAACTGTTGCTCTTAATGTTCGAAAAGGAGCTACAGCATTGGATTTGGCTTGTGGAAAAGGACGCCATGCTATGGTGTTGCATCAGGCCGGATTGCATGTAACAGGGATAGATTTATCCTCCGCCTCTATCGAAGAAGCTTCCGAAAAAACGACGGAGGGATTGCAGTTTCTGGTTCACGACATGCGTTTGCCAATAGCCAAGCGGTTTGATTATGTTTTCAACCTCTTCACCAGTTTGGGTTATTTTGAATCTGTTGAAGAAGATCTACAGGTACTCCGTTCTATTTCTGCTATGTTGGCTACTGATGGTGTCGCTATCATCGATTTTATGAACGCTGCTAAAGTGATTCGGCAATTAGTGTCAGAAGAAGTACAGCAAAGAGGTGACGTTCTTTTTAATATCAATCGTTCAGTTAACGCTGAATCGGTCATCATCAAAACTATTCAGGTCAATACTGACGAAGGAGTGTTTGATTATCAGGAGCAAGTAAGGGGATATAAACTTCAAAATTTTCAAGAAATGACGCTTCGTTGCGGACTTGAGATTTATAAAACTTGTGGTGATTACAACCTCAATCCTTTCGAAGAAGAAAATAGCGATCGTTTAATTCTTTTCCTGCGGCATGCTTGAGCGGATACTCAGTTGGGATGAGGAGGCTTTTTTAGTCGTGAATCGGGATTGGGTTCATCCGGTTTTGGATTGGCTGTTGATTCCAGCTCGTAATCCATTGACTTGGTTGCCTGTCTATGTTTTTCTGCTCCTTTTTCTAATACTCAATTTCAATAAGCAAGGGTTTAAAATGATTGGATTGGTAGTCCTTTGCTTTATCCTAACCGATCAGCTCAGCGGTCATGTCATTAAGCCATTATTGGTTAGGGTCAGGCCTTGTAACGATGCCTATTTATCTGAATACGTCAGGCAACTCGTTCCTTGCGGAAGTGGTTATAGCTTTACCTCCAATCACGCCAGTAACCACTTCGGAATCAGTATGATATTGTTGCTAATGATGAGAAAAATTCGTTGGTGGATTGGTCCGTTGCTCGTTCTTTGGGCTGCACTAGTTGCTTATGCACAAGTCTATGTAGGATTACATTATCCGTTGGATGTTATGGGAGGTGCTGTTTTGGGAACTCTCACCGCTTTTATCGTGTTTTTCTCCTTGCGAAAGAGACTTACCTTATCTGCTTCATGACCTTACTTCAATACTTGTTGTTATTCCTAAGCCCAATCGTAGGCGGCATTCTTGCCTTATCGCTCGGGAATAAGTATAATAATCTGATGAAAATTGCCCTTGTTTTCGGGGGTGGATTTCTATTTGTGACGTGTATATTTCATCTTATTCCTGAAAATCTTCATCATAATCATGCGCCCATGAAGTTGTTTATGGTGCTTGGTTTTTTTCTACAGATTATCCTCGAAAAGTTTTCAGAAGGCATCGAACACGGACACCTCCACCTCGATGCACCACACGGTCACGACCATCACCACGACCACAGCCATTACCATGGAAAATCCTGGACGTTGTCAATCGGAATGTTGATAAGCTTGTCTATCCATAGCTTAATGGAAGGTGTGCCTTTAGGAGGCCGCTTTGATTTTAATACGCACGGGCACAACCCACTTTTTACTGGAGTAATTATGCACAAACTTCCTTCAGCCTTTGCATTAGTTACGGTACTTTTTCAAACCGGCATGAAACGAAATATCCTATTGCTGCTACTTGTTTTGTTTTCGCTGATGAATCCTATTGGAGCTGCCCTCGGAGCTTGGCTTCAGGAAGGGCAAACGGGTGGAAGCCTTCACCAGGTTTTTGATATTTTAACCGCCTTGGCAACAGGCTCATTTTTACACATTTCCACCACCATTTTGTACGAGAACAACGATCACCATAAGCTTTCGCCCATTCATCTCGTGGCTGCTGCAAGTGGTGGTTTGCTTGCCATTCTTTAATTACCTCTTGTTTTTTAGCCATAGCGACTGATACCGCCCATCGGGATCATACATGGCTGCCTGTCGATCAGGGTTGAATACCCTGGTTCCTCGTGGGTCTTGACCTATTCCTGCAACGTATTGCCAATTTCCCCAGTTCGAAGCGGGATCGTAGTCGATTAACAAGTGCTCAAACCACCAGGCGCCCCAGCGCCAATCGATTCTTTTATAATGAACTAAGTAAGAAGCGACCACTTGCCGCCCTCGGTTACTCAGCCATCCGGTATGTTTCAATTCAGTCATGCAGGCATCGATAAAGGGATGACCCGATTCACCGTTGCACCATTGAAGAAAAACCAAGGCATCATGACACAATTCAAGGTTCTTGTTTTGTATGCCTTTTTGGTAAAAAAGTGCAGGGCCATGTTTTCTAGCGATAACCCTGAAATACTCCCTCCATAGCAATTCGAAGTAGATCCAATAAGTGGATGCATTGGCACCTTCCATCGATTCGAACTCCTTCAACTTTTTCAAAATGATGGAAGGACTTAGAGCTCCATGGGCAAGAAATGGGGAAAACCTGGTTGAGAAATCAGATCCTAATAAACCATTTCTGGTCTCTTTGTACTGGAGTGCACTTTTGCTTTCAAAGAAGTAATAGGAGAGACGTTTATGAGCTTCAGTTTCACCTCCCTTCCAAGGGAAAGTCGATTTTGATTCAGTCAATAAAGTGTTCTGAGGATTCAGTTCCGGAATTTCAAACCAACAAAACAACCCTTCCGGAATATTATCTGGCATTGGAGGAAGCGCTTTCGGTGCCTGAACCGGTATTTTAGGTTGAAGTTGAGCTTCTACAGATTTTCGAAACGAGGTGAAAACCTCTGGACAATTAGTCGGATTTAAAACTTCAGACTCAGGCTGAAACATGCTGCCTGCATCCAGGGTATGTATTCGAATTCTGCCAAAAAGGTTGGTTAAATGTTGACAATCAAGCTGTTTCTCCCACGTTGGTTCATCGCTAAGCCAGGCAACTGAACCGGGTATTTCACGCAGCAACCGAGACATAACATCTATAGTTGTTCCTGACGCTACCCAAATTTGCTGATTAAATGACTGTAGGGAATGGTCAAAATTTCTTAGGCATTCACCGATAAACTTTAACCTAAATGAGCCTTTTCTTCTGATTTCAATTGGAAAATCAGGAATTAGAGGATTATCGTAAGGAAAGACAAGAAGTAGCCGATCTAATTGACCAGCATCAATAAGCAATGGATGATCTTCGATTCGCCAGTGTTGAGTGAGACAAACAATTGCTGTTTTAAGCATGCTTGCTAAACACTCGCAAAGAATAGATGTTCAGATGTTTTAAGCCGAAATGCGGTCGCCATCTGCATTCATGACTACAGGTTCCCCTTGTTCATCATCCAAAAAAGTAAGCACAACCCCATCGGCATTTCTCAAATCTTCGGGTGGAATACCGTATTTGTTTAAGTAGTTTGTCATCACTGAATGAAATTGTGCATTATCCCAATCTCTGAAAATGGGCAAATCTTTATGCTTTTCATCAATACGACAAGAAATCAAGAGCGAGTCATGCTCTTCATCAGGTAAAGCAACTCCATACTCAAAAACATGATTCATTAAATATGATTTGTAGCTCAGTTTTGCATACAATTCATCAAACTGAATCGGGTGAAGTTGTTGACCATCGAAGCGTTCGAAATACGGTTTGAAATGATGCATTTGAACTCCGTGGTCTAGTAAACATGCCATAATGCCTAATTCACCAGTTCTGAGACTGATGGTAAGTGCGTTGATGCTGACTTTAAAATCGAATGCCATTGTGCCATCATAGGGGTAGCACTCCATGATAAATACTGATCCCGGATCAAAGTTTTCGAACTCTACCTTTTTAACAATCCCTTGAAGGATGTAGTGCATCAGGTGAAACCGAATTAGCTTGTCTTTTTGGTTCAAAAAGGCATTGATGCCTTCTTCCGAACCCTTTGCTTCCCTAATTTCCTGATACAATACTCCAAACCAAAGGAGCAATAGCCATTGATAGAGTTTTTCCGGCTTTATCCATTTAACCCCTTCGAGTCCAGCAGGAATGAGGTCAGATGCCTGCCGCAGGAGGTAATCTAACCCATACTGACGGGCAGTAGGGCTGGCAGGTAATATTAACTCTGAATACGGAATTTTTTTTCCTGAAAGCAATTGAAGGCTTTTATTCTCTAAACCAAATTGCCGGATAAGCCAATCTGGAAAAAGCCTAATGAAATCCTGGCCAGGTTCAACCGGAATGCCTGTAAAAAAACAGTGGTCAAAATCGAAGTGATTGTACGTAAATGGATTGTACAACGGAAGGTCCGAATTAGAATCGCTCATTAGCTATCAGGAATGTTCGGTTTTGTTGTTCTGAGGAGAAGTAACAATGGTGCTGCCATTAACCCCCTTGGAGATTTTTATCGCTTTTTTAAACTCAAAGGGACAGTGCAAACAGCCGGTTTTGCAACAATAGCCCCTCTTGAGAAGGTAGGACTCTGTAAAAATGTAAAGTCCTTTATCGTTGATGTAATAATCGTCCCCCTCTTTCATCACTACATTCCTAAATAATTGAACGGTGTAATCCTACGCAATTCTTGCTTAACTGAATCCGAAATTGGTAACTGGTCAATAAATAAATCAAACTCTGCTTTTCCAAGACTGTGGTTGGTTCTGGAAAGCTCTTTTAGCAACTCGTAAGCACCCGATACGCCTTCTCTTCTTAAAATAGTTTGAATGCCTTCGGCAATGACTAGGTAGTTTCTTTGAAGGTCAAATTCGATGGCAGATTCATTCACCAATAACTTGTTAACGCCCTTTTTGATGGCTTTTAACGCAATAAGTTGGTGAGCGAAAGCAAGACCAAAATTTCTAGAAACGGTTGAGTCTGTCAAATCTCTTTGAAGGCGGCTAACAGGAAGTTTCTCGGAAAAGAACGTGAAGAGGGCGTTAGCAAGTAGCAGGTTGCCTTCAGCATTTTCAAAATCAATTGGATTGACTTTATGAGGCATTGCAGAGGATCCTACTTCATTTTTATTGATTTTCTGCTTGAAGTAATCCATGGATACATACGCCCAAACATCACGGCAGAAGTCAACCAAAATCATATTTATTCGACGTAGGTTGTCGAAAAGAGCTGCGAGGTAATCGTAATGCTCTATCTGAGTAGTAGTTTGATAACGAACTAACCCGAGTTGCTTAGCCAAATGATTGGCGAATTCGGGCCAGTTAACCGAAGGAAAGGCAACATGATGTGCATTAAAGTTTCCTGTTGCGCCACCAAACTTGCAGGCAACCGGAACCAGTTTAAGTGATTCAAGCTGTAAAGTAAGTCTTTCGGCAAAAACTGCGATTTCTTTACCCAACCGGGTTGGTGAAGCTGCCTGCCCATGGGTTCTCGCTAACATGGGAATTCCTTCCCATTCCGATGATTTGCTTTCCAGCATTTCCAATAAGCCAACGATTTGAGGAATCATCACTTCATTTAAACAATCCTGAATAGACTTAGGTACAGCGGTATTATTAATATCCTGGCTTGTCAGACCAAAATGAATCCACTCTGCAAGACTACTTAATCCTAATGCGCTTATTTTCTCTTTTAGAAAATATTCAACAGCTTTTACATCGTGGTTAGTAGTGGATTCTATCTCCTTTATTTGCCGAGCATCTTCTAACGAAAAATTCTCCCAAATGCTTCTAATGGCAGTTTCAGGTAGAGAATTAGAAGAGGAGAAAGGAGGAAAATCTAATTTAAATAAAAAGAGAAAATACTCTATTTCGATTAGTAGGCGGTATCTAATTAAGGCGAATTCAGAGAAGAATTGCCGGAGCTCGCTACAAGAGGCATGATAACGTCCGTCTGCAGGAGCAACCGCCAACAAGGGGTCTGACAACATTAGTGCTCAAAAATAGTTAATGATGCGGGTTATCTTTACCCCGTCGAAGGATTATGAGTTTTTTTTATTCAGTCGTTAAGCTCATGCTTTTACCAACAGCCTTCACATGTTGGTCCATTGTTGCCTTGGCTCAGGAGCCGGAAGGTCAGTTGCTGCCTGCAAGAATCGAAAATGGAGACACTATCCCCATTGTTTATATGCAACCCATCTGGGTGATAGAAAAGGGCAACTGGAATCAAGTTCAGCAAAAAAGACAATATACCCGGCTTTTTTACCATGTTTTGAAGGTTTATCCGATCGCTAAAGAGGCAAATAAACGATTAGCCTTTGTAGAAGCGGAGCTGAAAAAGATTCAAGACCCTGAGGTGAAAGCACATTATACTAAAATGTATGAGCAGCATCTTAGAAAAGAGTTTACTCCCGTTCTAAAAAAGTTAACTTATACACAGGGTAAAATCCTAATCAAGTTGATTGACAGGGAGACTACTGAAACCTCGTATGAATTAGTAAAGCGGTTCAGAGGAAGTTTTCAAGCATTTTTGTGGCAAAGTTTCGCTTCCCTTTTTGGTGCAGATCTAAAATCAGAATATGACCCTGAAAGGGATGATGCACAAATCGAGGAAATCATTAAAATAATCGAATCAGGTAAATACTAAATGAAAATTAATGTCTTAGCATTTGGCGCTCATCCGGATGACGTTGAATTATCTTGCTCTGGAACCTTACTCCGACATAAGGATCAAGGTTATACTATAGGAATAGTAGATTTAACCGAGGGAGAATTGGGCACAAGAGGTAGCGCAGAACTTAGGCGTAAAGAGGCAGAAGCCGCGAGCACCATTTTAGGACTCTCTGCCCGATGGAATTTGGGCTTGGAAGACGCCTTTTTTGAAAATAACAGGGTGAATAGGCTTAAAGTCGTTGAAGCTTTACGTTTTTTTCAACCAGACGTTGTTCTGACCAATGCCCCTTCTGACCGGCATCCCGACCACGGCAGGGCGTATCAGTTGGTCACAGAGGCTTGTTTCTATTCAGGTTTAAACAAAATTGTGACGCTTTATCAGGGAAAAGAGCAATTACCTTGGAGACCTAAACAGGTATTGCATTATGTACAGGATCGCTATCTACGCCCTGATATTGTTGTTGACATTACCGATTATCAAAAGAAAAAGATGGAGGCCATACTCGCATTCTCCAGCCAGTTCTATCAACCGGGAAGCAATGAACCGGATACTCCAATCTCGACCAAAGACTTTCTTGAACATAAACTTTCCAGAGACAAGGATTTCGGGCGTATCCTTCAGGTGCCTTACGCGGAGGGTTTTATTCTTTCCAGGCAACCTGGAATTAATAATTTCCTCGAATTATATTAATAATTCATTTATCTAATATCCTCTTTATTATGACGCACTTTATATTTGAAAAATTTTATGGATTTTACGGTTAGAATCAAGGAAATCTTACCACCTGTATCGGGTGAGAATGAAAAGGGCAGTTGGCAAAAGCAAATTGCATTAGTAGAAACCTTGGAGCGAATACCAAGGATAGTTGCTGTTTCCTTTTGGGGTGAACGAATGGAAACATTAGCCATGCATCAGCCTTCGGAATTGGTAAAAATTTCGATTAACCTAGAGAGTAGGTTATACAATGATCGATGGTACACCGAGGTGAAGGCCTGGAAAATCGAGCGTGTTGGAGCTTAAAGCCTGAACTACGCCTTTTTAAACGACATAACAGTTATTTCGGGCATTATGCCTACTCGACCCGGATAGCCAATAAACCCGAACCCTCTGTTTACATAAAGCAATTGCTTTCCTTCCCTATACAATCCCGCCCATTGTTTGTACATCCATTGAACTGGACTCCATTTTATCCATCCCGGAACTTCAATGCCGAACTGCATCCCGTGGGTATGGCCGGATAAAGTGAGGTGTATATCAGGATATTTTTTTCGCACTTCACCGTCCCAATGAGAAGGGTCGTGAGACATCAGTATCGTAAATCCTTTCTCTATCCCGTTCATGGCTTCATCAAGTTTCCCGTAGCGGGCAAATCCTCTCATTCCCCAGTTCTCTACTCCAACAAGATTGAACAACTCCCCATTGTATGGAATAGAAGTATTTTCATTAAGCATGAGCCTCCAACCGAGTTTTCGATGGGCTTCATGCATCATTTTCATGTTTTCTTCTTTCGCTTCTTGGTTTTCCCACCGATAATAATCCCCGTAATCGTGGTTACCCAATACAGAATACACTCCAAGCGGAGCCTTTAACTTAGAAAGGATTGGAATCCAAGGATATACCTCTTGAGATTGGTTATTGACTAAATCTCCGGTGAATAGAATGATGTCTGGTTGTTCTGCCAGAACCATCTCAATACCCCGATTTACGGCATCTTCATCTTCAAAGCTGCCGGAGTGAATATCTGATAGTTGAACAATTTTAAGCCCTTCCAATGCTGACGGAACATCCTCATGACGTATAGTAACCTTTCTGACTTTATAACGGTAAGCACCCCAGATTACCCCTCCAATAAGGCTTAATGCAGGGATTGCAGCAATAAAAATTCCTATCTGTCGAAGAAAAGCAGACCGATTTAACCCATCCGCGGCAGTCTCGGGTTTGATTACATTAAGTTGAAGCCCACCCCAGTACCCCAGCCTTCGTAAATCATCTATTAACAGAAAGGGGATAGTAAAGAGCTTAAACAAATAAAGAATGAATACAGGCCCGGCAACATAGTTCCTGAACCAAGCAGGTAAATCCGAACGATTAATCATAACCGGAAGAATCACAATCAAATAGAGGATTCCGCATACAAGCCAATAAGTTTGTTTTACTCTGTTGGGATCTGCTTTTCGGAACAAGTGGCGGACAATTTCAAGGAAGTACCAGTCCAGCAACCATAAAACCAACAGAAACACGGCAGCGCCTATCCAGTTTCTCATGGTGCGAAATTCAAAAAAGAATATGGTTTTGCCTACCAAAGGTTACTTTTGTGTTTGATGTACTTTTCCGGATCGGAAGCATTGTGGGGTCTGCTGCTGCTGGCGGTTCCTTTAATCGTTCACTTTTTCAGCCTGCGAAAAGCTAAGCGGGTTTATTTTCCGGATTTACGCTTTTTAAGGCAGATAACGGAAGTAACCAAACACCGTGAAACTCTTCAGCGTCGGCTTGTGCTAACCATGCGTTTATTGGCATTATTGGCTGCTGTGCTAATGTTTGCTGGTTGGGCGATAGACGCGGATTCTGGAAAGTCGTCTGATAGTGGCGTAACCAGTATCTTCCTTGATAACTCCCCCTCAACTGCACTTTTTGCCAAAGAAGGAAGCCTTTTGGATGAAATGAGGGAAACTGCAGCAAATATTGCCCGTCAGTCCAGTCCGGCAGAACGATTTCAATTGATAACTTCTGAGCTACGGCCTGGAGAACAACAGTTGTTGACTAAAGAAGAGTTGCTTTCCGAACTCGCAGCAGTAAAACCTGGTTCTTCCACCAGATCACTTGCTCAAATCCTTGAACGCCAGAAAAACGCGATTCATGAAACCAAAGCCAATGGAAACCGATACATTCTTAGTGATTTCCAGAACTCATTTTCAGATTGGAAAACGGTTAAATCGGATACCACACTTACTACAACTTTACTCCATTTTCAGGCCGCCTCACAAAAAAATTTATTTATAGATTCAGCTTGGATGGCATCCCCAGTACTTATTCCTGGCCAGACAGCTACGATGGTGGTGCGAGTTAATAATACCGGACAAGAAGAAACGATTACCGCTCCTTGGGTGATGGAATTGGATGGTCAATCTAGGCTAACTCGAAATCTGACAATCCCGGGTAACAGCACAAAGTTGGACTCCATCGTTTTTCAACTACCCAAAGCCGGTTGGCATTCTATTCGGTTATCCTTGAGGGATCATCCTGTTACCTTCGACGATCAGTATTATTACTCCCTTTTCCTTAGGGAGAGGATAAAAGTGCTGGTAATCAGCCAACAACAGCCTTCCAACTATTTACAATCTTTCTTCGAACAAGAGCCATTTCTGGATGTACGCTACGTGAAAGCAGAAGAATTTAATCCCGAAATAGCTGAACAGGCGCAAGTAATTTTTTGTGAAGGCTTAAATCAGCCTTCTAATGGATTGGCTGCAACTTGGGTCGATTGGCTCAAGCCCGGCAAATCGCTTTTGCTGATACCCGGGTTACAGGCTGATGTTACAGCTTGGAGTTCGGTTATCAATCCAATTACTGGAGGAAGCTTTCAGGCTTGGAAAGAGGTAAACGCCCGTGTGCGAATGCCATCACTGAAAGAGCCTTTTTTATCGGGAGTGTTTAACAATATCAACAATCAATCAGATTGGCCAGAAGTTAAAAAAGCACTTCTTCCTTCTTCTAACTCAGGTTCTGGATTGCGCGAGATTCTTTCTTTAGAAAGTGGTGGTGGACTTTTGTACCAAAGTCTGAACAAAGGCGCACACGTTTACTGGATGTCAACACCACTCGATCTTTTGGCTGGCAATTTTCCTGCCCACCCACTGTTTGTTCCGGTTTTGTACAGAATATGTTTAACGGGAACTGGATCACAACAACTAACTGCTACCAGCGGTCAGGCACAACAGCTTCCGCTTGAGTTAAAATTGGAACAAGAACAAGTAATTTTAGCCGGAGACAGAAAGCAAGGAAGACTTCCACTGCTTTATCGCCAAGGAGAACAGCTTGCAATCAGTTTTCAAAACGACAGACCTTGGGAATCAGGATTTTATCCACTCTATATTAAAGGACAAGATAGTGTTCGCGGAATTCTTGCGATGAATCGCCAATCAGAAGAGTCTGAATTGAGTTTTCCTGAAACAAAAGTTTTACAGCGTGAAGCCAATGCCCGAGGGTTCAAGTTAGAATCAGTGATAAATCCTGCTGCGGTAAATACTCAATCAGCAGGTCAGCAAGTGCAAAAAATGGCGTTTTGGCTTTGTTTAATTGCATTACTCGCACTCTTGGCCGAATCAATTTTGATAAGATACCAACCATGGAAAAAGTCGTTATCCACCAAGCCCGAGTAATATTTCCAGGTTCATCCTTCCATGGTAAGACGGTAGATTTACGTCTTCGGAATGGAATTCTTACCGAAATGGATGTTGCCTTGAATCCGCAAGCAGACGAAATCGTAATTCAAGGAAATAATCTCAAGCTGTTTCCCGGATTTGTTGATATTGGTTCTGAAGGTGGCGAACCCGGATTAGAACACCGGGAAAGCATGCAAAGCCTTCAATCGGCAGCCAGAGCCGGTGGATTTACCCATTTAGCCATCATGCCTACCACACAACCCGTGGCTGATAATAAAAGTGTAATCCGGTTTATTAACTCCATAACTTCCCCGAATCCTCATATCTGGCCAATGGGTGCATTGAGCGTAGGCTGCGAAGGAAAAGATATTGCAGAGTACTATGAACTTTATGAAGAAGGAGTTCTGGTGTTCACGGATGGTGATAATTCTATTCAAGCCAATGACCTGCTTCTCAGAGCCATGGAATATACCTCAGCTTTTGGTGGAGTAATACTTCATCACCCCGAGGATAAGGCTCTCGCAGGCAAAGGGATGGCTCACGAAAGCCTGCTTGCAGTAAAACTCGGGTTGAAAATGAAACCTGCGTTGGCAGAAACGCTCCAAGTGAGACGAGATCTTGAATTGGCAAACTTTGCCAATACACGCTTGATTCTTCATAAGTTGAGCATGCCAGAATCTGTTGAATTGGCTGAAAAGTTTAAACAGGAAAACCAACTGAATCTGGCGGTAACAGTTTCAATTAATAACCTTTTATTCAACGAGAAAGCACTTGAACCGTTCGATTCTCGATTTAAACTTCACCCGGTTTTGCGTTCTCCAGAACACCAAAAAGGACTTTGGGAATGTGTCCGTAACGGACTTGTTGATATCCTCGTTAGCGATCATCGTCCTAGAGATATAGAAGAAAAGCAAAAAGAATTCGATTTGGCATTAAGCGGTGCTACCGGCCTGGAAACCGCAATTCCTTCGTTGTTTGATCATTTCTACCAGGAGTTAACTGAAGAAAGATGGGTAGAATTGCTTTCGCTGAATCCACGTCGATGGTTTGGTATTCCTATGCCCGTGTTAGAACCCGGAATGCCGGTAGATTTTACCTTAATCGAATCCGATGTTTCCTGGAACTATTCTTCTAAAAATACACATTCACTTTCCGTAAATTCTCCTTGGCTTGAACATACCTTTAACCACAAAGTAGTGGGTACGTTTTACTTTAATCCTAAACATTCATGAGTCATAACATCATTTCTCAATCCATCTCTGGCTTTGTCCGAGGCTACGAAGCTGCTCGCAGACTAAAGGCTTTAACCTCTTCTTCAGAGGCTTTCCCCGAAGTTTCAGAGCACTTACTTGCACCGCTTTCAGAAGATTTACTTCAATGGCACGATTCAATGGTGCGGTTGATTAATCAAACGGAAATCTCTTTTGATGAGAGGCTAAAGCAATCCGATGAACTGGCTAAACAATTGGAAGACCCTGAATTCGTTCAGGAGCTTAATTTCGATTGGTTGATGGCCGCTTATCTTTCTGAAGAAGATAAGGATGAAGATTATCTTGAATCGGACGAGTTCGAAAAGTTGGAGCTTCGCCACGAAATGAGAGGCACTGAGCTAATCAACATCATGATTTATTTGGAAGAATGCGATGAGAATGAAGTTGATCCATCTTACGCCGACTTTGTGCACGAATTCTTGATAACTGATGACGAGGATGTTCAGGAAGATATAGCCATTTATGAAGATTTCTTGGGACTTGAGGAAGTTTTAGAGGCGCCTTTTGAAGCATTTCTTCCTAGACTCATTCAATTATCCGAACAATCTGCCTTAGGTTCTTTTCTGCCTATCCTCGCCTGTTACTTTAAAAATCCAACTAAAGGCGATAAAACGCTAGTATCAGCAATTTTAGCAGGGCTTCAACATCCAGTAGAAGCTGGAATTCTGGGTGCATTGCTTGCCACCAGCCCTACTAAACTATGAACATAAGGTCGCTTTCTTGGAGATACGCTTTTCGGTTTGGGACAATTTCAGCCTTAGTTTACATCATTGCCTCTTTAATCATTTATTTTTTGGGGCATAACCCAGCAGGGCGTCATTCATGGCTAATTTATTGGCTTCCTATTGTATTCATTGTGCTCAGCGTGAGAGCATTTAGATTGCGATTAGGGGGGTACATCAGCTTTCCGGATGCATTCATTAACGGATTTGGAGTTGGAATAGTAGCCACATTCTTCATCTCTTTATACATGTTTATCCTTTTAAAAAGCGATCCTACTCTGATAACGGATTACATCGATCAAAACCTGAAAATTCTGGATAAGAATAAAGAGGATGTTATTCGGGTTCAGGGCAAAGAGGTTTACAATCGCCTTGTTGCATCTAACAAAGCACTCGACGTTAGAAACATTTTTTCGGATGGAGTAATTAGGAAGTTGGCAGGCCAAGTCATAACAAGTTTATTTGTGGCTGCTTTCTTTCGAAAAAAACAAAACACAACCCCATGAGTATAAACGACAATTTCAAGGACGAACGTTTTAAGTTCGGGCTTTATACCGGCTTGTTCGGCATTCTATTCACACTAATTGTTTACCTGATCGACTTCAAACTCAATATGGAGTGGTACACAGGCGTAATCAATTTTGCTTTTTTACTTACGTTTATGTCGATTGGTACTATCCGTAGAAGACGACAAACCGGTGGTTATATGAGCTATGGCGCAGCAATGGTTTCCTGTCTCAATATTTTTCTTCTAGCAACCATTATCAACCTGGCTTTTTATAACCTACTTATCGGTGTAATCGATGTGGATTTACAGGAGGTTATGAAAAAAGCCACTATTAGTAAGATGGAGCAGACTTTCGAGTCGTTTGGCATGCCACAAGATCAAATGGAAACGGCAATGGCGGATATAGAAGCCCAAAATTATGCTCCTTCATTGCTGAACTTCTTCAAGCAATTACTGGCGTCTTTTGCTATGGGTCTGGTGTTTTCATTAATCTTGGCCATCTTCTTAAGAAAAGAGAAGCCAATTTTTGAATAAGGTGATCAACATTTCAGTAATTATTCCCCTCTTCAACGAAGAAGAGTCACTTCCTGAGTTACACGACTGGATCGTAAGAGTAATGGACGCTAACCATTACTCTTACGAAATCTTGTTTGTAGATGATGGATCTAAAGACCGTTCTTGGGAAGTTATTCTGGATCTTAAAGGGCGAAATCCTAACGTCAGAGGTATAAGGTTTAGGAGAAATTACGGTAAGTCGGCAGCACTTAATGTAGGTTTTCACGAATGCAAAGGCCAAGTGGTTATTACCATGGATGCTGACTTGCAGGACAGCCCCGATGAAATTCCCGTGCTTTATAAACGTATTGCTGAAGATAAACTCGATTTAGTTTCAGGATGGAAAAAGAAGCGCTATGATCCTATTTCGAAAACAATTCCCTCTAAATTTTTCAATTGGGCAACCCGCAAAGTTTCAGGGATAAACAACCTGCACGACTTTAACTGTGGTTTGAAGGCTTACCGGAAAGAGGTAGTGAAATCCATTGAAGTTTATGGAGAAATGCACCGATATATTCCGGTTATCGCCCGTTGGGCAGGGTTTGATAAAATAGATGAACAAGTTGTTCAGCACCGCGCTCGTAAGTATGGAACAACCAAATTTGGTTGGGAACGTTTCGTAAATGGCTTCCTCGACTTGTTGTCCATCTATTTCGTGGGCAAGTTTGGGAAACGTCCTATGCACTTCTTCGGTCCTTTAGGTTCGCTAATGTTTTTGGTAGGTTCCCTCATAACCATTTGGTTAATTATTGAAAAGCTGACTCATTTATATTCTGGAAAGGTGGAGCGCGAAATAGTGGATCAGCCGCTTTTTTACTTAAGCTTATTGATGATTATTCTGGGCGTGCAGTTTTTTCTCGCTGGTTTCCTTGGAGAAATGATGGCGCGAAATGCCCATGATCGCAACCATTACCAGATTGAAACGATAATTTGATGATCCGAGTAGGGATTATTTTTGGGGGCACTTCACGCGAACGGGAGGTCTCGTTTGCTGGAGGAAGAACAGTGTACGATAACCTGAATAAATCAGTCTTTCAGCCAGTACCTGTCTTTGTTGATAGCTTTAACCGATTTGTAGTGCTCAATTGGAACAACATCTACAAAGGAAGTATCCGCGATTTTTACCCTCATCCGAATGCTACTCCACGCTCTAGCTTCGACTTTCAAATTTACGCTGAGGCCATTGAAAACGGCCTCTATGAGGGTTCTATCAATAAGGATCTTGGATATTTTGTACCAGCGCATGACCTCTCTGATATCATGGACATCGCTTTCTTGGTTTTACACGGAGAAAATGGCGAAGACGGAAGAATTCAGGGGCTTTTAGATTTTTTCGGTATTCCCTACACCGGTTCCGGAATCTTTGCTTCAGCCCTTGGAATGAACAAGCGATTACAACGTCAGTTTCAGCAAGCATTAGGTTTTCCAGTTCCCAGTTGGACCTTCATTTCCAGATCTGAGTGGTTAACTGATTCAAAATCTTTATTTGAAAAGGCAAAAAAGGAAGTTGGGTTTCCATTAGTAGTCAAGCCAGCAAATCAGGGCTCTTCACTTGGAGTCACTATTTTAACAAAGGAAGACGAAGTTGCTTTCCACCGAGCACTCGATAAAGCATTCTTTCGCAAGATAATTAGTAAGGAAGAATGGCTATCGCTTACCGACGATGCTCAAATTCGTTGGGTTAGAGAAGTTAACGATATTCGTTCCGGCCTTGGCCTACCACTCCTTTTGGAATGGGAAGGAAACAAGGTTAAAGTTCATCACCCCGACCACCTCATTCGTTTGCTTAGAGAAGAATGGAGGCACGGAATTGCACAGTTGGATGCGTTAAGTACCGAGTCAGAAGTTCTTATAGAAGCATTTATTGACGGAAGAGAATTTTCCTGTATAGTCGTCGAGGACTTGAATGGTCGGCCAATTGCTTTGCCGCCAACCGAAATAATCAAGCGAAACGATTTGTTCGATTACCGTTCAAAGTACCTACCCGGGTTATCCCGTAAACAGACCCCAATGGCAGTCGAAGAAGCTATACTTCAGAAGATTCGTAATGAGTGCCAAGATTTGTTTCGGAAAAGTGACTTTAGCGTTTATGCCCGTATCGATGGCTTTTTGTCCGATAATGGGATTGTTTACTTGAACGATCCTAATACCACATCGGGAATGATGCCTTCGTCGTTCTTTTTTCATCAGGCTGCAGAAATCGGGCTTAACCCCAGTGAGTTTGTTACTTACATTCTGTACTTATCCCTTAAAGCTAGATTACGAGAACGCCCCGGACTATCGCAATACTTCCGTTTATTGCAACAACTCGAATTGAGTCTTCAGGAGCTGAAAGAACTGAGTCTAGGAAAAAAACGCATTGCGGTTATACTCGGTGGCTATTCCAGCGAACGCCACATTTCGGTGGAAAGTGGAAGAAATATTTATGAAAAACTTTCTGCTTCCGCAGAATATTCCCCGTTTTGCGTATTCCTGAGCAAAGGCGAAAACGGTTTTTCCTTGCATAAAATTCCTGTAAACTTCCAGCTAAAGGATAACGCCGACGATATCCGCGACAAAATACTGAACGAAGAAGTTCATCCTTTGATTGAAACGATTCGCAGTGAGTGTTCCGGAATTACCGAATTAGTTTCGCTAAATCCATTGCTTAAGCCTCAGGAAGTAAGCATTGAATCCTTAACCAAGGAAGTTGATGCGGTGTTTATTGCCCTACATGGTCGTCCAGGCGAAGACGGACAACTGCAACTACTGCTCGAAAAAGCCGGAATTCCCTATAATGGCTCAAGGCCAGTTTCCAGTGCAATTACCATCAATAAGTTTGAAACGAATGAGATACTGGCGAAAAATGGAATAAGAACAGCACGACATAAACTCATTCTGAAATCAGATTACCGAAGCAATCCCCATGAGAGTGTTGATGCGCTCATCAGCGAATTACCCTTCCCATTGATTGCAAAACCGGTGGACGACGGGTGCTCCTCAGCAGTAAAAAAGTTGCGAACCCGAGATGACCTAATTGCGTATTGCGAAGTAGCTTTTAGAGACCAGCAGGATTTTCCTGAACCATGGGCTACAAAACTTGGTCTCGATTCTAGGGAAGAGTTTCTACCCAAAAACGAAATACTCTGCGAAATTTTTATCGAAAAGGGAGAAGCGGTACATTTTCTTGAAGTTACTGGTGGAATGCTCACCCGATACAATCTGAAAGGAGAGTTGGAGTATGAAGTTTTTGAAGCTTCAGAATCGTTGGCAGAAGGTGAGGTTTTGAGCTTAGAAGAGAAATTTCTGGCGGGAGAAGGGCAGAACATCACACCCGCTCGGTATGCTTCCGACGAGCATGAGCGTAACCGTATTTCATCTATTGTAAAGCAGGAGTTAGAAAAAACCGCCCGATTGCTTCAAGTTGAAGGCTACTGCCGAATAGATGCATTTGTAAAAATTTTTGCTGATGGTCAGGTCGAAGTTTGGATTATTGAGATAAACTCCCTTCCCGGAATGACTCCTGCAACCTGTATTTTTCATCAAACGGCTATTCAAGGGTATAAGCCATTGGATTTTATCAGTCGGATACTTGAATTCGGACAAAAGCGTTTACATCGCTCATGAGTTTTCTGCAATTCATCAAAACCAGAACTTTCTGGAAGCATTTCGGATTAATGCTCGGCATTACCTTAACAGTTGTTGTATCAGTTGGATTCAGTCTTCGGTGGTACACTCGTTTTGGTGAAGAAATAAAGGTTCCGGATTTAAACGGAAAAACACTCTCTCAGGCAGAACAGGTCATCAATTCTATGCACTTGCGTTATCAGGTGATCGATTCCATGTATGTAGAAGGAATGACTCCCGGAATTGTAGTTGAACAAGACCCTCCTGTAGGTGGTTTAGTGAAGGAAGAACGAACGGTTTATCTTACCATCACTAAAGGCAACGCACCCAAGGTGAAATTGCCTAATCTTATTGATATGACCTTACGCCAGGCAACTCAGGTACTCCAAAATGCAGGTTTTCTGCTCGGAAAGGTAATTCCAAGAACAGATCTTGCCATTAATGTAATTCTGGAAATGCAAACAAACGGGCTGCCTGTTCATCCTGGAAAATCGTTTACCAGAGGTTCTGCTATCGATCTTGTTGTCGGAATTATGAATGCAGATTCCTTGGTTACTGTCCCGGATTTAACTGGTCTCTCAGCAGAAGAAGCACGAATCATGCTTTATGAATCCTCTCTGAATCTTGGTTCTGTGTTTTATGAAGGCTCAATTTCAGATACTTCGGCTGCATTAGTTGTTCGTCAGCGTCCGGTTATCAACCCTGATGAACTCGTAAATGCGGCTAGCCTTGTAGATATTTGGTTAGGAGACCCACAATTAATTCAGGATAAAAACCTTATTCAACCTCAGTATTAATGCGTATTCTAACTTTAATCGTCTGGTTCTCAAGTTGCCTTCCTTGCTTAGCTCAAGCTCAGGAAGTTTTATTCCCGCTTCGGCACCGGTCTGATTCAAAATTCCTGAATTTAGCTTACCGCACTCAATCAGATACGCTTGAGTTACCGTTTATAGATGACTTTTCTTCTGCTTTCATTGTTCCTGATCAAAGACTTTGGGAAGATCGGAAAGTGTATATCAACAATAGTTTTGTTAAGCTGAGCATAACAACTGGTGTTGCTACATTCGATGGTTTGGATGAACAAGGCGATGCGTACGATTTAAGTACACCATCAGGAAGAGGGGAGGCAGATAAGTTAACTTCAAGACCAATCAATTTAGCTGGAAGAAACATTTCAGATAGCCTTTATTTGAGCTTTTTCTATTTACCCAAAGGATTAGGGGAACAGCCAGATTTCAATGACTCGATTGTGTTGCAGTTTAAGGAAAACAACGGCAACTGGCAGCAGGTTTGGGGTAAAAAGGGCTATCAGGATAGTGTTTTTAGGCGCATTTTGGTGCCTGTAAATAACCAACAGTGGTTATACAAAGGCTTTCAATTTCGCTTTGTAGCTTTTGGGAGTCTTGCTGGAAACATGGATCACTGGCACCTTGATTATGTTTACCTTGCGGCAGGTCGCAACAGGAACGACACCCTTTTTCAGGATATTTCTTGGGCAACTTCGCCAAGTAATCCTTTGAAACGCTATACCATTATGCCTTGGGGTCAATTCGCTCATCAACCCTCCGATTGGATAGATACTGCAGTTTGGGTGACCTCCAGAAACCTGGGTAATATCGCAAATGCTACTTTCGGGTTTAATGCAAGGTTCACCAAACCAGCCGGGTCAATTTTTCAAAATCAACCGGTTGTTGCTTATAACTATCCCCGTGATACTACTTTTCGTATTCGGTTCAATCCATTAGCTGGAACATTGCCATTGCCTCCGGTCTCATCCGATTCTGTTCAGTTAAGTTTGAAGTATTACATCACCATTAACCCGGACATCGTCAAACGAAATGATACGACTGAGCGTAACCTCTTATTTACGAATCGTTATGCGTATGATGATGGGATTCCTGAATATTCTTACGGGCTCAATGCTCAGAATGGTCAGATTGCCTATAAGTTCATCCTTTCTAAACCTGATAGCCTTCGGGGTATCGATATGTTGTTTGTTCAAAATTCATTTCCCGTTGTTAGTGAACTCATTACTTTGAAAGTTTGGAGTTCTATTCCTGAACCGGGTACAGGTAAAGGCGAAAACTTGCTTTATCAGAAAACATTTCAGCGGGTTCGGTATATGGATTCATTGAACCAGTTTGTTTCCTATGCCTTTGACTCTGCCTTAGCTGTAACCGATTCGTTTTATGTAGGGTGGCAACAAGGAACCAACAAACTGTTAAACCTCGGAATAGATTATTCCAACGACGCAACAGACCGAATGTTTGTTAATGTAGGAGGGGGATGGTCTCGTTCAGTGATTCGTTCTGCATGGTGCATAAGGCCAATCGTTGGAGGCCCTAATTTGTTTGTAGTTAAGTCTGGAGAACCAACGTTTGCTGAGTTTAGAATTTTTCCAAACCCTGCTAAAGAAAGCGTTAATATTCGTTCAGAAGGATTCAACGGAGAGGGCATAGTTGAATTATGCGATATGAGCGGAAGATTAATAGCCAGAAAACAAGTACTTCAAGGACATGTTAGCCTCGACGATGTACACCCCGGTATTTACTTAATTCGTCTTTTTGCAGGTGATGGAAAGGGCTATCAGGTTTCCCGATTGGTCATTCAGCCGAAATAACCAAAGGTTTTCTTGCCCAAACCATTCTTTGTAATCCTTGCATATCTTTTTCAACCTGAGCTTCAAATCCCAAATTGATTAACATGCTTTTGACCTTTTCGGCATAATGAAAATGGGTTTCGAAAGCAAGAATTCCATGCGATGAAAGTCTTTTTACCGCTTGACTACCAATAATCCTGTAGAAAAGAAGGGGGTCGTTGTTCGGGACAAATAAAGCCATAGAAGGCTCATTCTCGCTAACCCTAGGTGATAAAGTTGTTCGTTCATTCAAAGGAATGTAAGGGGGATTGCTCACGATAATGTCAAACTCTTCGTCTGGAATTTCCATTGTGAGTAAGTCTAATAGAAGAACTTTTACTTCGGGCGCATAAGTTGAAAAGTTTTCACGGGCTACCATTAGTGCTTCTGATGAAGCATCAACGGCAGTAATTCCGGCATTTTTATAATAATGATGCAAGCCCAACGCAATGCAACCACTGCCAGTTCCCAGGTCAAGAATGCTTCTAACTTTTTCGGGAATCAACAGATTTTTTATCAATACAACTAATTCTTCGGTTTCGGGTCTTGGAATTAAAACAGCCTGAGTCACTTTAAGCCAAAAGTGCATGAATGGTGCTTTTTCAGCAAGGTATTGAACTGGTTTACCCGTTAACAGCTCATCCTGAAGTGCTTTTAATTTTTGCAACTGAGCTTCATTGATTACCGCCCACGGATTTTGTAGTGAGTTTAAGTTTGAGAAAGCTTCCAATACAAATCGCCAACAAGCTTTTGCCTCAGCCTCATCCATGCTTGAGGAAAGTGCAGGTATCCAGTATAATCGAAGGAAGTCGCTCGAAGTAGTTGAAGCATTCACAACACAAAGAAGCTATTTTTGCGCCTTTCGCCGAAACTGTGACTACCGATGAACAATACATGCTTCGTTGCTTAGACCTCGCGACCAGAGGTGAAGGCAAAGTAGCTCCCAATCCCTTGGTGGGTTGTGTAATCGTTCATGATGGAAAAATAATAGGCGAAGGATGGCATCAGCAGTTCGGTCAAGCACATGCTGAGGTAAATGCGATAAAAAATGTAAAAGAAGCTTGGCGGTTGCCTTATTCAACGCTGTTTGTCAACCTTGAGCCATGTGCTCATTATGGCAAAACACCCCCCTGTGCAGATTTTATCATTGAAAATAAAATCCCCAAGGTTGTCATTGGTTGCATCGATAGTTATGCTGAAGTTGCAGGAAAAGGCGCAGCGAAACTAAGAAATGCAGGCGTTCAGGTAATCACAGGGGTATTAAAAAAAGAGTCAGAATCGCTCAACCGTCGGTTTTTTCATTTCAACGGATTAAAAAAACCATACATCGTGTTGAAATGGGCGCAAACGCTGGATGGATTCATCGCAAAAGAAAATGGCGACTCCAAATGGATCAGTTCCCCGCAATCTCGCATACTGGTACACCGATGGAGAGCTGAGGAATCCGCAATTTTAGTAGGGCCTGGAACCGCTTTAACCGACAATCCTTCGTTAACAGTACGCGATTGGTTTGGCCCAAATCCTATTCGGTTAGTGCTGGATCCTCGTCGTTCCTTAGACAATAACCTAAAGTTGTTTCATAAACCTAATCCTGCCATCCGAATCACGCTCAATCCTCAAATGGAAGAAGACTGGCTCATTCAACATCCTGAAAACTGGGTGGCAGACCTTGAAGCGCATTGCTATGAAAAAGGCATTATGTCTGTTCTTGTTGAAGGTGGCGCAGGCGTTTTTGAGAGTTTTTTATCTTCCGGTTGCTGGGACGAAGCACGAGTATTTATTGCACCTGATGTGTTTAAAAGTGGTTTACGTGCACCATTCATTACTTCATCTTCATTTAAAATGGTAAATACCGGCTCCGACGCTCTCTACATTTACCGAAACTACCGCGGATGACCGCCCTTATTCTCTGTATTTTATGTTCAGTTACCTTAGTGGTACTGTTTAAGTTGTTCGACCGACTAAAAATTGACACCTTTCAGGCAATTGTATTTAATTACCTGACTGCAGTTTTCACCGGTGCTTTTGCTCGACCTTTTAACCCGGAATTGGTTTTACATGAAAAAGGCAATTGGATATGGTGGGCTCTTGGTCTTGGTGTCTTCTTCATTTCCCTATTCGTCATCATCGGAAGAAGTGTAAGTGAATCGGGAATTACTCTTACAACTGTAGCAAATAAAATGTCGTTGGCTATTCCAGTTGCTGCTGGTGTTTGGCTCTATAATGAGCAAGTAAATGCAGTTAAGTTTTTCGGAATATTATTGGCATTGGCTGCAGTAACCTTTTCTTCTTGGAAAAGTGAAACAAAAAGCGAATCTAAAAAACATGGTAAGTCATGGCTTTTTCCGCTAATAATATTTGTTGGAAGTGGGTTTCTCGACACCAGTATGAAGTATGTAGAAACCCAAGTGTTATCTCCGGCTTTGACAAGCATTTTTCTCCTACTATTGTTTCTAACTGCCGGTAGCATCGGAATTGGAATTCTTACAACTGGACTGGTTTTGGGCAAAATGAAGTTTCATTACCGAAACCTGCTTGGAGGTATAGCCTTAGGTATTCCTAATTATTTTTCTATCTATTTCCTTCTTGAAGCGCTTTCCACGTCAGGTTTGGATAGCACGGTTATTTTCCCAATTATGAATGTTGGAACAGTATTGCTTTCAGCCGTTTCCGCCATAGTTATGTTCAGAGAAAAGCTGAGTGTGCTCAACTACCTGGGATTGGGATTATCCATTGCGGCTATTTTGATGATAGCCTTCGCTTGACTTCCGTTGGTTGCAACAATGAAGCAGTACAAATCAATACTTAAACAGGGCGAATCGTATTTGAACGAGAAATCCAGCAAGTTTTTCGCATTTGCATTCCCTGTTCCTGATGAGGAAACTGTTTCGCTGAATCTCAAACACTTAAAGCAACTTTATCCTGATGCCAACCATCATTGCTATGCCTTCATTTTGGGAGCTGAGGGCCAACAACAAAAATCTTCAGACGATGGTGAACCGTCTGGTTCAGCGGGTAAACCAATTCTCAACGCACTTCTTAGCCAAGGAGTTACAGATGTTTTGGTAGTCGTTGTCAGATACTTTGGGGGAAAACAACTGGGTGTTCGTGGACTAATCGATGCTTATCAACAGGCTGCAATAGAGGCAGTTAAGGAGGCAGAAGTTTTTGAACGGCCTCTAACACAGTCATTCCGGTTTCACTATCGATATGAACAGGAACCACTTGTTCAACGTCTATGGAAGAAGCTGAGCTTGAAACCAAAGGAGCATATCCCGGATTTAACCGGTAACCTTGTCACGGTCTGGGTGCCGGTTTCAATCTCTGCGGATTTTAGGGAAGAAGTAAAACTAATAACTAATGAAGTTGAAACTGGTTCAGTACGGTAAAACTACCGAACTCTGGTTGCAAGAAGGGATACAAACCTACCTTGACCGACTCAAACATTATGTGAATTTTGAGTTGCTCACTCTTTCTGCTTCTAAGCAAACACAACCTGAAAAAATGAAGGAAGAAGAAGGAGCTTCCTTGTTAAAACTTCTTGGGCCTCGTGATGTGTTAATTTTATGGGATGAGCGCGGGAAACAATATAGTTCTGCCGAATTAGCCCAGCATTTAGAAAAGCTAGAAAACGAATCCGCCGGAACTGTTTGGTGGGTTTCCGGCGGAGCTTATGGTTTTTCTGAAGCTGTGTATCAAAAAGCGAAGTATCAGCTATCTATTTCATCGATGACGTTTACACATCAGATGGTCAGGCTTTTAATTGCAGAGCAACTATATCGGGCTTACACCATTAGAAAAGGTGAAAAGTATCACCATTAACGAACTACCAATTTCGTGGTTTGTCCTTTTTGATTTTTAATAATATACAACCCGGGACTAATTCCATTCAAGGGTAATCGTACCCGGACATTTCCAGCCGGAATGATAAACTGCTTCACTTCCTTTCCATCGATTGCAAGAATCGATAGGTTTTCAACAGCACTTGTAGGTTCATTGAATAGAACCTCAACCCATTCCTGAGCTGGATTGGGATATGTCTGCCATCCAGTTGCAAGTACTGACTCTCTTACAGAAACTGTGGGTTTTACTTGAATCTGATCCAAGTATAGGTTTCCACCAAAATCGTTGATAGTCCTGAATCTCAAGCTAATACCTGAAGTTCCTGCACCTGCCGGGATAAAACTCAACACGGTGTCTTTGAAATGAGTTGTTTGAGAGGGTGTGTCCACCGTCATCGTAATCATTCCTATTGAACCCATAGTGAGTAGTGGGAGGTAAGTAAGCCCGCAGTCAATAGAATAACTTACTTGAAGGCTGTCACGAAGATTAGATTGGCGTAGTTTATAGGCCCATGAAAAGGAAAGGGAAAGCGATTGCCCAGGAGTGAATTGGATATTCCTGGAAATAAGGTCATCCAATTGTTTACGTCGAGGAGAATAGTCCCTGCAGTTCATTATCGCTGAACGAAAACCATATTGCCCTAATGGGGTGCGATAAACTAAAGTATCCCAGGTGATGCCCGTATCTGGGTTGGCTATGTACCACCGATTGTTATCCGGTATAAACGATTCAAAGTCTTCGAAAAAGCCTCCCGGTTGATTGGCTGAAATAGTGTCCGACTTCAAATTAACTAACCTGAAATAGCGCTTATTGTTGATAGAATCATACTCTTGATTATAGTTCTGATGCCTGGCTGAAATGATTAACTCATTGACACCTGAACTCATGGGTAAAGCACCAAGGTTGATGTTTAGTTTAGCACCCGGACTTAAAGAGGTAACTATCGGATGGGTATAAGATTGTGAACCTACCTGGTACCTCAGGGATATTTGGTTGAGTGTGCTGTCTCCCGCATTAGCTATTTGGATAGATGGACTAAAGGTGCTCATGCATACATAAGGACTATCGGCTTCGGGATTGTTTAACTTAGTAATGACTAAATCATAGGATTTTTTGCTGGGAGGAACTGGCGTGTTGTTTTGTGAAATCAGCCAGTTGTACGCTGCCTGCAAATCGATGATTCCTCTTCCGAAAGTGTTGTCTTCACCCGGATCTCCTAAATCAGTTGCTGATTGATACAACGCTTGACAAAGTGTTTCGCCGGACAAGGCTGGAAAGGCCTCCTTAAGCAAAAGCACTGCTCCAACAGTATGCGGGCAAGCCATTGAGGTTCCCGAATAAAGCGCATAACCATTCTGCCCGACCGCCGAACGAACATTTTCTCCTGGAGCTGAAACTTCCGGTTTTATTGCAAAAGCACCACTACCACCACATAAACTTGGTCCCCGGCTTGAAAAGTTTGCTATTGGGAAACCTGCTATGTTCCCATTCAAAGCACCTACGGTAAACGGAACTACCGGTGAACTGGTATTAATGGTAGCCGGCAACCCAATGGTTCTATTGCCTGGTCCGTTATTACCGGCTGAGAAAACTACTGCTACACCAGCAGTTGCAAGATTGAGCAATCCAGGTCCAATGAAACTGTTGCACCAAATGGTATCACTGGCATTGGGAGATCTACCCCAAGAATTGTTGATAGCATCTGGAATATCAGAAACAGTAGAAGTATCGCCATCAGGATTTAAAGCCCATTGTAAGGCACCTAACAAATCGGTATAAGGCCTAACCTTACTTAAATCGCTTACTATGGGATCCGTTGCAATGAAATACGCACCAAAAGCAACTCCAATGGTATCGCGAGTGGCAGTGTCAAGTCCTAGGACAGTCCCTGTTGTATGAGTTCCATGGCTATTGCCTTTATCTGCCGGCAAAACCCGATCAAAGCCTCGCCAGCTCTGTTTCATGGGTTGATATTGGGCTAAAAAACGGTTTTTCACAGCCGGATGTCGTGGCCAGATTCCAGTGTCAACGCTTAGAAACTTCCGACCTCTACCTGTATAACCAAGGTTCCACATGAATGGAGCTTTAATGGCTTGCAAACCTGCTTCATTTCCGCCTGTAGTCTCGGTTCTCGATTGAGATTGAATGAGGGGTTCTTCCAACAAAAATTGGTCAGCATTACGATCAAGAATCTGAACGGTTGGCAATGATGATAGTGCTATCGCTGCTTTACGATTTAACTTCAATTGAAAAGCTTGGATGAGCCAAAAGGATTCCTGAAACTCCAAGATGTTGCCTTCTTTACTTTTTACAACTTCAAAAACATTCAACCAATACGGAAGGGCTTGTTGTGCAAATTCCTGCAAAGCATTCAACGTTTGCTTGGCTCGTAGTTCCGCATCAGAGTTGGTTTTTTCAAACTTCACCCTTAAATCCTCTATATTAAATTGGTCTTTTGGTACCAAGATAACTTCTACCAACTCCTTATCTGTTTTGCCCTCAAAGGCTTTTTCCAATGCAACAGTCCAAGCTAATGACTGAGCTTCGACCCTGAAAAGAAGTATGGACAATCCAGTGACAAGGAAAAAAAATTTGGCTTTCATTGCTGATCTTTCCCACAAGTTAAGCAGATGAATGCAATTTTGGCAGGATCAACCGGCGCTGTAGGCCGTCAACTCATTTATTCCTGGTTAAATCATCAGGAAACCGGAAAATTACAGGCATTGGTTCGAAAAGTAATTCCATTAATCAAAGAGGAAAAGCTTTTACAAGTAGAGGTTGATTGGGAGGTACCCGAATTCTGGCCTTCGCTCTCCAAAGCTGAAATCGCATTCTGTTGTTTGGGAACAACCATCAAAACGGCAAAGACAAAGGAAGCGTTCAGAAGGGTTGATCAGGAATACGTGTTGTTTTTTGCACGAAAAGCACTGGAAGCTGGTGTTAAAACTTTTGTACTGGTATCTGCCATTGGGGCCTCTGCCAATTCTACGGTCTTTTATAGCAAGGTTAAAGGCGAAGTTGAAAAAGCGTTAGAAGATATGCCCTTCGAAACACTTATTATAGCCCAGCCTAGCTTACTTATAACACCTCGACAAGAGCGTAGAGTAGGAGAGCGGCTTGCTCAAATAGTTGCCCCCTTTTTGGATTTCTTCCTCATAGGTCCGTTATCTTCTTATCATTCAGTAACTACAACTACTCTTTCAAAGGCCTTAGTAGGAGAAGCTTTGAAGGTTCGAAAAGGGGTTTTTCGTTTACATTACCCTGATTTCAAGCCATACAACGCCACTAAAAATCACTTTGTGCGAAAGGGGCAGATATAGAATTTTTGTGGAATGAAGTTTATATAACGTAAATAATTGATATACAACTACTTGGTACATGATAATTATTATTAACATTTATTTGTGAAATTGTAAATATTAATTAATTTTAACCATTGATACTTTAAATCTAAAAGAATGGGACAGTGGTTGTTGAAGATGATATTGAAGGCTTGTTTCTACAGTTTTCTAGCTGTAGCTGTTATTACTGGTCTGTATAGGCTAATGAAATAGCAAAGAGCCTACATGAGCCGGAATCTTGTTATAGAGTTCCGGCTCTATTCCTGAACAAAAAGTGCATGTTAAATGCGTAAAAATTGGGGTATCTTCGCGCGTTAAATGTTAAAGCGTGGATTTATTTGACAAGCTCTTAAAGCGTCCGGGCCCTCTCGGACAACATGCCAAAGAAGCCGAAGGCTATTATATGTTCCCCAAATTGGAAGGAGAAATTGGCCCGAGGATGATGTTTAATGGCAAAAAACGATTAGTCTGGTCTTTGAACAACTACCTCGGATTAGCTAATCATCCTGAAATACGTCAAGCCGATACGGAAGTAACTGCCCAATTCGGAATGGCGTATCCCATGGGAGCCCGGATGATGTCCGGTAATTCTAATTATCACGAGCAACTCGAAAACGAACTTGCCGAATTTATCGGTAAGCCAGCCGGGTTGTTGGTGAATTTCGGATACCAAGGCATTCTCTCAGCCATTGATGCGTTGGTTGATCGCCACGATATCATCGTATATGACGCGGAATCGCATGCGTGCATTGTCGATGGCGTGAGGTTACACCAAGGAAAGCGCATCATGTACCTCCACAACGATATGGAGAGTTTGGAGAAGCAGTTGAAGCGTGCTACAAGGTTAATAGAAGAGAATGAGCACCGTGGAGGTATTTTAGTGATCACTGAAGGGGTATTTGGAATGTCAGGAGTACAAGGAAAACTGAAGGAAATTGTAGCCTTGAAAGAGCATTACAACTTCCGATTGTTGGTGGACGATGCGCACGGTTTCGGAACTATGGGAGCAACCGGTGCAGGAACTGCCGAAGCACAAGAATGTACCGACGGGGTTGACGTTTATTTCAGCACTTTCGCCAAATCCATGGCCAGCATAGGAGCATTTTTCGCTTCCTCATCTGAGATTATTTCCTTTCTGAAGTACAACATGCGTTCTCAAATCTTTGCTAAATCGCTCCCGATGCCTATTACAATCGGTGCTTTAAAACGATTGGAGCTACTAAGAACCCGTCCTGAATTGAAAAATCAACTTTGGGCCGTTGTTAATCGTTTACAGAATGGATTAAAAGCTCATGGTTTTAATATAGGAAATACTCAGTCGCCAGTAACTCCTGTTTTTCTAAATGGATCATTGGGTGAGGCTACAGGATTAGTTCTCGATTTAAGAGAGACATTTAACATTTTCTGTTCAGTTGTAGTTTACCCTGTAATTCCAAAAGGGCAAATCATGCTCCGTCTTATTCCTACTGCAGCTCATACCCTTGAAGACGTGGATGAAACCCTGTTTGCCTTCAATGAGGTGAAAAAGAAGTTAGAAAGCGGTGCTTATGAAGCAGAATCCATTGCTAGCTTCATTTAAATTCGAAAAAATCAATAATACAGTTGGTTGTAACTTTATTTTGACTTTAATTTGATATAAACAAACAAACGAGCGATTTATGAACGAATTCAACTCCCTGAAAGAGATGGTCATGGCCATGGAGGCAGACTTCATTAAGTTCTACGACAAAGGCAACAGTGCTGCCGGTACCCGCGTTCGCAAAGGTCTTCAGGATCTTAAGAACTTGTGCCAGGAGATGCGCCTAGAAATACAAGATCGTAAGAACAAAGAAGCCTAATCATAAGGCTATCAAAATCCTTGGGGGCATTTTGCCCCCTTTTTTGTGGCTAATCGATTTGTTTTAAGGGTTTATGGTATTTGCATTAATGATCTGAATCAAGTACTTGTTACTTCCGAACGTTGGAATAATGTACCAATGCTTAAATTTCCTGGTGGTGGAATGGAATGGGGAGAAGGTGCTCAGGAAACACTTAAAAGAGAGTTTTTAGAGGAATTAGGTGTAGAAATTAAGGTGTTAGAACATTTTTATACTACCGACTTTTTCCAACAATCGGCTTTTAGCCCACAGGATCAGATCATTAGCCTTTATTATTTGATTGAATTTCTGAATAACCCTTCTAATTCCTTTACTCTTTGGGATAACCATTTTCCGGAGAATGAAACCATTCTTTTTCATTGGATAAATCCTGAAAATTTTACAACTGATGGGCCATTCACTTTTCCTATCGACCGTATAGTTGGAATGAAATTGAAAAGCTTCCTTAAGGCAGAATAAGTTTTCCTTCTAACCACTGAATTTTTAGTTGTTGCAAGGCAATAACACTCATCGAGTCTGTGATTTTGCCTTCCGAAACCCAGTTAAAGGCCTCTTTTAAAGGTAATTTTTTTATCGCAAGCATTTCAGTATCGTCGGGTTCAGCAGCTTCTTCCTTTAATTCTGTTGCAAGAAATAGAATTGCAAGCTCATCGCTTACTGAATTGGAAAGGTGAGATCTTGCTATTTCTACAAGATTACCGGCAACTAATCCACATTCCTCTTTGAGCTCTCTTCTTGCAGATTCTTCAGGGTCAATTCCAATTTTTCCTCCTCCTTCTATGATTTCCCAAGAATATTGAGACAATGGATAGCGGTATTGACCGACAAGCCATGTCATTCCTTCATCATCTAAGGGTACTATTCCGATGGCCAAATTCTTAAAATGAACCTTCCCATAAATTCCAGGATTGCCATTAGGATTTAAAACTTCTTCATGAAAAACCGAAATCCAGGGATTTTCGTACGCTATGGTAGAGTTGAGCTTAGTCCAAGGATTATGCGCTTCGTCTAATGAGGTGTGATTACTCATCTCCTTGATCTCCTCCAAACACTGACGGGTTAAATGGAGCAGTCTGATACCCTTCAGGTATTTCGAAAAGGCTATCGGAGACTTTTTCCTTTTTCACATTCGTGACTTCTAATGTCAATTCGCTATCCCCAATTTTCTGTGTAATTCTCATGGGCATCCAGTTTCCACCTGGAATATTATTCAAAAAACTAGTTAGAGGAGCTTGCTTAACCTCGCTAACCTTGGGAAGCTGAATTTCTTTCGTAATCCAAACGGTACTTTTTTCTCCATTGGCCAAAACTATAAGGTATTCTTCGCAGGAATATCCTGCAATCCTTTCCTTTTTTCCAGTTGGTTCCGCTTTTACCGGTGCATCTTGGCTTTCCGATTCAACTTCGAGGGTATAAGCCATTTTTACGTTACTGTTTAAAATGCAGTTCAGTCCTTTTTCCGGGTTTGAAACAATCACTCCCATTATACTCTCGATTAGTCCACCAGTTAACTCAGTTCTGAGTCTATTTCCTTTAATGGTCAATTTCATTTCTCTGGGAAGTACGGCTGCCATTTCAGCAGAATTTGCCCCATTGAGTTGCATGCTGAACTTGATGCTCCCTTCAAAAGGAGAACCTGCGTAGCTAAGAGAAGAGAAAAAGAAACTTGCAGCGAGGAGCAGCAGCAAGGAAAGTTGTTTTTTCATGAGGCTAAGATAAAAAGATGGTTAAAAAAAGAGTGAAGAAGCTACCCGAATGGTGTTACAATGTGCTTCAACTATGTCAATTACCTTAGTGGAATAGCCTCCGCCAAGGCTTACGGTGACAGGAATTCGTGCCTTTAGAGCAAACTGAAATACCATGGAATCGCGTTCGCGACAACCCTCCCGGCTTAATCCTAATTTCCCAAGTCGATCAGTTTTCAAGACATCAACTCCTGCCAGATAAAGCATCTGGTCAGGAAGAAAATCGTGCATTACTCTGTCCAGATTACGCTCTAACAGAGTAAGATAATCATGGTTTTCAATCCCATTTTCTAACGCAATATCCAAGGAAGAATGCTCTTTTCTATGTGGAAAGTTGTTCCTCCCATGCATACTGAACGTAAAAACACGGGATTCCTGGTTCAGAATTGAGGCTGTTCCATTTCCTTGATGAACATCTAAATCCACAATTAATATCCTCTGGTTGGGATAAAGGCTTAGCCAGTAATTAGCGGCAACTGCAAAGTCATTAAACAAACAGAATCCTTCTCCTGCATCGCGAAAGGCATGATGGGTACCGCCAGCTCCATTAAAGGCAATTCGATCTTGTTGAGCCCTTTTCATGGCTTCAATAGTGCCGCTTGTGATTAGATATTCTCTCTTTACCAACTCTTGAGACCAGGGAAATCCGGATCTTCTTATTTCAGCGGCAGTCAATTCTCCCGATTGAAACCGCCTAACATAATCGGCGCAATGAGTTAAAAGAAGTATTTCATCGCTAACTAATCCCGGGTAATAAACTTGATTATCCCGGATAGTGCCTTCATAGATTAATTGTTCAGGAATCAACCCGTATTTCTCCATCGGAAACCGGTGACCTACAGGCAATACCAGCTCGTATTCGGGAGTCCATGCTAACGACACCATCTATTCACTTCTTTTGCACTATGATTATTTCCTCAAGGTTGATTGCTGTTGTGTTGCTGCTTTGTGCAGTTTTCGGTAGTTGTAAAGTAAGAAAACAGGCAAAGAAGACTTCAGATTTAAAAGCATTTGATCGGCAGCAAGCCCTTTTTGTTTCACCAGTTTCTGAGAAAACACTCCTGATTGATAGTGTAGTAAAAAAGCTAAATCCTCACGAGGGACTTAAAGTAATAGCTTATGGAGTCTTTCACGGGCATTTGATAGCTAAATTGTTAAGAAAGGAAACAACTGTTTTAGGTTTAGTTTGGCCTCTTGGAGATTTACCTAATCCTGAGCTGCGTTTTCCTCAACCCTGGCCTGAAAACTTTCCCGGAAACATGTCCTTTCTAAATTGGCAGGCAGGAAAAATCCCCAATGTTCAGTTTGATTTGCTGATTATTCAGGGAAGAGCTGATGAGCTTAGTCCCGCTTTTCCACTTTTAGCCGCACAAAACTGCTCTGAAAGGGGAGGAATTCTGTTAGTGAATTACCAAAATTTACCACAAATCGGAGAAGTATATTGCCAAGGGAACATGCTAACAAAACCTTTTCTAGAATCGTTAGAAACGGTAGGATTCAGGCAGCGTTGGGAAATTAAGGCTCCAGGAATTCATTATCAGTATTGGAACAAAGCCCTTAGAGAATAATCGACTCTATCGCACTAAGAGGAATGATAACTCCACCTTTAAGCGTAATGTCGTGTTCATTAGCAGCCCAAATAGTGGTTTCTACCCTATGCTTGCCCAACTCTGAATGAAAGATAATGCTTACTTTACCGTGTTCCGTATTGCCAAGAACCATTGCACGTTCAGCTAATTCGGCTAAATGCTTTTGGGTACTTTCATCGTTCATGGGAACTTTTGGAAAACTAAGGCCTTTGATGGCCTCTTTTGCGATTATTGGGGTATTATCCATGGCTTTTTGTTTTTAACGGTTACCAGACTTCTTTGTTTCGAAATGCGTTAATTTCCTATCGAAAGGCCAATTTTTAAGCTGATTTGTCTATTTTGGCCGTCCATGAAGCGACAACTCCGCATCACAACTTTTTTTCTTCTCTTTTTATGTTTGTTCCTCGGTTCTGTATCTTTAGTTAAGGCACAGGAAACTTTCGGTACTGTTCGAGGATTTGTTTACAACAAAGAAACTGGCGAGCCTATTTTGTTCACCACGGTGGTCTTGAAAGGGACTCGCTTTGGTTCAGTTACCGATGGCGACGGCTACTTCAGTATTACTAAAGTGCCACCGGGAAGCTACATTCTTTCTACTTCTTACCTTGGCTTTGATACCATTCAAGTAAACATCAACCTCAAAGCCGGCCAACTGCTGAATCAAAAGTTGATGTTGAGGAAAAGGCAATTCAATTTGAATGAAGTCAGAATTACTTCTAAAAAGGAAGAGAACAGAGAGAAAGTTAATGTAGCAGTCGCTACTGTTACCTCTAAGGAAATAGCACAGCTTCCCTCTGTTGGTGGAGAGCCTGACATCGCTCAATACCTACAGGTTCTTCCGGGGGTAGTTTTTACCGGTGATCAAGGCGGACAGCTCTACATCAGAGGAGGATCTCCAGTGATGAATAAGGTGATGTTAGACGGAATGATTATCTACAACCCTTTCCATTCTATCGGGTTGTTTTCAGTCTTCGAAACCGACATCATAAAAACCGCAGATGTGCATACAGGTGGGTTTAATAGTGAATATGGAGGACGGATTTCTGCCGTTATGGATGTGAGTACTCGGGATGGAAACCAAAATAGGATTACAGGAAAAATAGGCGCAAGTCCATTTATGTCTCGTCTTCTGCTCGAAGGCCCGTTAGGTAAACACAAGGAAGATGATGATTTTGTCCCGACGTTTTTGTTTTCTGCCAAGTCTTCTTACTTAGATCAAACCTCCAAAGTGCTTTATAGCTATGCCGATTCTGGAGGTTTGCCATTCTCATTTACCGATCTTTATGGTAAAGTTTCTTTCAAAACCAACAACGGAAGTAAGCTAAACCTCTTTGGGTTTAACTTCAAGGACAACGTCAATTTTAGGAACATTGCCAATATAGGCTGGAATTCAGTTGGAGCAGGTACCAGTTTTATTGTAGTACCTGGAAGCAGTTCAACGCTTATACGAGGAAACTTCGGTTATTCTTCTTACGACATTACACAACAAGAAGCGGATGGAAGACCAAGAAAATCGAGCATTGGGGGGTTTAATGGCGGATTAAACTTCAGTCACTTCAACGGGCGCGATGAGTTTAATTATGGTGTTGAGTTGGTGTCGTTTTCAACCGACTTTACATTTTTCAATTCTGTAGGTCGTTTTCTAGAGCAAAAAATCAACAATACCGAGATTGCAGGTTATGTAAAATACCGCTATGTAAGCAAAAGATTAGTGGTAGAACCTGGATTCAGGATTCAGTATTATCCGACTTTGGCCAATAGTTCATTTGAGCCAAGATTCGGACTTAAGTACAACATCAGCGAACGACTTAGATTCAAAGCTGCTGGAGGGGTTTATTCGCAAAACCTCATTGCAGCAGCTTCTGATCGAGACGTTGTAAACCTCTTTTACGGATTTCTTGCCGGTCCTGATAATCTTCCCCGCACGTTTAAAGGACAGGAACTTAACGATAAATTGCAGAAAGCCAATCACTTACTTGGTGGTTTTGAATACGACTTAACAGAGAATATTGAAGTTAACTCAGAAGTTTTTATCAAAGATTTCACTCAGATGACCAACCTGAATCGTGATAAAATCTATGATGATTTGCCGCAGTTCGCCGATAAGCCTGAATTCCAACGAAAAGATTTCATCATTGAAGTTGGCCAAGCTTATGGAGCTGATATCCGAGTGAAATACGAGCGCAAACGCTGGTACTTATGGACAACCTATTCGTTAACCTACGTTACAAGAGATGATGGAATTCGACAGTATGCACCAAATTTTGATCGCCGTCATAATGTAAACCTTGTTGCTACTTATACCGCCGGAAAAAAGCGTAATTGGGAGTTTTCAGCCCGCTGGAATTATGGTTCAGGATTTCCTTTCACTCAAACCCAAGGATTCTTCGAACAGATAACCATGAACGGTTTGGGAGGCAATATTCTTAATCAGAATGGCCAGTTAGGAATCGCTTATGGCCAGTTGAACGGTGGACGTTTACCTGACTTTCACCGTTTAGACATGGGAATTAAGTATAAACTGGAAATTGGTAAGCAAAAGTTGGAATGCAGCTTTAGTGTTACAAATACCTACAACAGAGAAAACATCTTTTATTTTGACAGAATTCGTTATACTAGGGTTAACCAATTGCCAATTCTCCCAAGTTTAGGCGTAACGTATCAATTCTAAAAGTGCTGCGTTAAGCACATATTCCGTGTTAAATTCAACGCATGACTTACCGACAGTTGCCGGCAAGGGTGTTTTTCATCTTCCTTTTGGGGTTGATTTGGAGCATCCCTGCAAAAGCCCAGCAAAACCGATGGTTTCAGCCACAATCTTCTGATTTACGGGAAGGATTAGACCTGTTCGATGCCGAGCAGTATGCCTCCTCTCAGGTTTTTCTAAATCGCTGGATGAAACGACATGCCAGCTTCAATAACCAAGAAGGGGAAGGAGATTGGGCGATTGCATACTATTATGACGCTTTTTGTTCGGCGGAATCCGAAACTTCCGATGCTGTTAGTCAGTTAAAACGAGCTATCAACCGTTATCCTTCTCATTTTTTATCTGATAAAGCAAGGTATTATTGGTTGAAATCGGAGTTTAAAGCCCGAAAATGGGAGGCTGTCAATGATTTTCCAACAATTGCGAGCGAAGTTTTGGATGAAAAGCAGAACAGTGAGCTTGGAGCGATGAGGCTTGTTGCCTTGGTACAAAAAGCCCGATACCAAGAAGCCGTCACACAATGGGGAGATTTACGGGATCCTCAATCTGAGATGGATGAAATGGCTTCTTACTTTGCGGGTTATGCTAGCTTTAAATTGGAACGATATGCTAAAGTTCCCGATTACCTTATTCCTGTAACGGGAAGTAAGCAGTATGGGATTTCGGCTTCCTTGTTACTTGCGCAGCTTTTTTTTAGTCAGAAAGAATACGATAAAGTTATCCTCGCTACCCAACCCTCGGCTGACAAAAAAGACCAAAAACAACGAGAGTCTTTTGCATTAGTTACTGCTCAGGCATTTTTTATGAAACATAACTATGAAAAAGCTTGGCCTTACTTCAAAATTTATTTAGAAAAAACAGCTAAACCGGGGAACATCGAATCATTTCAGGCAGGTTTTTCCGCATGGAAAAACAATCAGTTTAAAGAAGCAATTACTCTTTTAAATAAACCGGTTGCTAAGCAAGATTCACTTGCTCAAATGGCTGCTTATGTTTCGGCAGAGTGCCATTTATCTTTGCAAGAAAAAGACAAAGCTCAAAAAGCTTTTGAACTTTCCTCTGGCTTTTCCTATAATAAGGCAATTCGTGAGCTATCTGCTTTCAATTCTGCCAAACTTTTACAGGAATTGGGACTTCAGGCACAAGCTTTAAGTGGACTTCAACAGTTTCTTCAGTTGTTTCCAAAATCAAAAATGGGGGATGAAGTGAGGAACATGATTGGGAAACTGCTTCTTTCATCTAGAAATTTCAGACAAGCGGCAGAAGTATTAGATAGTGTTGAAGACAAAACCGTTGAAAACAGAAAAGTTTTTCAGCAAGTTACCTTTTACCGAGGGGTAGAATTGTTTAACGAAAACGACTATTCGCAAGCATTAAGCTTCTTTAAGAAGTCCTTAGAACACCCTTATGAGAATAAAATAAGGTTAATGGCTACTTTTTGGGCTGGTGAATCTGCCTACAAGTTGAATCAGTATTCAGAAGCATTGGCATTTCACAGGAGTTTCATTGAAATGAGTGGTAAAGAAGAGCTACCAGTAAGCGTAAATGAATTGAGTTGTCGATATACTGCCGGATACGTTCATTATCTCGCTAAAAATTATGCTGCAGCGTTTAAAGAATGGGAGTTAGGGTTCGATTTAGTGCAAAAATCTCCACTGCGATATAACCAGAATGAAGATTATAAAATCCTAATTCCCGATATGATAGCAAGAACTGCTGATGCAGCCTTCGCGTTGGCAGATTACCCTAAAGCATTATTGTTCTATGATCGGGTAATAAACCGAAATGCTCCAGGAACAGATTATGCTTTATATCAAAAAGCGACAATTCATGGGTTGAGAGCTGAGAATACTAGAAAAATAGAATTATTGAAAAGGTTAAACACCTTATTTCCGCAATCAGCGTACGCAGATAACGCGCTCATGGACCTGTCCAATACTTATGTGGCCATGGATCAGCCTCAAGAAGCATTGATTCAATTGGATAAGCTGATTACAGGACGGCCAAATAGCAATTATATCCGACAGGCATACAACCTCAAAGGCTTAATTTATTACAACAGCGACCAAGACGAAAAGGCCCTTGAGGCATATAGAAAAACTGTCAGCTTAGCACCCAAAAGTGCAGAAGCACGTGATGCTATCGCAGGAATTAAGGCGATTTACGTTTCGAAAAACGAAGTTGACCAGTTTTATGATTTCCTGAAAACAGTTCCAAGTGCCAGTTTTACTACTTCTGAAGTTGATTCAGTAAGTTTTGAGGCAGCGTTAAAATTAAGCCAATCTGGTGATTGCAACCGTACGATTAAGGAACTGAGCAAATACCTCACTAAGTTCCCCGACGGATATTTTGCCTTACAAGCCCATCAAATGCGGGCCGAATGCCATGAAAAGGTAAAGGACACACTCAAAGCAATAGAAGATTTTCAATATGTGAGCCAACAGCCTGTAAACAGTTATTCAGAGAAGTCGCTGCTGAAACTAATGGCATTTAAACGTTCCATAAAAGACTCAACGGGAAGTATAGAAGCGGCTGAAAAACTACTTCTTTCGAGTGAAAACAAGGCAGCTCAACTTGAGGCTTCCCTCAATCTGATGGAACTTAACTTTGGCCTTCAGCAAAAAAGTAAATCACAACAGTTCGCTTTGAAAGTCCTTGGATATGATATCGCTACAACCGAAGCTAAACAATCTGCCTCTTTAATATTGGGTCAGTTAGCATTAGAAAATGCCGATTATCCACAAGCAATGATAGAGTTTACTAAGGTGTATGAAGCACAAAAAAATATAAAGGCAGCCGAAGCCAGGTACCTAATGGCTAAAACCCATTTTATGAGAAAAGAATGGAGTACTGCCCAATCCGTGATATTCGATTTGGCAGCGAAAATGCCTTACTTCGATGAATGGGTAGCGCGCTCTTTTATTCTCCTCGCAAGGGTTTATAATGAACAAGGCAATTCTACTCAGGCCATTGCTACATTAAAATCAGTTATCGACAATCATGATGGCCCTAAAGTCATTGCTGAAGCTAAGCAGTTGTTAGAACAGATTAAAAAACCAGCCACTCAACTACAGGAGGATTAGCAATGAAAAAATTAATTTTTCTGCTTTCAATGATGTTGGCAGTTGTTCAGCTTCAAGGGCAAGGGAGAGACGACTTTAAAGTTGATTCGTTAAAACTTACGCGACAGTATCAACCGACCTTAGCTGAAGCGATAAAAATACAACTCAAGCCGGAGTTGCCTCAATTTGATCCCGAGAGGCCAAAATTTCAATATAAGCCAATCCAAAATCTTAGTCCTGGCGATTTTAAACTAAATCCTGTTGGCCTTTCTAAGTCGATAATAGACCCACAGGTAGTACATAAATCTAACAGGATTACCGTTGGTTTCGGTACTTACAACACGCCCTTTCTTGGTTTAAGTCTAAACACCATTCAGAATAAAACATGGGATTTAAGTCTGAATGTGCGCCATTTAAATTCCTCCGGTTCAATTGATAGAGAAGGAACTACTTTCAGAAACGTTAATTACGGCGAAACCATGGCAAGCCTTGATGGACATTTATACCGTAAAAACTGGCGATACTCTGGCGGAATTACTTTTGATCGGCAGGCAGTACGGTATTATGGAGTTGATAGTACCAAGTTAAGTGGCTTCACCAATACTCCTTCAGAAGCAGAGGCTCAACACTATAATCTATTTACCATCAAAGCCGGAGTTTCTAATGCTGCTTACGACAGTCTCGGACAAGGTTTTCATGCCGAGGTATTATCGCATATCCTTAATGATAAGAAAGGGCAAAGCGAACAGCAATTTCAAGTTAAAGGAAATGGTAGAGTTGTGCTTTCAGATCAACTTATCGATTGGAGTGCGAGGTACTTCTATTCCAACTACCAAGGTTTGCTTGCTGGTATCTCCCGAAACATGATTCATTTAAGCCCACGTTATGTACTGAAAGGCAGCCAATGGGAAGCAGGAATGGGCCTGCGAATCGTTTATGTAGGCGACAGCATTGAAAATAAGCTTCGGCTTTTCCCTGATTTTGGATTTCGCTGGCTGAGCCTAAATCGCAAAACACAGCTTGATGTTGCCTTACAAGGAGATGTTCAAGCGAATACATTCTTGAGTCTAATGACTCAAAGTCCTTTCTCAGGAACTGATTTATTGCTGCTCAATAGTCCTTCAATCCAAATCAAAGTTTCTGGCAGCCACCTTCTAAGCCCAAACAGTCAATTGAATGCAATTCTCTGTTATTCCAGAACCGACAATATGATGTTCTTTAAAAATTTAGGCCCCTACTTGTTGCCGGATTACGATCCACAAACCACTCAGTTTAGTGCCGAATTAAGGTACCAATGGCAGTTCAGTAACTCATGGGCAATAGAAACGGGTGTTAGATATCGACACTTAATGCTTGATACGATGAAAACTCCTTGGCAAACTCCACGATGGACTGTGGATGCCAAACTAAAGTATAACATCGACTCAAAGTGGCAAGTGAAAGTAGAAGCAACCGGAATGGAAGGCATTCGTGCACTCAACCTGCTTGAGCAAGAAGAACATTTTCCATTTTTATTGGATTTTAGTGGTAGGGTTGTTTACGCATATAACCGCAAAACCAGCATCTTTGCTCAGGTACTCAACTTGGCTTCCATGAGGTACGTGAGATGGTATAATTATCCGTCTTATGGAATTCAGGCCTTAGTCGGTTTGAGCATTCAACTTTAACTAAAGTGAACTATCCTCAAGCTATACTCTCTCATTTACGTTCAGTAGGCAGTTTTTACTGGCCGGGCGTAGGATTTATTCGCTTGATACGATTGCCTTCTTCGTATAACTCCTTAACTAATACGCTTTCAGCTCCTGAATGGGTGTTAGAGCGAGTACAATCTGGTTCTAACGATGGATTTCCGCAGGAATCGTCAAGAATTAGTAATGATCCTGAACTTTTGAAATGGCTGCATCATCAGGCATCGCATTACAATCATTTGTTTAATACTCAGAAGGTACTCCCTATTCGAGAATGGTTAAGTCTATCTGAAATTTTACCTACGGTAGCTCCGTCAACTTCCTTAGAAATAGTTCAGCTAACACCAGTTTCAGAAAGAAGTACAAGAAAATGGTTGTTTGTTCTGCTATCTTTCTTTCTAATGGTCGGAATGCTTTATCGGCCTGTAAACAAGCAGTTACAAGCTGGCATTGGTCAATCCATAAATTTGCCGGACTTTCAATCCTCCTTATCCGTTATCGAAAGCAGCAATTCAACGCAATCAGTACCTGAGCCTTACTTTCATACCTCTTTATCCGTTCAGAAGTCGTTCGTCCTTGTAAGTGGAGTCTTTGCGAAAGTAGAAAACGCACAGCGCTGGATGAAGTTTATGGAGTCAAAAGGAATCGAAAGCGCGATGATTCCAGGCCCTTCAGGGTTGATTCGGGTTGCAACATTTCCCATTGACACTGATTTTGAGGCAGTTCAAAAAATGCATGAGATGAATAAATACCAAGGTGTTAGTACTTGGGTGTTGCCGATTTAAAGCCAAATGCTTCGATAAATAGGACTTATCGGTTTATTATAGAACTTTATCTAAATAAGGTAAAGTCGTCGCGCTGTTGAGAAATTAATAGACATTTTTGCATCATGAAGAAATGGAGTGCTCTCTTAATAGCAATCTTTTGCTTTCACTTGGCCTCTTCACAGAACTTACAGGTAGGCCCAGGAGTAGTAAATAAGTACGCGGCTGTTAAGCAGTTTATCGGGCAATGTTCACTATTGGGTGATTCATTGGAGCTAAAGCAATTCAAGCGGGGAGAGAAAATCCTTATCGCTCAAATGAAAGGTGCTATAATAGATACTTCTGATAGCCCTGCTTTTGGCGATTTGATTAGTTTAGGAAATGCAGGTAAAGTAGAAATCAACGAAGTTGATACCGTCATTTTAGATACCTTGTTTTTGAGGTTTCAGACTTTAGTAAATTATGAACCCAATAACTTGGTTCAGATTGTATCCATACCAACAGCACCTCGAATAACCACCTCAGGGATAATCAGAGCAAAGCCATGGGATGGTAATACCGGTGGTATATTAATACTTAATGCTATTGATACGCTAATCCTTGGAGGCAACATCAACCTCGACACTTGTGGATTTAGGGGAGGCGAACCATCAAGCCCAAATGTTCAGTACGGAGTCCAAAACTATTTTTTCAATAACCTTCAAACCGGAAATTCTGAAACAGGAAAAGCCGGGATGAAAGGAGAGTCTATCGTCAACATTTCTGTTTTTAAAGAACGTGGACGTGGAAAACTATACACTGGGGGTGGTGGTGGCAATAACCACAATACCGGCGGAGGTGGTGGAGCGAACTTTGGCCTTGGCGGAAAAGGAGGTAATGAATCTACTGCCGCTGTTCAATTTGGTTTAATCCCACTCGCAACCGGTGGTATTGGCGGTACATCAGCATCTTATACCAATAACTTCAACTTGTTCTGGCCCGGCTCAGGAGCCGGTGGGGCTCACCAAAATGAGGCTGCTCGACAAGGAGGTAAAGGAGGAAATGGTGGTGGATTAGTTATTTTAATGGCCAATCGTTTATTCACTTCAGGAAATACAATATCTGCAAACGGACAAAATCAAACGCTTTTAACCGGACGTGATGGTTCGGCAGGAGGCGGTGCCGGAGGCACTATTGTTCTGGATGTAAACACCTTCTTCGGTCAAGTTAGGGCTTCTGTTCGAGGTGGCTTTGGAGGAAGTCTTGACAATGCAGCAAACCCACAGTCTCACGGCCCTGGCGGCGGCGGCGGTGGTGGGGTTGTAATGTTCCGAAGCAGTGTGCCTGCCGGCTCCTTCATTGAAGCTAGTGGCGGAAATGCTGGAATTATTACTAACCCTAACAGCCCTGACTTTGGTACCAGCTATGGCGCTACGAATGGCACAACCGGTGGTTCAATAACAGGAATAGCTATTCCTCGTGCATCAGTTCGTTGTAGCAACTCTTTTATTATTGCTGAAGATGATGATGTAATAACTTTTGTCAATTTCCCCATTAGTATTCGCCCAAAACTCAACGATTTATACAACAATCAGGTTTTCATGAGAAGATTGAGTGGGCCGTTTTTCGGAACATCCTTCATCAATGCTACGAATGACACTGTAGTTTATACGCCTCAAAGTTTCTTTAGTGGCAACGATTCCATTATTTATGAATTGTGTGACAATTTCAATGGAATTTGCGACACTGCCGTAATTAGGATTAAGGTACTTCCCCTCGTCCTTGTTGCCATTAATGACACTGTCAATGCTTCAATCAATACTCCGACTTGGATTAATCCATTTTTAAATGACTTTGTGCCAAGCCAAAACAACCTTGGGCTTGGGATAGTAAGGCTTCCTTCTAATGGTATCATAGTGACAATTCCTGGCACTGATTCTATTCGATACACGCCTAATCCCGGATTTCTTGGTAAAGACACTATCGTGTATTCGATATGTTTCAATGGCGGCTCTTTCCCACTGTGCGACACAGCACTGATTGTTATCAATGTAATTCCAATTCCTATCAATGCGGTCAACGACACAGTAAGAGCCAATGTAAATACTCCTATAGTTATTCCACCAATGATCAATGACCAAACCGTTCCAGGAGTCTCAATTACCATTACGTGTCCTCCGAAGAATGGAAATGCAACGGTGATAACTACTAACGGAATTCAGTACATACCTACACCGGGATTTTTAGGAAGAGATACCATTTGTTACATGTTGTGCGCTCCTACACCAACTGTCCCCTATTGTGATACAGCGCTAATTTTTATCAATGTAGAGCCTTATCCTATAAATCTTGTTACGGATACTGTCTCAACAACTTCCAATACCCCAGTCATCATTGATCCTAGAAACAACGATACTATTCCTGCCGGTCCAACAAGCATCGTAATAGCCTGTCAACCGAAACATGGTAGTGCGCAACTTAATCAGCCAGGCGGCTTAATCAACTACATTCCAACTCCCGGTTATTCAGGCGCAGATACTTTGTGTTATACGGTATGCTTACTTCAGCCAAACCCGCCTGTTTGTGATACAGCCTACATTTACATAAATGTTCAGCCAATCAATCTTACAGCAGTTAACGATACCGTGATTGTAAAACGAAATGTTAGAAAAAAGATTGATCCACGGGTCAATGACCTTTTCAATAATCAAATCAGAGTGGGGCATATTAGTTTTCCTCAAAATCCGAGACTTGGCACTATCACAGTAATTGGCGATAGCCTCTTTCAATACACACCCAATCCGAATATTATTGGACGCGACACCATTCTTTACCAAATATGTGTGAATACCACAATTCCATTCTGTGATTCAGCCAAAATTTTTATCAACATCGAGAACCTAAACCTTGATTTAGAAGATGATTTGGCTGTTACATTGGTCAATTCTCCAGTTACTATATATCAGTACGGAAACGATATTATCGATACCAGCACAACTAAAATTGTAGGTATTGTTCCCGGAAGCGGACCTAAGAATGGAACGGCTAACCTTATCGGCGACAGCATTATTTATTCTCCATTCAATGGCTACATTGGTGGCGATACCCTTCGCTATGTTGTGGCTTTACAAACGGATAATCTGCCGGTAACTGATACGGCAACTGTTTTCATACAAGTTTTAAATCCAGGAATTCGCCCGCGTAACGATGCAGCAACAACTACTGAAACTACCCCGGTTACCGTTCCGTTTTTCACTAACGATACACGACCTTCCACTTTAACAACTTACTTCAAAGCCAATCCAGGAGTAACACCTAAAAACGGGTTGGTAAACTTTGACCTTAATGCCGGTACTGCCATTTATACAGCGAATAGCGGATTTTTCGGTAAAGACACGGTCGGATACTACTTATGTGCAGGTTTACCTAATGGCGAGTATTGTTTAGAAGCAATCATAGTTATCACGGTAGAAAAGCGCATTTTTAACGTAAAAGCCAATAACGATACGGTCTTTACAAGAGCGAATACTCCAGTAGTATTTAACCCAACCATCAACGATAGGGATAGCAACAATGTCCTTTTTGCAGGAGTTACTATTTTGAGCCCACCTACAAGGGGAACTTACACACAAAACCAACTCCTTTTGCGATATGTGCCACAAACCGACTTTGTAGGTACAGATAGAATGCGGTATCGGGTGTGTAATGGACTAAATCCACCGGTTTGTGATTCTGCTGAAATTGTATTGTATGTGCTGCCCGCTGAGCCTCCTATCATTCCAAGTGGATTTTCACCTAATGAGGATAACATCAATGATTTCTTCGTCATTGAAAATATCAAGGAATACTCTAATCCTAAGATTACAATAATTAATCGGTGGGGTAATGAAGTTTGGGCAGGTCAGCCATATCGGGATAATTGGAATGGAATTAATCGGAATAATGAACCTCTCCCTGCCGGAACCTATTTCTACTTGCTTGAACTAGGACCAGACTTACCGATTTACCGCGGCTTCATTGTCATTCAACGCTAATTAACATGAAAAAGAAACTTTTTATACTGATTGTTTTGCTCTTCCCGTCATGGCTTTATGCACAACAAGACCAGCTTTACAGTCAGTATTTGTTTAACATGCTTACCCTTAACCCGGCTTACGCAGGTGCTAAGGAAGAGCTTAGTACGGTACTTTTTTATCGTAATCAGTGGGTTGGAATCGAAGGTGCTCCAGTAACGTTGAATGCGTCCGCACACATGCCCTTCAAGGGAGTCAATGGTTTCGGTATTAATTTAATGAACGACAGGATTGGAGTTGAGAACAGATCCAGTGTCAACCTTTCGTATGCCTATAAAATTAGATTCGATAATTCTTCGATTCTTGCTTTTGGATTACAGGGGAATGTTAACTTCTACGTAAACGACTTCAGTAGGATAAATACCAATAATCCAGTACCTGATCCTGCATTTTATCAGTCTAATGTGATTCAAACCACGAGGCCAAACTTTGGAACTGGTGTTTATTTTCGAAATAAAAAGATTGCATTAGGTTTTTCAATTCCAAACCTAATTTCAACCAAAATAGCAGAAGATCCTTCCAAACCTTCTTCTGCAATCTTGGAGCAGCATTTTCTAATTACTGCTGCATACCACATTAAATTGTCGAAAGATTTGGCACTAAAACCAGGATTTTTCGGAAGATATGTTCAAAATGCTCCCCCTCAGATAGATTTAAACTTAACTGCTATTTTCGGAGAACGCCTTTGGGCTGGAGCATCTTGGAGAAGTAATTCTGCTATCGCCTTGATGGCCCAATTTGCACTTACTCGGCAATTATGGTTAGGCTACAGTTATGACTATTCCACTAATGCACTCAGAAACTACCAAGATGGTAGCCATGAGGTTTTTATTGGCTATAATTTTAACCTTGGTCAAACTCGATACATGAGTCCACGCTATTTTTAATTCAGATGAAGATATCTGTACTTTCCTTTGCACTACTCATCCTGATTGTTTCGGGTTGTTCCAATGCTTACGACCGGTTTTACAATAAAGGAAAAAGGCTGGAGCAGGAACTTAAGCTAAAAGCTGCTTCCGATGCTTATGCTAAAAGTTATGATAAAACTAATAACCTCGAGGCCCTAAAGAGAGGAGCCTTTATAACCTTAAAGACTCATGACCATGAAAAGTCCTTAGAGCTCTTCAGCAAGCTTTATCTCACGAGGGCTAAAGATCCGGAAATCGAGTTTGGATATGGTATTGCCTTGTTTCGCGCTCAGAAATATGAGGAAGCTAAACGATTGTTTAAGCAGTACCTTAGGTATAAACCTGACAGCCGACTTGCTAGAAATAAGCTTAGATCTACGGATTTTGCACCAAAAGCCATTGCTAATCCAACGCGGTTTGAATTAGTTCCGCTTTCGATTAACTCTCCTGAGAATGACTATGCCCCAGTAATGAGTCGTGAAGGTTTGTTATTTGTTTCAAGCAGAAAAAAAGCTGGGTTATCCAGACCGATGTATGCTTGGGACAATCAAGGAACAAGCTGGGTTTTCGTAACACCTCTTGATAGTGCATCCAATAGTTCTGTTCATGTTTATCGCAAATCCTTAGACTGGGCAGGAAATAATGGAACTGTAAGCTTTAGCGCAGATGAGTCTATGCTTGTTATGGGACATAACCAATCGGAATCATCACCACTTAGCTGGAATAAAGATATTCAGGTTGATTACAAAGCATTGTATGAACACAAGCGAGACAAAAAGGGTAATTGGTCGGATGGGGAAATTTTATTTTTCAGTAAGAAGAATTTCAACTGCATGCACCCTGCTTTAAGCTATGATGGAAGTAAACTAATTTTTGCTTCTGATATGCCGGGAGGACAAGGCGGACTTGATTTATATATTTCTCAAAAGATAGGCTCTAGTTGGACTGACCCTGTGAATTTAGGCACTGGCATCAATACAGAAGGAAACGAGGTTTTTCCTTTTATGCAGGGCGATAGTGTTCTATACTTTTCTTCTGATGGCCACATTGGCATTGGAGCCTTGGATGTTTTTACTTCCAAAATGAGAGGAAGTCTTTTTCAATCTCCTGTTAATCTGGGTTCTCCTTTAAATAGCACCTACGATGATTTCGGCATTTGGGTGTATCCAGGATCTGACAGTGGATATGTAAGCAGCAACCGCCCCGGTGGAATGGGTGGCGATGATATTTATCAATTCAGAGAGTTGAATTGTAACATTCGCGGACTTGTCATTGATAGCGTAACCTTTGAACCTTTGGCTAATGCAAAGGTGAAATTAGACAATAACGGAGGGGAAGTTTTTAACTTGATTACCAATGAATCTGGAGAGTATGAGGTAAAACTCAATCCACTTTCTAATTATGACTTAGTCATCAATGCTGCCGGTTTTTCTACCCGACGTTCTGTTTATGGCTGTAGAATGAAGAATAATGAAACTCCAATTAATCTAAATGCTCGATATAACATCATGACAGAAATGGTGAAAGGGCGTTCAGTTATTCTCAAAGGGTTAGTTAGGGATGCAGAAACGAAATTCAATTTGGATGCGGCCTCAGTTCTAACACAAGATACGCGTACACAGCAATCGGATAATTTCGTTACTGATGCGCAGGGTCGCTTCGAAGTATCGGCAGATAATATTGATAAAGTTGTCTTTACTGCGTCTAAAGAAGGCTACCTCACCAATACGCATGTGGTAGATTTTGGTGCCGCGGGTTTCAGATTGGATAGCGTTATCGTTATTGATTTGGAAAAACTCAGGTTTGATCGACGTATCAACATCGAACCAATTTTCTATGATTTAGATAAATGGGAAATCAGATCTGATGCATCAGCCAAGTTAGATAAGCTCATTAAAGTAATGAGTGATAATCCTAATATACGAGTTGAAATGGGATCACATACCGACTCAAGAGCAACAGGCCCATACAATGAAAAACTATCGGAACAACGCGCTATGGCAGCCATTGAATACTTGGTTTCACGTGGTATCGACCGATTTAGGCTTACCTACAAGTTTTATGGTGAATCTCAGTTAATCGAACCTTGTCCAGATGGAGTTCCTTGTTCTGAGGAACAGCACCAACGAAACAGAAGAACAGAATTCAAAGTCATAGAAAACTGAGTTTGCTTTGTAGCGAAATAGGCAGATTTTTGTAGCATGAGTTTAAAATCATGGGCTGCCCGGATTTGGGCAGCCCGTATAGATAAACAGACTAAGCTGTGGTCTTCACGTCCTGTGGAATCACAGCTTTCTGTTTTTAATGACCTCATCCGTCGGGCAGAGAATACTGCTTTTGGTAAAGAGCATGATTTTGCTTCTATCAAATCGTATGAGGACTTTAAAGTTAGAGTTCCGGTTAAGGATTATGAAGGTAGGAGAGCCTGGTTTGAGCGGAACGCATCTGGTGAGGCTGATGTAATGTGGCCGGGAAAGCCGCAATATCTTGCTAAAACTTCCGGGACTACTTCGGGTGTGAAGTACATCCCCATAACTCGTGAGTCTATTCCCAATCACATTAATTCAGCACGGAATGCTATTCTGGCTTATGTTCACGATACCGGGAAAGCAGATTTTCTTGATGGAAAGCTGATTTTCCTTTCTGGAAGTCCGGTTTTAGATATGAAGAATGGCATTCTTACAGGACGATTGTCGGGTATTTCAAATCATCATGTCCCTGCTTATTTGCGAACCAACCAACTTCCTTCTTATCAAACCAATTGCATTGAAGATTGGGAAGAAAAGGTTGAACGTGTGGTTGATGAAACTCTTTCAGCAGATTTGCGGCTGATTTCCGGCATACCACCTTGGGTTCAAATGTACTTCGATCGGTTAAAAGCACGATCCGAGAAACTTGCAGGAGAATTGTTCCCTAACTTCTCTTTATTTATCTATGGTGGGGTTAACTACGAACCTTACCGGCAAAAATTAGAACAAAGTATTGGACGTAAAGTGGACAGTATTGAGCTTTTTCCTGCTTCTGAAGGTTTTTTTGCTTACCAGAATGAACAATCGGACTCTGGTTTACTCTTGTTATTGAATACCGGAATATTTTACGAATTCATCCCTGCTGAGCATTACTTTGATGAAAATCCGCCTCGAATGCATATTGGCGAGGTGGAGTTGAATCGAAACTATGCCTTGGTCATAAGTTCTAATGCAGGCTTATGGGCTTACAGCATAGGCGATACGGTAAGATTCGTTTCAAAAAATCCTTATAAAATCAGAGTAAGCGGAAGAATTAAGCATTTTATCTCTGCTTTTGGTGAACATGTAATTGGTGAAGAAGTGGATGAAGTGATGAAGCAAGCTAGCGCTCATTTTGGGCTGGAAGTTCTAGAATTTCATGTTGCTCCTCAAGTGACTCCTACTAACGGATTGCCTTATCATGAGTGGTTTGTTGAGATAGCTGATTGTCCTGCCGAAGAGGAAGCCATTGCCTTGTTTATGGATGATTTGATGAGAAAAAAGAATATTTATTACGATGACCTAATCACGGGTAGTATTCTTAGGCCATTAGTAATCAGGTGGATAAAACCCGGTACTTTTGCCCAGTACATGAAGTCGGTAGGAAGATTAGGTGGTCAAAACAAACTACCTCGCCTTGCTAATGATCGCGAGATTGCCAACCGTATAACCCTTTCCTGAAGGGGAAATTTTATCCTTTATTTCTAATGAGTAATACTCCTTCAGTAAGGCGCATTTGCATTCTGGGATCAACCGGATCGATAGGCACACAAGCCTTAGAAGTCATTGAAGCGCATCCCGAACACCTTAGTTTGGATACAATAGTGGCTAACAATTCATGGCGGTTACTTGCTGAACAAGCCCGGCGTTTTCAACCAGACAAAGTAGTAATTGCTAACGAAGCGCATTACCAAGAGTTAAAAAATGCACTTGATGATTTGCCTTTGAAGGTTTATGCCGGGGCTGAAGCAGTACTTCAGGTAGTGCAAAGCACTGAAACCGATGTTGTACTTACTGCTTTAGTAGGAGCAGCCGGATTACGACCAACTATAAAAGCTATCGAATCTGGGAAAATTATTGCACTTGCCAATAAAGAAACCCTTGTTGTAGCAGGTTCATTAGTAACCCAAATGGCGCGTGACTTTGGGGTCAATATCTATCCGGTTGATTCAGAACATTCAGCCATTTTTCAATGCTTGGCGGGTGAATGGCAGAATCCTATTGAAAAAATCATTTTGACAGCTTCTGGTGGTCCTTTCAGAGGAAAAACTAGGGACGAAATTGCAGCAGTAAGTTTAGAGCAAGCTTTGAAGCATCCGAATTGGTCTATGGGAGCTAAGATTACCATTGACTCGGCAACGCTGATGAATAAAGGGCTAGAAGTGATAGAAGCTAAGTGGCTCTTCAATCTAAAGCCTGAGCAGGTAGAAGTGGTGGTTCATCCACAGTCTATTTTACACTCCTTTGTGCAGTTCACCGATGGTTCAATTAAAGCACAAATGGGACTTCCTGATATGAAATTGCCCATTCTCTACGCACTAGCATACCCCAATCGCTTAGAAACCAATTTTCCACGCTTCGATTTTTCATCCTTCCCTCAGCTTACATTCCAACAACCTGATATCGAAACGTTTGGCTGTTTAAGACTGGCTATTCAAGCCATGAAACAAGGAGGCAATGCCCCGTGTATATTGAATGCTGCGAATGAAATTGCCGTTGAAGCCTTTTTGGAAAAAAGAATCAGATTTCTCGGAATTGAGCGTATAGTTGAAGAATGTCTTCAGCGAATTCCGTACTCAACTCCTCAGTATTTGGAAGATTTTATCGAAGCGGATGCACAAACCCGTAATTTCGCCCGCACTTTAATCGTTTGATGCTCCTTACATGGAAATAGTAATTATGGTTGCCCAGTTAATACTGGGCCTTTCGATATTGGTCACCCTACACGAATTCGGTCATTTTTGGGCTGCAAGAGCCTTCGGTATTAAAGTAGAGAAGTTTTATCTCTTCTTTGATGCTTGGGGTAAGAAGTTGTTTTCCTTTCATTACAAAGGAACAGAGTATGGAATAGGTTGGCTCCCCTTAGGTGGTTATGTCAAAATTGCCGGGATGGTTGATGAGTCTTTAGACACAGAACAACTTAAACTACCTGCTGGGGAAGATGAGTTCCGCTCTAAACCAGCTTGGCAGCGGTTGATTGTGATGATTGGAGGGGTGTTTATCAATGCTTTGCTTGGCATTATCATTTTCACTTGCTTGCTAATTTTTTATGGTGAAAAGTATATTCCCAACGATAAGCTTACTCATGGTATTTATGCTTCAGAACTTGCCAAGGAAATAGGCTTAAAATCCGGCGATGTACTTGTTTCAATCAACGGAGAACCAGTAAAGCGGTTCGATGAAATTGTTGGAAGCAATGTGTTACTTGGGCAGAATACAACCATTACAGTTAAGAGAGGCTCCGAACTGGTGGATGTTGTTGTTCCTCGCGACTTTACAGCCAAGCTTTTAGAATCAGATAAGAGCTTGTTTGTAATGCCTCGCGTACGGTTTTCGGTAGAGCAAGTAATGAAAGGAAGCCCTGCCGCCAATGCCGGTTTAATGGACGGCGATAGTATTATCCAGTTAGCAGGACAATCCATCACGTTTTTTGATCAACTTCAATCCGGATTAAAAGCAAATGCAGGCAATAAAGTTAATCTTCAACTTATTCGTGAAGGCAAGAACGTTCAATTGGAAGTACTTGTCAACAAGGATGGTACAATTGGCTTTTATCCAAAGATTGAATCACTTCCAACCGAAACAAAAAAATATGGAATTTCAGAAGCCCTACCAGCCGGTTATCGGTTAGCATCGAAAACCATCACAGATAATGTGAAAGGGTTTGGAAGGGTATTTTCGGGAGAAATTCCAGCTTCTAAAAGCTTTGGTGGCCCGATAGCGATTGCAAAGAAAATGTATGGCGGAGTCTGGGATTGGTATCGCTTCTGGATGACTACAGCATTGCTTTCCATTGTGTTAGCGTTTATGAACATTTTACCTATTCCTGCACTTGATGGAGGGCATGTGTTGTTTCTGCTAATCGAAATTATTCGAGGCAAACCAGTAGGGGATAAGTTCATGTTAATTGCTCAGTATGCCGGAATGGCGATCTTGATAGCTCTGATGGTGTTTATCTTCGGCAACGACATCTGGCAGCATGTACTTAAATAAGTTTTTTCAGAGTTGGCTACTAGTTTTAGTATTAATCTCAACAACTCAAGTAAGTGCTCAGAAGCGCTATGCGTTGGTAGTTCCGTATAAACCAAATGAGCATTTTTCAGATGCAGATCAGGATATTGCTCAGGGAAGCGAATTAACTTCTTCCCGATTGAGGGCTATGATAAGAGAGCAATTAGCCATGAGTGTTGCAAAAAAGCTTAGCAATTTCGACAGTTGCCTTTATTTCGGTAACCAAACTGCGGAAACTAACGAGGATTTGAGAAGGATATACAATTCATTAGGATTTCGATTTGTGTATTCTGGCTCAGGAAAGCTTAATCAGGATGCCGATCAACACTCTAGGTTAAGTGTTAAAAATCTTTTTCGAAAAAAAGAACCGAAACAGGAAGGATTAGTGAAAGACGATAAAGTGTTACCGAATGATAAAACTACCCGGTATTACGAGGCTTACATTACCAATCCTAACCTTATGCCTTACCTGAAAGAAACATTTCAATGCGACAGAATTGTTTTTCTTTCCATGTTTGAGCTGAAAACTAGGGCAGATTTATGCCTCGATAAAGCTGCTGGCATCTATCAAAGAGAATTGGCTGTTCATTTTACCGTGGTTAATGATGAAGGTAAATCTATGGGAGGTGATGTTGTAAGAATGTTGTACCCTTCCAATTCTAATGATTTAGGGGAAATCTTAAATCATACTTTGCCAATAATCAGTGAACGTATAGCACTGGAAGTTCGGTAAGCATTATGGGCGAGAAAAAAAGTAAGACAGTAACCTTTTGGCCGCTGTGGGCGACGCTTTGTCTTGCAGTAGCTGTTGCTTGGGCTGGATCCTTTTTGTCTGAAAGTGCTGCTTTGGGTGTCAAAATAAAGTCTTACAGTCTGTTCTCAGATGTTTTCCATACCCCTACAAAAAAATCGAATAATCGAAAAAAGCTTAAACAAGTTAATTCAACTCTTGAAGTAAAAGTGTCGGATTCTATTTTGAATGAAGAGGAATCGGATACTTTGGCTCTTTTGGGACTACCCAACATAGTGTTACACGAGTATCCCAAAGGGCCTGTTCCTATTGAGGATTTTGGAGATTCACTTCCCAATTTTCGTTTTTTAGCTAATGCGTTAGACTCAGTAAAACAGCGCGTTGGAAGTAAAAAGCTAAGAATCGGTTATTGGGGAGATAGTGCTATCGAGGGTGATTTGGTCACACAAGATTTACGTCGTTATTTTCAACGAACGTATGGCGGTGGTGGTATTGGCTGGGTACCCATTACAAGCCCGGTTGCAGGATATAGAATAACCATTAGCCATAAGTTTTCTGAAAACTGGAGCTCCTATACCTGGATGTCTCCAAAAAAACCAGCGTTCTCTATGGGCTGGGGAGGAACATTAGGCATCCCTTCCAGTGAAAAACCTTCTTGGGTACGATACCAACAAAAAGGGACTCCGGTTAATGTAAGCTTGTTTCTGCGAAACAGACAAACTGCACATACATTAACTGTTAGTAATCGGGAGATTGAAGTAGATAGTACGGCTAATTTGCAACGGTTCGGTTTAGGCAACGGCAGAGTCATTAATCTCCAATGGCCAATCAATACTAAGGATGAAGTTTACGGATTGAGTTTTGAAAGTGAAGAAGGGGTGATTCTCGACAATTTAAGCCTAAGAGGGAACAGTGGTTTACCATTAGCACAATTGAATGTTGGCTTAACTAAGCAGTTCGCCCGCTACCTTCCCTATCAATGCCTTGTTTTACAGTACGGATTGAATGTGGCTAATCCTGAACTTACTTCCTTACATTGGTACGAAGTAGGGTTGCGCAGAGCAATCCGACATTTAAAAAAACTGTTTCCTTCAACTACTATTTTGATAATAGGAGTTGGAGATAAAAGTGCAAAAATTGATGGTGAGTACCGCACCGATCCAAGCATTCCTCACATTGTTGGTATTCAAAGAAAAATCGCCATGGAAGAAAAAGTATGCTTTTGGAGCTTGTTTCATGCGATGGGTGGAGAAAATGCTGCCTTAGACTGGATTGCCCAAACGCCTCCACTTCTTGCCAAGGATTACACCCACTTAAGCCCGGCAGGGGCAAAAAAAGTTGCTTCAATGCTCGAAACAGCACTTCAGACAGCACTTAAACCTGCAGTTCAAATTCCATGAGATTTCGCATAGTTCTACTGATTATAATCGGATTTTTTCTTTCTAGCACTAACCATTCAGCGTATGCTGCGAGGAAGAAAAAAGGGAAAAGCCATAGTGTTGCTCGTAAATCTGGGAGAAAAAAGCTGAAAGGTAAAAGGGGTAAGCGAGTCAGGAGAGTGCCTTTTCGGTTAAGAAACGACCCGTCTCGGCATTGGAAGGGTACAGAACAGAAGTTTAAAGGATACAATGCCATTGAAAACGACCGCTACCTTGTCAATTTTCTAATAAAACTGGATTCCTTAGAATCAGGAAAAAAGGAAATCATCAACATCCTTCATTTAGGAGATAGCCATATACAGGCTGATTTGTTTACCGGAACTTTGAGGCGAAAGTTGCAACAGCAATTTGGTCATGCTGGTCGAGGACTTATTTTTCCTTATCGAGTTGCCGGAACTAACGAACCGTATGATTTACGTTCCGGTTCCGACCAGAACTGGTTAGCAAAAAGAATGGTACATCCTGAAAAACCTCAACCGATTGGCATCAGTGGAATTACCTTAGAATCTTCGGGTACTAATTTCTCCCTCTGGTGCGAAACTCGAGCTTTAGAAGATAGCTTCACTCAAGTTCAGGTGTTTTCTAATGGGTGCGGAATAAAACTAACAGACGAAAATGGTCTCGAAGCCAAATTGCTGTATGGAAGTGAATACGATACTAAAACTTTTCAATGGAATTATCCGGTAAGGAAACTGAAATTGGAATCGAAGAATGAATCGTGTAAGCTTAGTTTGTTTGGTTTGAATTTGTTGAATAGTCATGACAAGGGAATCCGATACCATGCAACAGGAGTTAATGGAGCCAGAGTTGATCATGTCAATATTGCAGAAAAATGGTTAATACATACCAAGGCTTTGCAACCAGACCTTGTAATTATCTCCCTGGGCACTAACGACAGCTATCAACCAGATTTCGATGCAGCACGTTTTTCTCAGGAAATAGACAGTTTGTGTTGTAAAATCAGGGAGGTGCATCCCAGAGCCGCCTTGCTTTTTACATTTCCGCCTGATTTTGGCCCTGGCCCTCGGAAAAAGACACGTCGCCAATCAGGAATTCCGGCTGATTTACCAGCACAGAAAGCCGCCATTGAGGTATTGAAGCAAAAAGCAGAAGTTATCGGCTTTGCGTACTGGGATTTTCGTAGAGTAATGGGAGGCCCCGGTTCAAGAGTTTCTTGGGTAAAACGGGGGCTAATGCAATCCGACAGAGTCCATCTTACAACAAGTGGCTACGCTTTACAGGCAGAGATGCTCTATGAAGCACTGCTATCGTCTCTTTATCCTGATGCCCGTGATTGATTGGCAAGCAGTACTTCGGTTGTTGTATTATGCTCCGAAACAACCGTTGATGTTCAATACTGGTTTGTTTTTGTTACTTTTTCCCCTTGTTTATGGCATTTATATTCTTCTTTCAGTAAAACGAAAAGCAGCCATAACGTGGATAGTGCTGTTTTCTCTCTTTTTTTACTACAAGTCCAGCGGAATTTACTGGCTATTGTTACTGGCCAATGGATTATTTAACTGGTGGATGGGTGGAGCCATTAGTAGCGAGAAAAGTAAAAAGAAAGCGAAAACAATCATGATAATCGCTTTAGTTGGGGATTTAGGCTTACTCGCTCTTTTTAAGTATTTCAATTTGTTTGGTGCTTTATGGAGTGATCTTACCGGAGCACATTTTCTTAAGCTGAACTGGATTTTGCCTGTTGGTATTTCATTTTTCACCTTCGAATCCATTAGTTATATAGTTGATCTTTATAGAGGTGAAGTAAAAAGAGAATCCCACGATTTTCTCGATTTTGCCTTTTTCGTGACGTTTTTCCCTCGTCTTGTTGCAGGACCAATAGTGCGAGCAGCCGATATCCTACCCCAGGTCAGGCAGTTTGAACCGTTAAAAAAATCAGAAGCTGCTACTGCATTTTCTTTGATTACCCTGGGGCTTATCAAGAAAGCAGTTATCTCCGATTACATCTCCATAAATTTTGTTGACAGGGTAATGGATAGCCCTATGCAGTTTTCGGGTGTGGAAAATTTACTAGCAGTCTATGGCTATGCCATGCAGATTTTCTGTGATTTCTCCGGATACAGCGATATGGCTATAGGCATAGCATTACTTTTCGGTTTCCGCCTAACCGATAACTTTCTTCAGCCCTACCAAAGCCTCAACATCACCGACTTTTGGCGACGCTGGCATATTTCACTTTCAACCTGGCTGAGGGATTACTTATACATTCCATTAGGAGGAAATCGGTGTTCGCAATGGAGGCAAAACTTAAACCTTATGATTACCATGCTGTTAGGCGGATTGTGGCATGGTGCAAGTTGGAACTTTATGCTTTGGGGAGGGCTACATGGTGCAGCATTGATTGTGGATAAAAAAGTCCGTATTTCAAATGAATCGGGTGGTAAAACCGCTGTTATCCTTAGATTTTTCTCTTGGTTTCTTACCTTCCATTTTGTGTGTTTTTGCTGGATATTCTTCCGAATTCCTGATTTCGATACCGCAATTAGCCAACTTCGTCAAATAGCCAGTTCTTTTCACCCAGAAATTCTGATTCAATGGATAAATGGTTTTCCGGTTGTTGCTGCTATGCTGCTGCTGGCTATAGGCTTACATTTTCTACCTGCAAAAACAATAAAAGCTCGTTCAAATCAGGAGAAATCATGGCCATTATGGGTTCATGGATTTGCACTCGGCCTGGTAATTTGGTTAGTTATTCAAACTAAATCATCGGACATTCAGCCGTTTATTTACTTTCAATTTTAACAGGCCACAGCCAGAAAACGAAACTCGATACCGCCATTCCAATAGTTGCACCTGCTACTATATCATTGAAAAAGTGTTGACCGAGGTAAACCCTGGAAAAAGCTGCCGTGAGTGCGAGCATGAAAAAGGGAAATGCGTATCGCTTGCGGGTATTGAGTAAAGTCAACATCCAAAACAAGGCAAATGCCGATGCAGCGTGTCCAGATGGGAAACTATTCATGGCATGTTGTTCAACTCCGGGAATAGCCCTTATGGCTTCACCTATTTGACTGAAGTGAAGAGAAGGTCTTGCGACCTGATTAAAGGGGCCATGTTTGAGCGATTGAACTACAATGGAAGTGAAAATTCCGGCAAGTGCAATTCGCCAAGACTTCGATTTGTCTATCCCAAGAAAAATTAGAACCGTCAACACCAACATTAGACCATCGCCGAGGTAGGTAAGGTTACGCATAGCCACATCCAACCAAGGGGAATGATTATGCGTAAGCCAGCGAAAACTCACTTCTTTAGGAAGGGTGAAAATCAATACCCAACCAGTTAGTAAAAAAACTAACGCGGGTACCCAAAATCCAGCTTTGCTATAAACGGATCGGATTTGTTGAATCCTAAGGTTGGGGTTGGTATTCTTGGATGAAAGCACGGCCTTCTGCTATATCGTTTGCGAATATTCTGTCAACCTCAACAAGTGGCACTTTGTTTCTCCACGCATTGATGACTTTTACAATGGATAGAGAACTATTTAATGGTTCCCGGAAATACAAAGCTTGACTTGTATTGAGCATTTCAATGGAAAACAGACTATAAAGATTATCTAAAATCCGAAATAGTTTGGTTGCGGCGTTAGCCCCCATGCTTACATGATCTTCTTGACCATTAGACGATGGAATGCTGTCAACGGAAGCGGGAGTACAAAGTTGTTTATTCTGACTGACAATAGAGGCAGCCGTGTACTGAGGAATCATAAGTCCAGAGTTAAGTCCTGGATTTGATACTAGAAATGAAGGAAGATTACGCTCGCCACTAATAAGCTTATATACCCTACGCTCGCTGATGTGTCCGAGTTCATGTAAGCCAATAGCGAGATAATCCATCACCAAGGCCAATGGTTGTCCATGAAAGTTGCCTCCAGAAAGAATGGCATCTTCGTTTGGAAATACATTGGGATTATCGGTAACGGAGTTAAGTTCGATGGTTACAACTTGACGCGCATGTTCCAGTACTTGCCTGCTAGCCCCATGAACCTGAGGGACACAACGGAACGAATACGGATCCTGAACATTAACCTTTACCTGTTTTTGAATTTCACTTCCTTCTAACCAACTCAAAACCTTAGTTGCACAAAGCTGTTGCCCTGGATGAGGCCTGATTCTATGCAACTCGGGACGAAAAGGCTCTATTTTACCATCGAACGCATCTAAGGATGCAGCAGCGAGAAAATCTGCCCAATGCATTAGATGGTCTGCTTCCATTAAGCACCAACATGCATAAGCTAACATGAACTGCGTTCCATTCAACAGGGCTAATCCTTCCTTAGCACCTAATTGGATTGGTTTTAACCCTGCAAGAGTTAAGGCTTCTTGAGCAGGCATTTCTCTTCCGAGGTAATTCACCATGCCTTCGCCAATTAGGGGAAGGCTTAAATGAGCTAATGGCGCAAGGTCTCCAGAAGCTCCCAGTGAGCCTTGGTTGTAAATTATCGGGAGAATATCAAGGTTGTACAGGTTAAGCAACAACCCCACTGTTTCAGGATTTACTGCTGAATATCCGTAGGACAACGATTGTATTTTCAGAAACATCATCAGTCTAACGATTGGAGCAGGGACTTTTTCACCACAACCACAGGCATGAGAGCGTACTAAGTTGTGTTGCAGCAGGCTCAAATCTTCGGATAAAATGGCGATGTTACACAATGCACCAAATCCGGTATTGATGCCATAAAACAAGCGATCCGACTGGGAAAGTTTATCCCTCAGGTAATGGTAACTCTTTTCAATGTTGGAATGTGCTAAAGAACTAAGTTCAATTTTCACTTCGCCTAATGCTACCGGACGAAGTTGATCAATGCTGAGGGGCAACCCTGCCAGAATGGTACTCATCGTGAAATTTTATTCTGCCTCTAATGCAGTGTGTAGTTGACTAATGTTGTTCAAATTCAGCGTTTTCTGGTTTCCAGTAGTTAAGTTTTTCAGGATAAACTGCTGGTTTTCAACTTCGGTGCTTCCAATAAGAATAACGTTTTGAGTACCTCTATTTTCTGCATACGAGAGCGATTTTTTCATTTTTACAATTTCTGGATAAAGGTCTGCACTGATTCCAAGCTTTCGAATGGATTGAAGCAGTTTATAGGCATGTTCCATAACTTGCTCGTCCAAGGCAATAACCAATAGCTTAGCTGAAGAAGTTAAGGAGTCTGGAAACAAATTCAGATGGGACATAACATCTACTATTCGCTCAAAGCCAAATGAAATTCCAACTCCGCTCATGTCCTTCAATCCGAAAACTCCTGTTAGGTTGTCGTATCGTCCTCCACCTCCAAGACTTCCCATTGCCATTTCGTGAGTTACAACTTCAAACACACAACCGGTGTAATAATCTAAACCACGCGCAAGTTTTAGATTGAATTTTAAGGTTGGAATTGAAGCGCAGTAGCTCATTAAGGTTTGTAAATCTTGTATTCCGGAAGTATAATCTGATTGATTTAAATAATTGGAAAAGAAGTCTGAAAGCGTTTTTAATGAAACATTTTCTTCTTCAAGCAACTCAACAACTTCGTTGAGAGAATGTTGATTCGGCAACCAGCCTGACCACTCTTCGACCACTTTTTCTTTTCCTATTTTATCCCATTTATCCAGCGTTGTTACAAATTGGATAAAATCAGTTTGTTCTACACAGCCGCAACACCTAGCCAGAGATTGAAGCACCACCCGATGATTCACATAAATCGAAAAGTCTTTAAATCCCAGCGAAACAAATCCTTCATGATAAAGCGATACTAAATCGGTCTCCATCAGGATTGAGTTACTCCCGATTATGTCGGCATCGCATTGGTAAAATTCACGGTAACGCCCTTTTTGAGGGCGATCGGCCCTCCAAACAGGCTGCATCTGAAATCGGCGAAAAGGAAATGCAAGTTGACCATGATTCATGGCTATATACCTCGCAAAAGGAATCGTCAAATCGTAACGAAGGGCTTTTTCGCAAATCGCGGGAGTCAGGCTTTTCGAATGGCTGGCTTTAGCTTGTTCAAAAGCCTCATGGGTAATGTTTTCGAGGTAGTTGCCTGAATTAAGAATTTTGAAAATTAGGCGATCACCTTCTTCACCATACTTTCCGGTAAGCGTTTCAATGTTCTCGACTGCAGGAGTTTCCAAAGGTTGGAATCCATAAAGCTTGAAAAGGCGCTCGAGAACATGAAATACATACTGGCGTTTGGCCATTTCGGCTGGACTAAAATCCCGGGTGCCCCGGGCAAGTGCTGGTTTACTCACGGCGCAAATTTGCCAAATTCTATTGGACTATTTCGCCTACGAACTATTCTGCTTCTACTTCCTAAAGTGTTGCTTAACGCTTTCTGGTACAAACGGGCTGGGATCACCTTGATTACGGATTATGTCCCTTACTATGGAGGATGAAATAGGAGAGAGTGCAGGTTCAGTCATGAAAAAGAGCGTGTCAATTCCTTCCATCGCTTTGTTGAACTGGGCAATGTTCTTTTCGTACTCAAAATCTGGAGCTGAGCGCAATCCACGAATGATGAAGGAAGCACCAATTAGTTTGCAGTAGTTTACGGTCAACCCTTGATACTCTTCAACCCTCACTTTGGGCAAATGCTTGAATTCTTCCCTAATCCATTCGAGCCGTTGTTCTAAGTTAAATAAAGAGGATTTTTGGCTGTTACTGCCAAGTCCTATCACCAATTCATCAAACAAAGGGGCTGCCCTTTTGATGATGTCAACATGACCCATAGTAATGGGGTCAAACGAGCCGGGGAAAAGGGCAATCTTAGGCATGGCGTTCAAATATGGTGAAAACGCTTTGACCGAAGATTCTTTCTTCCAGAATATTAGGATTTTCGGAAAACGAATAAGAACGTGGATGTTCCAGAATGAACCATCCTTCCGGTGCCAACCAGTGTTCGATGATTAATTCTGGAAGTCGCCTAAGTTGAACATGTTGATAGGGCGGATCGGCAAAAATTAGGTTGAACGGCTGTTCGGGTTTTCTTAGTAAATATCCGAATACCTCAGATTGCACGACATGAACAGGAAGTTCCAATTGTTGTGCACTTTGTTTTATAAAAGTACAGCATCCTTGATGCTGATCTATCGCGATGGCTTTCGCGCCTCTTGAAGCAATTTCTAAAGCGAAACTTCCAGTGCCTGAAAATAGGTCTAAAGCCAACAAACCGTCGATTTCCCAAGAATGGTCAAGTTTATTGAACAATGCGAGCTTGGCTTTGTCGGTTGTAGGGCGCACCGGTAAACCGGAGGGTACTTTGAGAATTCTTCCACCGGCTGTTCCGCCAATTATTCGCATGCCAAACGAAACAAGGGGTAAAAGTGCCCTTTACTAACTAATTCGAGATGGGTGGGCGAAATACGAAGCCCAGAAGGCTGTGATAAAATCGAAAAATTCCAGTTCTCCGAAGTAGCTTCTCCGCAATTAAAGAGATTAATCATTCCTTCGCCTTTATCTATAAGGAACTTAGCTTGTAAAAATAATTCTGTCTGATAACGAAAGTCATCCGCTGTTTCCGTTGGTTTTACCTGAAAAGCAAGTAATTCTTCATCCTTTTTACAGCAGAACAATGCTCTTTTAGCTTCTTTCCAAATCGAAAGTCCATTCGGCGACCATTCTAACACCATATCATGAAGAAAACGAATTTGTGCCTTTGGAAAAGCGATTTGCCAAGCTAACAAATAGCCACGACTCATAGGAAAAAGAGTCTCATAAAGAGAAGAAGCAGCTCTGGAGCGTTGCAATTCTTCTTCAATACTTAAATCGTCTGCAACCTCAAAATAATCCATGCCTTCTCCCGATCGATACAAATCCTGCGGAACCAAGTTGAGTCTGTCGGTGCTGAGTAAGATATGGGTAGAGGCGTATGGAAAGCCTAACGATTCTTCGTTAGCTATAAGTTGATGAACAGCTTCAACATTTCCATTGCCATTCCAAGGTTTACTTCCCAGAAAACGAGTTTCACCGGATTCGGTTATCAGCCATGACAGGTTTTCTGGTCCCGGATAAAGGAATAGATGCTGAGAATGGCTGTCTTCTTCGCGGTAAGCCGAATCTGCCAGGCGTACTTCCATGCGGCAAAGGTAATTGAAATGCTTTACCTTGCCGACCTATGTCGCATCCCAGAGAAGTTGCCATCCGAAACATGCTGAAGGAACAGCATTTCATGCATCATTTAGGTTTTGATATCGATACGATCGAAGAGGGTATAGTTACCGGATCCATGGAGTTGGCAAGTTTTGCTTTTCAGCATTTTGGCAGAGTTCACGGTGGGGTAATTCTCTCTGCCGCCGATTTGGTTATGGGATTTGCTGCTTACACTCGTGCACCCGAGGGAGCTAAAGTTGTTACAATCGATTTGCATCAACATTTTTTAGCTCCAGGCTATGGGGAACGATTGCAAGCCGTAGGTACAGTAATTAAGGCGGGCAGCCGTATAAGTTATTGCGAAGCAGAAATTTATACCGTCAATAAGGGCGAACTACGCCTTATAGGGAAGGCCAGTTCGAACATGGCCATTCTTCTTTGAAAATCTACTTCAATAAAATGGTGCTGTTAAAACAATCTCGAAAGGCAGGTGTTAAAAATATGTGCCTCACTTATACTCTATCAAAGACATTGAAGCTATTGTTGGCATAAAAGCTCATACAATTCGCGTCTGGGAACAGCGCTATAACTTAACATCTCCGAATCGCTCGGATACGAATATCCGTGCTTATTCTGAGGAAGATTTACGTAAGTTGTTAAATGTTAGCGTATTATATCGGTTTGGATATAAGATTTCTGAACTGGCTAACATGAATGAAAGCAAGTTATGCCAGTTAGTTCAGGAGCATACACTGAAAAGCGAGGCGGCAAGTGGAAAAATGATGGCCTTGACCACCGCAATGCTGGACCTAAATGAAACGCAATTCGAACGGCTCTTATCAACCAGCATTCTTCAATTAGGGCTTCAACGGACTATGGAAGAAGTAATTTTTCCATTTTTCCAACAAATAGGCATCATGTGGCAAACGGGAATCATCAATCCTGCACACGAGCATTTTATCACCAATCTAATTCGGCAAAAGCTTATCGTCGCTATCGATGGTCAATCTTCCCAGGATCGCCCTCATGCTCCTCGATTTCTGTTGTTTTTGCCAGAAAACGAGTGGCACGAAATAGGGCTTTTGTATGCTTGTTTTGTTGTACGTTCAAAAGGTGCTAAGTGCATTTACCTTGGTCAGAATGTACCCTATCCTGATCTTCAGGTAGTCTGCGAGATTTACCAGCCACAAGTTTTATTCACCGTGCTTACCTCTCCACTTACCACGATAAGTGCAGAAGAGTATTTGATTCGCTTACAAAAAGACTTTCCTAAACAAACCATTCTGGCCTCTGGCCGGCAAGCCTTGGACGTTAAGCATTTACTTCCTTCAGGAATTTGTTTATTGGAAAGCTTAAGCGAAATGGTTTCGAAGCTGAATCAATTGCTTAACGTACAGCTCAATTAAACGGAAACTTGTAGGTTCGAAACACAACTACGGTTTGTTGGTATTGCTTTGTTTCCCTTTGTTTTCCAACTTTTTCTTTGATTGTTAAAGCACCATTTTTGATTAATCTCGGTCTTTGGTAATCTGCTCATAAGTGATTGAAATTAAGTTGCTTTATAGTAGTTTGGTTTGACGAGTTGAACAAGGATTAAGCCTTTCAACTATTGTATTGAAGGCCATCAGATTAAATGCTTCAAATAAATTCAGCGAAGCAGTTTCGGCAAAGCGATGAGGCAAATAACTGTTTCTCAGGATACCGGAATGTAATTTACTACACTAAGCAGTCAGGTATCTGTAACACCTGAGCAGGAACAACAGCAATAGACCAAGAATAGAGATATTCAACAAGGTCTCGTTAAAGCCCGGAGGATAATTCTGACTGCTTACAACTTCGTCAGAAGAGGAAGTCAAGCTGGGGATAATTAGTTAGAAAAAGCGTATTGAACCAGGTTGGCACCCATTTGCAAGGCTTTCAGCCGAATTTCTTGCGGATCATTATGTACCTCAGGGTCTTCCCAACCATCACTTAAATCGCATTCGTAGGTATAAACGCTAACTAATCTTCCCTTCCAATACAAGCCAAAAGCCTGAGCAGGCTTTCCATTGTGTTCGTGAATTTTTGGAAGCCCTTTAGGAAAGTTAAATTTTTGTTTATAGATGGGATGACCCGGGCCTAATTCTTTCCAATCAAGCTCAGGAAACACCTTCTTCATTTCTCTTCTTACAAAAACGTCCATCCCGTAGTTGTCGTCGATATGCAGAAATCCCCCACTTATGAGGTATTGACGAAGATTGTCGGCTTCCTCACGGCTGAACACTAAATTTCCGTGGCCTGTCATGTGTACAAAGGCCAAAGAGAACAACTCAGAAGAACCTACTTCAACCACCACTTCAATAGGGTCAATCCTAGTTTGCAATTGTTGGTTACAAAAGCGAGCAAGGTTGCCAACAGAACTGGGATTAGCGTACCAATCTCCTCCGCCTTTATACTTAAGTTTTCCTATTTTCAATGAAAAAGGTTGTGCTCCTGCTGATTGCACCAACAGAAGCACAAAGACAATGATGATTTTGAAGTATAAGCGAGGCATGGGCAAAAGTACCTTCAAAACTTACTTCATGAGCGATTCACAATACGCTTTCCCCCATTGAGGGTGAATTTTACTTTGAGGTTTAAACGCATTGAATTTGTCGATTGCCGTGTTCAAGATGGGCATTGCATTGTCTTTTCCTCCGCCAAATTGCTCAGGAGTAAACAACACACTTTGGCCTTGAAGCATCCAAGGGCGGGGATTAGTAGGGTCTGCAACTTTAGCTTTTGCGAGGTTTTCCTGACTGACTCCGCCATACTTTTGCCAGCGTTCCATAGGATTCACTCGCATTCTCATAAAAGCAGCCATGGCTTTCAAAGTCAGCAATTCAGATTCTTCAGGTTTACGCTTTAACCCTTCTTCAATGTTTTTATCCGCTTCATCTAACCACTCATCTAACTTTTCTGTGCCATTTACCCGGATTGTTGCCATAACTTGGCAATAAGCTGCATAGTAGGAGGGAAGCCACTCTGCTTTTTCAGCTTCCGCAATACGAAGAAACTGAGAAGCTTTGCTCATCAATTCATCCGCTTGTTGGATGGAATCTAAGTTTTCTAAATTACTCTCCATCGCCTTCAAGTAGCGGGCGCTTTGTGCAGACGTGGGGTTGGTAAGCAAGCTGCCCATGAGTACTAGGGCAAAAAGAAACAGTTTTTTCATGTTAATTATTTTGATTGACGACTTCATTGGAGCGGTTCTGACCGACTGAAATAAACAGACCTACAAAGAAAAACCTTGGTGCAGGCGGACCAACCGCAATACGCTCTCCTGCTGAGTTAAATCGATAGGTAAACACTTGTTCAAGGCCAAGTACATTGGTTACTGAAAGTGCTAGAACACAGAAAGCACCTTTAACTGTTTTAAGAATGCTGGCATTTACACCGAAATTATGCAAATCCGGGGTTCTTCCAGTAAGAAAACCCGATTCGTAAGGATTGTAGAATGGCCTTCCGGTTGAGTAACTATAGGTAAATCCGGCGGCGGTATTCAGCTTAGTGAAGAATTTTTTAAACACCAGAGTAGCGGTATGGGGAGTTGCAAAAGTAGGCATAGTCTGTATCGGATAATTCAAGTATTGCCTTCTTGTATCTAAGTACGAATAGGAAATCCAATAATCTACATTTTTAAAGGTCTTTCTGTCTCTCCAGAAAACATCAATTCCTTGTGCGTACCCTCCACCCAGAAGATCCCATTGGGGTTCTAAGGTTCTAAGCAGTTGGTCGTATTGTTTACGATATGCTTCAACCCTAAAAGTATAAGCCGATGTAATCCATTGGTAATTAAGAATGTAGTGAGTAGCTTTTTCAAAACCCTGACGTGAGCGTGTATCGTAAAGCCATTGTGTAACCGGTTTTTGGTAAAAATCGCCGTAGGCAATTCCAAGGGTGCTGTTAGCGCCTGATTTATAGGAAATTGAAACTCGTGGTGCAAGGTTTGGTCTGGCGAGTAACGATGAATATTCATAACGTCCACCAAATCTGAATACCAACCGGCTGCTAGCATATAAATCATACTCCGCAAAGGCACTCGTTAGATAGTCGTTCAGGTCTTGCATTAGCTTTGGAGTAGTCCCGCCGAAGAGTTGTTGCTGAAAACTTCTGCCATCTCCAAACTGCTGCCATTCAGCTCCAATTCTGAGGGCACTCAAATCACCGATAATACGGGTTGCCATAACCCTAGTTTGAAATAATACATTGTGGCTTCCCAAAATGAGGCTGTCGGGACGTATGTTATCTAAATTGTAGCTATAAGAAATCCCACCATAAATACTCCACTTTTCATTAAGTATATCCTTGTACGTCAGATTAGTATAAACATTATGATTACTCAAATTGAAGTTAGATGGGACTGAATCAAGCCTTGGTTGAGTAAATCCGAGATGACCAAAGGTGTAATAGCCGTAAAACTTCAGTAACCCGTTTTTCCGAAGTTGCCTTCTGAAGAAGGTAGATCCACCAATGAATTCAGGATACTGCTGATAAGATTGTCGCTGAGAAACCAGTTTCATGTATGGTAGGAGGTTGGTGTAATTCAAATCACCCCCCCAGGCGGTTTTCTTGTTTTTTGAGAGGTTTACATAACCAGCTCCTAAACCAACCGCGGAAAGCGAATAAGTTGCGGCTGTTCTATCGGGCATATCCTGGGTTTCAAGAACTAAAGCAGAAGATAAAGCCTGGCCGTATTGGGCTGAATACCCTCCGGTAGAAAAGACCGTTCCTTTAAAAAGAAATGGATTGAACCTGCCTCGTTGAGCAATATCAGGAGTAGAAGAAAAAAATGGATTGTTCACTACCATTCCATCAATGATGGTTTTGGTTTCCGATCCTGCACCTCCTCGAACAAAAAGCCCTTCTTGTTCTCCAACCTGCTGAGCCCCGGGTAAAGTGCGTAATGCACCAAAAATATCTCCCTGTGCATTGGCTGTGGTAACAATGTCTAAAGGTTTCAATACGGTAACTCTTCGGCTGTCTGAGGCTTCAATCGTTCCGGCAGAAATAGTTACTGCCTTTAACTCATTGATTTTTTCTTTCAATACTAAGTTTAGTTGAAGCTTGCCGCCTGAAAGCTGCAAGGTTTTTCGAAAATCTTTGAACCCCAGCAAAGTAGCCACAATTTCCAATGTACCGGTATCTAAAGTGGTAAACTGATACTTTCCTTGGGCGTCGGTAGATGCGCCATCATAAGTGCCTTTCAGAAAAACGTTTACGCCTGCAAGAGGGTTTTTCTTATTGTCAGTTACAACTCCTGAGACTTCGGTTGACTGACTGAATGCTGAAAAAGTAAACAACATGGCTAACAAGCCGGCGAAGAATGAGAAAGAAAAAAATTTCATGATTGTTCTGAGGAAGCTTTTACTGGTTTTAAATACGATTCCAGTTTTTGAACATAGCACTCAAAGGCTTGAATGCCGTTTTTAGTGAGTTCACAAGTAGTTAGGGGTTTATTATCCTTGAATTGTTTGCTGATCTTGATGTAATTAACAGACTGCAATTTAGATAATTGGACACTTAAGTTTCCTGAAGTTGAGCCTGTTTGAGATTGCAACCAATTAAAATCTGCACTTTCAACCGTCATCAGCAGGGATACAACAGCCAATCTAAGTTGGTTATGTAGAAGTGGGTCTAAATCTTCAAACTTCATTTTTCCGCTCCTGGCGATACAACATTATTCCCGGAATAAGATATCCACTAACCATTGCTGCTACAATGATGAGTAGCATTTCTGGAAACCCCAATTTGAGGCTGGCTACAGCAAGAACCCAGTTAATGATTCCTCCAATTTTAAATGGGAGAAAGGAAAGTATGGAACCTGAAACAAAAAGTCCTAAGCCATAAAGACAAAGTATAAACGTGTACCCCTGCTGCCAGTTACCGGAAACCACTGAAGCACAAATGCCGATTAATAGCGAAATTGAAAAACTTAACCAGAGGGCATCGCTGGCATTGTCTAACCATGATTTGGTTTGTTGTTTTTTGCTCTCTTTAAACCCTACAATTATGGCAATGATTCCGCTTAATGTCATCAGTATTGGCCAAGAAAGTGGAGCGTTGTCGATATTCAATTTTAGCATCAGATAATGAATAAGTGCTGCCACACTAACTGAAGTTCCCCAGAGTAGATAGTGAATGGCAGACTTCCCCATCGCCTTTTTTTTGTCCCTAATCATTAGGTGAATAAGGGACAGTGAATCTTCTGCTGTTTCTAAGGTTGGTTTCATGGCTCAAATGTAAACAACTTTATAATGTAAAGTACTTTTCTAAATTTTTTTTAGAAGGGAAGTCCAATGCCAAGATTATACCCCCACATCTCATAAATCCCTAACCGATTTCCTACAGGATTAAGGATGTTGAGTTCGTTTTGCCATTGATTAAATCTCCAGTCAGGGTTAGTTAAATGCTGAATAACCCACCGGTTTCCTTCTGTAAAGGCCGGGTCGTGAAGTTTTAATCCAACATCAAAACGGATGATGAAAAAGTTGAAGTTCATTCTGATACCGAATCCTGTATTAATAGCGAGCTCTTTCCAGGATCGAGAAAAGGTGAAATTGGTGAATTGTTGTTTGTTGCTAACGGTGTCTTTCAAAGTCCAGATATTCCCTGCATCGCAGAATAAAGCTCCTTGAATGGTGTAGCCACCGGCTAAACGAAGTAAGGAAAACCGGTATTCTGCATTGAATTCCAACTTTATCTCTCCGAACTGATCAAATCGATTAACTCCAAATCCGGAAAAGCTTCCTGGCCCCGGTTGCCTTGCCAACCAACCCCGCAACGAATTGTTACCTCCAACAAAATATCGCTTTTCTAAGGGTAGGGTAGAGGAGTTGTCGAGCGGAAGTCCGATTCCGATAAAAGCTCTTGCGGCAAAATCAGATTGAGGATTGATAGTCCAATACTTTCTTAAGTCAACATCTGCGCGTATGAATTGAAAATAAGGAAGCCCAAGCAATTGTCTTGGTCGAGTAGCTCCGGGGTCTGCCAATCCCTGAATCAGGTTAATAAGATTGCCTGAAGACTCGACTGTTACTCGGCTAAACGTTCGCTTTTTCGGGTTTTCACTATTCAGGTTGTTGGCGGTATAAGTGAGACGAGTTCCAGAAGTTAAGTGATTGGTAAAACTAAATTTTAGGAAGGGGTCGTTGATTTGATCCAATCGCTCCTTTAGCACCGAATCGATGTTTCCTGTTCTAGCTAAGTTAAGCTCGAAGGGGTAAAATCCCCATCGTTCATTGGCTCTGTTTACCCACTCATAACCAACACTAAGATTGAGTATAGATCGGTTGTAATCGAATCGATTTTGGTTAAAATAGCTGACTTGAAACCTTGTTTTTGGTGCGAAGTAGTTGCTTTTGTTGAAACTCTTGAACGGGAATAAAAACTTTGGAATAACTAAGGATAAAGAACCACCGTATTCTAAAGTGTTAAATGGCAGACTTCGGTTATCCAAAGTAGGGTTGTTGAATTGTTGCGATTCAATACCTCCATTAAGACGGAGTTCCAGCAGTTCTCCACCCCTAAAAATGTTTTTATCCCTAATCAAATAACTCCCGGAAATTCCGAACAAGGACACAGAATTGGTGGAGCCCTCAGCTTCTAATCGGGTTTCAACTTTTTTAGCTGGGGTCAGGAAAACATCTACGGCAACTTTTGGAATAGAGTCATCCAGTTTTGGTCGCATTTTAAAACTGATGTTGCTATAAATGCCCAACGCCGAAAGACGCGATTGACTAAACCGAATTTTATCTTCAGAGAAAAGATCAAACGGACGAAACTGAATGCATCGTTCTAAAACTTCGTCGTCAACAGAACCGGGATTGTTAAGCAAATACATCAATCCATCAGTGCTTCGGAATGGGCCGTTCAGGCTATCGGTGGAGTTACTGAATAAGTCAACGTTAGAATTAATCCTGATTTCATCAAAAAGGAAAGGCTTATAAAGATATTCTGCTTGGGGTGTTCGCAGTTTAGGAAAAACATCTACTTGTCGGTTTCCAACAGAAGTGTCAAGTTCGAAGTATTGAAAATCTCTACTAAAGTAGAAATAGCCTCGGTTGCGGACGTATTCAGCAACTCTAGAACGCTCTAAGTTCAATAATTCAAGGTTATAGGGAGTATTGTTTTGAATAAGGCTAAGAGGAGACGAAGCATAGATAAGTTGGTCGATTGCTCGGTCACCATTTTCGTAAACTATCTTTCTGAAAGTATATTGAACAGAATCTTTCACTCTGTAAGTGACGATAGTTCGTTTTCCTTTGGTTTCAACTTCAGGTTCAACCACATTTCGGAAATAGCCTCTTTCTCGAAGGTAACGTTGCAAGGCTAAGGCACTTTCTTTGACTTGCGACGAATCATAAAGTGCTGGTTCTTCGCCTATAGAACGTTTTAAGCTCCATTTAAACCGGTTTTCTTTTCCTTTGCTTGTAACCAAATACACCCAAGTGTTAAACCTCCACAAAAACAAGAACTTCTTGTTGGTTCTGGGTTTAAGGATTTTCTTAGCTTCGCTTGCAGTTTGGGTTGGAAGCCCGCTGATGTTATTTTTGACTATCAACGATTGATCCTCCTGCAAATGCCGAGTCACATCGCAGCTTGCAAGCAGTATTAGGAGCGGAATCCAGAAGAAATATGAACGACCTGCGTTTTCTGGCATTGAGCAATGCACAAATAAAGCGAATTAAATCCTTGCATCGTAAAGATGGAAGGCTGTTGGAAGGATTGTTCCTGGTTGAAGGAACTAAGTTGGTTCTTGAGCTGCTACAATCCGGTTGGCCAGTTTTACAAGGATTGGTCACCGAATTATGGTTAGAGACAAACTCCCTTCAGAGTTTGAATGGATATAGTTCACATTTTCAGGTGATTACCAAAGATCAAATGGAGCGAGTTTCCGGTTTTACCACAGCACCGGGAATTATCGCGGTTGGTGATGCGCACTTTATGCCTGTTGTTCCTGAAGATTCGCCTTGGCTGATACTTGATGGCATTCAGGATCCCGGAAACCTGGGAACTATCCTTCGCACGGCTGAGTGGTTTGGATTTAACCTAATTTTAGCAACTCCTTCTACGGTAGAGGCTTTGAACCCCAAGGTAGTTTCAGCCGCTATGGGCAGTTTGTTCCGAATTCGACCTAAAGTACTTGATCAGCAGACGATTTTCGAAATGCTAAAGAAGAATCAGTATGAGCTGGTAGTCAGTTCGCTTGATGGAGATGGAATGCCGAAAGTTTGGCCTGTTAAAACAGCGTTAGTCATCGGTTCCGAATCCCATGGAGTTTCTGATTTTTGGTTGAATAAAGCTGATTTACTCATTAAAATTCCATCGTTCGGAAAAGCGGAATCGCTGAATGCCGCTATCGCCTTTGGAATACTCGCGGCTGATTACCGTTTATAAAACCTTACCGACGGTTCTGGTTGTTGTTCAACGAGTTGATTTTGCTGTAACCTACTAATCTATCTGCTCTTGGATTCCGAAAATCTTGGAAGTAAACCAAGACTTCATAGTTGTTTTCAGTTTCTTCATGAGCTCCTTCAGTGATGGAAGTATCTAACGAGTCTTTGCCTTTTTCTTTGAAGGCATACAAGTAGTTGAATAAACCTTGTTTTAGTAAAAATTTACCGTAATACTTTTTTCTTAGTGGGTCAAACTGCATACGATTTTGAGGCGTCGTATTCCAATCAGATAGCTCTCCAAGCACATAAAAATCACCTTCCAAAGTACGGTCCGGAAAGTTGAGCGTAAATTCCACCCAGGCGTAATCGGCATCTGTATCAGGGTTTTGTGCGCCGTCTAATTGGCTGATGAAGCAACGGCCATTAAGGTCTGGGTCAAGGGAATAACGGAGATAAGAGCGATCCTGATCCTCAACTAATTTAAACATCAGTAAGGAATCTAAGCCAATATCTGCAACTCGTTCAGGCTTAAAACGCGTAGTACGGATGTCAAACCTTCTGAATTCATTGGAACCGTCGAAAACATTATCTCCTTCAGCCTGATAGGTGAGCAATCGGTCACGAACATAAAGTAGTTTGAGTTGAGTAGAAGCGTTATCCCAGCGGCTGTTTTGCCTGATAACAACTTTAACCTGGTCAAAAGGATTAAGAACCTCTTCCGATCCGGTGTTAATTTCTAAATCTAAAGCTTGTTTGTAATGAACGAGTCCAGCGCGGGTTGTTCTCCTAAGAATAGGATTAAGTGAAAAAAGAGGTTGATAAACCATCAGCCTCCGAGTTAGGATTACTTTGTTTTTATCTCCGTCCCTATAAACATAGAGCAGGTAATTTCCCGGAAGTAAGAATTGGCTATTTTTTCCTGGAATATCAATTTGATAATGAACATAAGGTTGGCGGGTAGAGAACGAGCGCTGATATTGGTTAATGAACTCATCCTGCATTCCCTGAAAATACTGGTTAGGAAATAAGTCGGAAGGAGACCAGTCTGCATTACAATAAATAATGGCATACTGAAAAGTAGAAACCGATGGTTTTAACTCATCAAATGCAAGGGTAAGATTTTCTCCAGACTGAAATCTTATTACAGCGTCACCGAATTTTTCGCCCTTTCGTCCTAATTGTACGGTTTTTACAACATCTGAATGTATAGAATCTTTGAAACTCAAGCTTTGTGGCCAGTCTTGCGCTAGAAGGTCAGTTGCCTGTACAAGCAATATCCAAAATAAAATAGCAGTTCTCAATTTCAGAGTTGCTTGATGATTTCAGAAAGCCCCATACGAATCCGAACTAATTTTTCTGCCAACTCTACCTTGTTTAATCCCGGTTCTTCGGCTTTCGCTTGTACCGCTTTCATTGGTTGTTCAATAGTTTGAGGAACTTCTGTTGGTAGGTTATCCGATGGTTCTTCAATTTCTAAATCCTTTCTTTTCAAAGCCATTTGTGCGCCCTTCAACGTATAACCCTTCTCTTTGATAAGTGATTGAAGCTTCTTAATAAGTTCAATGTCCTTAGGCGTGTACATTCGGTTGCCTTTTTTGCCTTTTTTGGGGTTGAGGGAATCAAACTGATTCTCCCAGAATCTTAAAAGGGAAGGAGTAAGCTCCAGCATCTCAGAAACCTCTGTGATACTGTAATAGGCTTTTTCGATGGGTTTAGGCTTGTAAGGCATTAGTCAAAAGATTGGTTGAGTGCGGAGGCACGCTGAAGGATTTTTTCGTATTGCGCCGGACTTAAATCGCTGTAAAAAAAGTTGATAGGATTGATTTTTTCACCTGATTTTAGAACTTCATAATGAAGGTGCGGTCCGGTAGATTTTCCACTGTTTCCAACATACCCAATAGTTTCGCCCCTGTTCACTTTTTGCCCGGGTTTAATCGCAAATCCAGAAAGGTGGGCATACAGTGTTTGATAACCAAAACCATGATTGATCAGAATGTAGTTTCCATATCCCCGGTCGTTACGAACAATTTGTGCGACCCTACCATTTCCGGTTACAAACACTGGTGCTCTCATCGGAGCATTAAAGTCAAGCCCTGAATGAAATTTTATGGTTTTGTAGATGGGGTCTCGTAGGGACTGCCTTTAGTATTGGTTTCCAATTGGTTGCATGGTTTTTGGCAAACATTTGTCAAACGCTACCTAGTTTCGCTTTTAGTTCGATGATGGTTTTTTGAGCTTGTATTAGCTCTTCTTGCAGTTTTATTTTGTCGGT